>JASMLX010000054.1 GCA_030748495.1 Candidatus Poribacteria bacterium | reverse complement strand
ATAGCTTGTTCACTCTAAACTCGAGTTAAGTAGTTATTAAGTAGAATTTGAATTCAAATAAACTGCTTTTTCTATTGCTCAGCTCTAAGTGTTATCGGTTTCGCCTATCATCGGTTTTTCAAAGTCATTGAAAGTTATTGACAAACTTTTATTGGACTATCCAGTTTCCGGTGGACTAGCCTATTGGTACTAGCAAGTCACAGATCGTGAGGGGCCTTGGAGGTGCAACTATAGCTCCTGAAAGTCTAACCATTAAAGCCGTTGCCATCGGCTTAATCTGTGTCATCTGTTTTTGTATCATCACGCCCTACAACAATCACTATGTACGCAACACCTATCTGGCTAGTAATCATCTTCCTATTGGACCACTCTTTCTCCTTGTTTGCCTAATATGTATTAGTGTGGGGCTCAGACGTCAGATTCCAAAACTGAGTTTGAGTACAGGTGAACTGGTGGTCATCTGGGGCATGATGAGTGTCTCAGCAAGCATTCCTTCCAAAGCATTTGTCGAGTATTTGCTGCCTGCCCTCGTCGCTCCGTATTATTTTGCCACACCTGAAAATCAATGGCACCAACTATTTCACGCTCATATTCCAATTTGGCTAACGCCCGAAAATATTGTTACTGCCAGGGGATTTTATGAAGGAATAGATAGCGGGAAAATATTGTGGGCTCCCTGGATAATCCCTCTGCTGATTTGGATGCTCTATGCTCTCTCACTATATGGAGCAATGATATGCTTGAGCATCATCCTGCGTCACCAATGGATTCAAAATGAACGGATGACTTTCCCACTAGTGCAATTGCCTGCCGAAATCATTGGGTTGTCTCAAGATAGCAATCGGTTGCCAACTTTTTTCAAAAATCGATGGATGTGGATTGCTTTCGCCATCGCCGGAACATTACATCTTTTCAATGGTCTCCACTTTTATTTTCCTCAAGTTCCCCTGATCCCAACCCGCTTTTCACTTGATCCATTTTTGGCTGAAAAACCTTTTTCGGCAATACGTCCGCTGCCTCTAGATATCCATCTTTCGGTGATCGGTATCACATATCTCCTGGCAGAACAGGTTTCCTTCAGTATCTGGTTTTTTTATCTTTTTTACAAGTTTGAATGCTTTGCTTTTTCTTCTCTTGGCTGGCCGATGCCAAATTCTCCTGGAGAATTTGGTTTTACCCGAAGTTTCGCTTCTCATCAAGAAATGGGAGCTTTTCTGGTAATTGTGTGTCTGATTGGGTGGCAAGCGAGAAAGCGACTTCTGGTAACGATGCAATCCATACTTTCCACAGTATCAAAGAAGCAAACCTCGAATGGCAAAGAATTTATTTCAGACGAGCATTGGGCACTGTGGGGGCTACTCTTGATGCTTCTGCTTCAGGTTATGTTATCCCAACTGATGGGGATTTCTCTCTGGGTAGCGTTGTCAATCACCCTGTTTTCTGCGATTATGTGGGTAATTTTTACGTGGCAGGTTTCTAGTGCAGGGGTTCTCATCGTACATCCTACCTTTCGACCAATGATGATGTTGAGGACCATGTTTGGAGATCGGAGGATTGGAGTCCACAACTTAACGTTGAATACCTTCCAGGCTCGAGGCTTCAGGACAGATCTCACCCAGTTAACAATGCCTCATGTTATGAATACATTTAAGCTCTCCAATGAGAAGAAAACCAAGAGAATGCCATTACTAATGGCAATGATATCGGCTATTTTGATAGTGCTCCCTGTTTCAACCTATCTCTTTTTAAGATTCACCTATAAAGTTGGTGCCAATACACTCGGTCTATCTTGGGTAGGACGTACAGGTTTTCGCGTGTTAGAGTCACGACTGATTTATCCTGCTGATATAGACCCAACCAATCTCGGTTTTATCCTCTTAGGGGTTATAAGTACGTTGTCTATGACGGTAATGTACCACCAGTTTTTATGGTGGCCTTTACATCCGATTGGTTGTACGACAGGAAGCAGTTGGGGAATTCAGATGTTTTTCCTCTCTATTTTCCTCGGTTGGTTACTCAAATACCTAACACTTAAGCATAGTGGACTTAAAGCCTACAGCCGGGCTAGGCCCATGTTCCTGGGGTTGATTTTAGGTGAGTATATTATTGGTGCCATATGGATAATTATAGGGCTCTTTGCCGGAAGAGGATATCGTATATTGACCGCATAGTAAGATTTCTCAGACATGCGCTTTGCGACCTGTTATTCTTATTATTCACCAATCGACATCTCGATATCTCGACTCAATTGGCCTTAAGGTCGAAGGAATTATTGCCTACAATACCAAATTGATATCTCCCGGACGATTGCATGGGTTACCCCATCCATTTCTTTCCACGAATATGCTTTCTTTAGGTTCGTTTTCTGCGTCTCTCACCTCCATGTTGGCCTCTGGCTTAGAGGATCCATCTGCTGTTTTTTGACCGCCAAAAGGATGTAGCGACAATTCTGATATTGGCTGCTGAATTAGCTCTGGAATCAGGGTGGAGTTAGGTGTTAATACAAATTCATCTAACTGTGAATACCCTCCATTGGATATATAATCCAACTAGATACACAAGCGCAAGCTAACTGGTTCTCGCAAACCACTCTACTGTAGTTGATTGCACCCAATTTTCCATCCAGACAGATAAAGTTGCAAGACAACTAACAATTGTGATTTAATGCGACAACCCACTTCTAATAGGAGATAAGATGGCCAAGCCAAACGTACTTGTGATTTTAACCGATGACCAGGGATGGGGTGATTTGAGTATTCATGGCAATACCAACCTGGATACACCCAATGTCGACTCGCTGGCGCGGGACGGTGTTCTGTTCGACCGGTTTTATGTATGTCCGGTCTGTGCCCCAACACGGGCTGAGTTTTTAACCGGAAGATACCATTTGCGTGGTGGTGTACACGGGGTGAGTACAGGAGCAGAACGTTTAAACCTGGACGAGAAGACGATTGCCGATACCTTTAAGGCCGGCGGCTATGCGACCGGTGCCTTCGGCAAATGGCATAACGGCACACAATATCCCTACCACCCTAACGCGCGTGGATTTGACGAATTTTTTGGCTTTTGTTCAGGACATTGGGGGCACTATTTCGATGCCGAAGTGGAGCACAATGGTCAATTTACGCAGGGACAAGGCTATCTACCAGACGAAATCACCGACCGAGCGATGGATTTCATGACAGCCAACGTGGAGGACGACCAGCCGTTTTTCTGCTATCTGCCCTATAACATCCCTCACACTCCATTTCAGGTCCCGGATCGGTTTTACGACAAATTCCGCCACCTGCCAATCGAAATGAAGGCGACAAACTCAGAGCAGGAGGATGTTGAGCGAACGCGGGCGGCGCTGGCACTGTGCGAAAATATCGACTGGAATGTTGGTCGGTTGCTGGGGAAACTAGATCAACTCGGCATCGCAGAAGATACTATCGTCTTTTATTTTGGTGATAATGGCCCCAATGGAGCCCGATGGAACGGCGGCATGAAAGGGACCAAAGGGTCAACGGATGAAGGGGGTGTGCGTGTACCCGGGTTGATGCGTTGGCTCAAGCATATTCGACCCGGTAGGGTGATTGAGGAGATTGCCGGCGGAATAGACCTCTTACCGACACTGGCCGATATGACAGATATTGAACTGGTGAGTGAGAAGCCGCTGGACGGTTGTAGCTTAAAGCCGCTGCTAATTAATGAAGCGACGGATTGGTCAGATCGGATGATTTTTACGCATCAACGGAACAGGATAAGTGTCCGTAACCAACAATTTCGCTTGGACGCAGAGGGCAAGTTGTACGATATGTCTGCTGATCCTGGACAGATAAAAGATGTCTCGGATGATTTTCCTGAAGTACAGGCAAAGCTGGTGGAAGCCATGGACGGATGGCGCTCAGAGGTGTTGCCTGTACAGGACGACCGGCCTTTCCCTGTCGGCTACGGGCAATCTACCCCACTACCGGCACGGGACGGTGTGCCTCACGGTGGTGTGAAACGGAGTGCGGGAGCTCCCAACTGCTCCTATTTTACTCACTGGACTGAGGTCGATGATACTATGACCTGGGACATTTTAGTCGGTACCAGTGGCAGCTATGAGGCGGCAGTCTACTATACCTGTCCAGCTGAAGACGTCGGTGCAATGGTGGAACTGGCCTTCAACGGACAAACTTTACAGGGACAGGTTACCGAGGCACACGACCCACCGTTGGTGGGTGAAGCGGACGACCGCTGTCCGCGAGGCGGCGAGTCTTACGTCAAGGATTTTAAGCCGTTGGTATTGGGTGCGCTCCATCTGACAGCAGATCGTGGAACACTGACGTTGCGTGCACTCGAAGTTCCCGCTTCTCAGGTAATGGATGTGCGACGAGTTACGCTGACCAAGAAAGAGGCCTGAAACTCGACATTTCTCTTTCAAACAGGTTCTAAGAATCGAAAAGTATTACAACAAAGTGGGCCGGTCTGGCCTGGATCGCTGTTTGCGGTCTGACGATGTACTCAACGAAGGATCTTCTGTCGCCGGAAGAAGGCCATCGCAAGCCAGTAAAGACTTTTAAGATCTATCCGACCTCAGTCAAACTGGGCGAAAATTACAGTGCAAGTAGATATTGCTGACAGAAACCTAATGCTCGTTGGAGTTTCCCCTTGAGGGCGATGGTAGAATATTCGCTGATCTGCAGATAATTGTCACCATCTCCCATGCATCAGCGTGGGAAACCGTCGGTTGACACTGTGTTCAAAAGGAAACTATATGTATAAAGCTAGCGAGATAGCCAAAGCATTTGAAGAGATTGCCCCTAAAGAGACCGGACTCGCCAACGATGAATTGGGCTTTATTTATGGAAACCCTGAAATCGAAGTGACCGGTTTGGCTTGCCTCTGGAATATTCATACGGAAAGTATCGGCTCATGCATTGAGAAGAACGTTAACATGATCATTTGTCACGAAGGTATCTGGTTACCGGAACAGACAAGTAGTTGGTATCAAGGCCCTGGCAAGCAAGATATCTATTCCAACTATAGAAGAAAGGAATTGCTCGATCAATACCGCATCGCTGTATACCGCAGTCATTCCAACTGGGATGCGCTAGAGAAAAACGGTGTCTCCGATCAAGCTGTCTTGGCCCTCGGTATCGAAGGCCTCCGTCCAAAGGCAAGACAGAAATTCTTTTCTGTACAAGAACTGCCGCAGGAGATGTCGGTCGATGAATTGAGTAAATACGTTAAAGATGGTCTGAAATTCCGTTCGTGTCGGATCTTTGGTGATAATAAGAAACGCATTCGAAGTTTCGCTTTTTTGATTGGTGGTTTTGGAGAGAATCAACTACATATGCCCCAGGCGGCTCGAGATATGGGAGCAGAGGCCATAATCATTGGCGAGATGAGTGAATTCATCGTGATAGCATGCCTTGAAATGGGCATGCCTGTGATAGAAAGCCTGCACAGTGCAAGTGAAATACCAGCCATTAAGCGACAGGCAGCCATGCTATCACAAAAGTTCCCGGACCTACCTGTGTACTATATTCCAAGTGGTGCAACGGCTTTCAGTCAATAAGTGGGTGGCAAACGAACCAGTTGCCGAATAAAATCCTCCAGCTGACTGGGACAACTCGAACTACTGAATTTGGTCTTAACGCATTAGTGGGCGAAAGATGATACATGATATAGCATGGCATATCAGGAGATAATAGATCATTTACATAGTTTGACTAATCCAGAAATAGCTAAGCACTCTCAGCGGTTCTTCAAAACTGCAGAGGGTGAATACGGTTTTGGTGATAAGTTCCTTGGTATCCGAGTTCCAGTTATCCGCCAAACGGTCAAAAAGTTTAAAGCAGTTTCATTGAGTACTGTGGAAAAGCTCTTAAAGTCCGAGTACCACGAAGTTCGGCTATATGCGTTGCTCTTTCTAGTTTTTCGCTTTTCCAAACCCCGCTCCGATGAGCAAGACGAAATCTATCACCTGTATTTGAGGAACATCCGGTACGTCAATAACTGGGATTTAGTTGATAGTTCGGCCCATCATATTGTTGGCGCTTATTTAGAAAACAGAGATAGGTCCGTTTTATATGATTTATCACAGTCGGATTCACTTTGGGAACGCAGGATAGCGATTATGTCCACTTTTTACTTTACTAAGAAATACCAATTTAGCGATACATTACATATTTCAGAGCAATTGCTCAGCGACCGAGAAGACTTGATTCATAAGGCCGTGGGCTGGATGCTTAGAGAAGTTGGGAAACGGAACTTAGCTATAGAGGTTGCTTTTCTAAAAGTTCATTATCAAAAAATGCCAAGAACTATGCTACGGTATGCAATCGAAAAGTTCAGTAAAGTAGAACGGCAAAAATATTTAAGTGGCAAAGTGTAATTGTCCCCATTATGAAGTGGAGAATATTTTAGACTTAAAGAGAGACTTTCATACAAACGATATCGCTCACGGAGAACTCAGTCTTTTTCTCACAAGAGCAGGGAGAATTGGTCAGGTGCGAGTTAGGATGCGTCGGAAGGTTTGCCAAGCACTTTAGGTTGGATTTCTAGGAGCCGCAACAATGTAGAAGGTTTTGTGATCAGTCAGCTTGGTACTCAATAATATTGGGTTTCATATTCGTCACCTTTATTTGCTTCCGGGTAAAGTAAGCCCAATTCCGCTCAACCAACTTTTAGCTTCTGGGTAATGCTCTGTCTGTAAGATAAACTCCTGACCTCGACTGGCAGATTTCAACAGGACGTTCTCTTCTTTGCGTTGCCATCTATCCATCTTACCGTGGTACGTTAGCACCGGCCTACTTTCATATGGGAAAAACCAAGCAGGTAATCCCCAGTGGGTTGGACTTGGCGCTTCAGGTGCAGTTAATTGTCTACACTCTGAATATTCTTCAAATATACCCGCCCCGTCACGGGTCGATATATACAGAGTGTTGTTGTCGTCTTCCGCTCGGTTGAAGTGGGGATGATAACTTGCCCAATCTAATTGATCTTTGATATTATCGACCTTGACTATCTCACCAATCTGTAACCACCCCCAAATCAAGTGTTTTGGTTTGGTATTTTTACGGAATCCCCAGCGGCCGTTTCTAATCTCCACTTCTTGGAAAAGACCAAAAAATACAAATAAGTCGCCGGCTATCACTGACTGATTTCTCAGATGTCCTTGCGCAGCACCCGTCTGGCCAAATAGTGGAAGCCACTCGTGTGATCGAGGTAAATGATCAGAATTTAGATCGGGATCGAGGTGAAGGCTCGAATCCGGTTGGACTTTCCCATTCGTAAGATGGTCTACGATCCGTCCAAGATTATGACCATTCACCTCGATATTATTGTATTTCAGGTCGGTACGTTTGTCTGGAATAGGTAGTGAGATGATACGGCCGTCAGGAAAAATCGGGCTTGGAACTCCACCCGCACTGCTATCGAAGCCTTTTCGGCTAAGAATGAGTTGCATATCTTTTCCTCCAAGATTCATCATTTACAGGCCATTTGGTAGGTGGAGCAAGCACCCCGCGTCGGTGATCGGAAATATTTAACCCCTCGTTTTAATCACTGTCCCCTCTAGCTGATCGAAGCAGGGTTCCCCCGGTTCAGCGCCATTAGGCGAAATTACCCAGATAACATTTATGGAATGATCAAAGCAACTTTGTATCTCAGGGGCGAACCCGTCCGTGAGTATAATTAGAGTTTGCCTGGAGAATAGTTCTTCTGCAGCTAAACAATCGTAATTTGTGCCGCCGGCAGCATCGTTTATTTTTAAATTGTCTAGCTCAGTACCTGTTCGTATGTTCAGTGGCTCTCTCACTGCGGTATCGAAGAGGGTTTGGATACTAAAGAGGACGGTAGGTTTGTAGGGGCAAAGCAGATAGCTGGTGGCACCTGGCCGGTGGGAAATAGTGGTTTTAGAGGAGAGGCCGGTTTGCTTTGCCCAAATGTATTGAGATTGGATGATGATTCGGGTAAAGCAAGTTGGCGATCTCCAAAAGAGTGCTTAGAACTTGAAATAACGATTAGCAACGCCAAACAGTTAGCGCCCTCTGCTTTATCCCCACGGTGATGGGTCCCCCTGCTTCATTGTGTTCCACAGAACAGGAATATGTTTGGTTGCCATTCTAAGTGACGACAATGAAAAAACAGAGACTAAGATTGTAATTTCAATTTCTCCAGAACAGCCGAAAGCGATGTAAAGATTCTCAGCCGATTCCCTACTAACGTCTTGACCTCTTCAGAAGGCGGGAGCATATCGGGTATCTGGTAGACAAACATGCCTGCACTGTGTGCCGCCAGGGTACCATTGTTGCTATCTTCCAGGGCCAGGCATCTACTGGGATGAGCCTGGAGCGAGGAGATCGTCAATTGAAAAATCTCAGGGTCTGGCTTACTTTTCTCCACTTGATCGCCTCCAACGACTGTCTGAAAATAGTGATCTAATTGCGTAGATTTCAGTTTTTTAATGGCATTGATATACTTGGTCGAGGTGGCTACGGCCATCACCATATTGCGTGATTCTAAGAACGATAACAACTCTCTAGCCCCCGGCTTAACAGGGGGCGCTTTCTCGTAAGCATCGCGGCTGTAGATTCTGCGCCACCTCTCGTAAAACTCAGGGGGAAGCGTTTTCCCAAATCCTTCCCGAAGAATCTGCTTTAACTTGGTACTATTGCAACCGATACACTGACGGTAGACGGCTTCGGCTTTTTCCATGTTCTCGAACTCGTGTTCCCGGCAAGCCTCCAGAAAAGCCAAATAAGATAATCGCTCAGTGTCCAGCAAAGTACCATCCATGTCAAAAATGATAGCATCAAATTTCTCTAATTCCATTTTCATTTAAATTCAAGTAAACATATCGATCAGGTTTTTTACCTCGAACCGTCGATGTCCGACTGATCAAGAATTGGGCTTTCCGGATGACGCTCCGGCTGATGCATTCTGCAATTTGCTCACCGCATCGAGAATAAATCCGGCCAGGTGATCTAGCAGTCGCCAAGCAGGAAATTATAAGCCGGATCATAACCCTTTATAGGCTTAACAGTCCATTACACCGATTATAACCGAAAAGCTGGAATTATTCACTTTTTTTGAAGAGCAATTATTTTAGTGTGAAACCAAGAGATCAAGTCGATATTTTAGTGCCACTAGTCCAATCAGGTTAAGCGTTTTCATACATTTAAGCTGACTTAATCCCAAATTGGGGTTGTCGTAGCGGTGGAATTACGAAACTGTCGTTGCTCTCACGAAATTTTCAAGAACCAGAAATTAATGTTGCTAAACACCACCACCTGATCGGGTTCCATAGTTAAACGTAGGCTATCATCTCTGATGAAGCGGACAAAATCCAACTCATCGAAGCGATAAAGAGTTGTACCCGCCGCACACCTATAGGTGATTGCTAACGGTTCAACTTTCGACTGAAGGAAGAAAGATCAGCCAATTAGCATCCATTTTCAACGTCACTCCTCAGACCATTCGCCAGATCATTCACGCTTACAACCAGGGAGGATTCGAATAATTACGACCTCTTCAAAATCCTGGACGGCACCCGAAGTTGAGTTTAACTGGCGGGCAATGGACGGAGATTATTTGTCAACTCCCTTACTCATTTGAAAAACTTAACACTCGCGGTCAGAACCGGACACAGAAGTTGCGATCTAATTACGGTCAACAATATTATTCCGTTACGCTCAGTTGTTCACCTCAGTGGTATATTTTAGGCTGGCATAAAATCGAGATGGGCAGGAGTCAGTTAAGAATCACTTCACCTGACCCACAGGACACTCAAAAACGGGATAGAACCGAAGCCATAAAAAAAGCTGACAACCACACACGGACCTCCGATGATGTGGAGATAATTTTCCCGGCCATCAGACCATCAGTTCGCACCAGGCCAACGGTGATGGTCTACTTTGATGAAACCGAAATCCATTGGGCTCTGAGATTGGCCGAGGGTATCAATGCCTCAATGAGCAAAACCAAATGGCCTCTCCTGGCCAAGATGGAGTTAAATATCTTCCGGCAAGGGCTGTTGATCCCACCGGTGAAGGGCTGGACCAAATCTTCGACCGCAAACGGACCATGGAAGTTGAGAGCTATCCCCAAGCCCGGTGTGAGATGCGGGATAGCATTTCATTTTTCTGAGATGGGACAATCCCAAAACCCATACCACGGAGATGTCCGGCCCATTTTTTGAGTCCTGTACACAGAAAATTTATGCGGTGTTTCTACCGACCGACAGTCCCCGGTCAAATAAAATCGAGTGCCGTTGGAGACAAATGAGGACAGATGTCAGCCGTAACTCCTTTTTCTCCATCGCTGGCACTTGGCGGAAGGTTAGGCTAGCGGGGTAATCTTTCTGATGGGAGTTGATTTCGACAGATACTCTTCCCTTCAAGAACTTATGATTTTATACTGGAAATTAGTTGCTGCTATCATGGTCTGTCTTTTTGTCAATAGAGGTGGTGGCAATATGCTAAAATAGTGACGGGGTTCGCCCGTGAGGCGCGAAAAAACAGGAGAGTGCAATGGATAGTCTCATCTTACGTCAATTAATCGTAGAATATCAACACCTGTTGAGGAATGGTGTTATCCGACATGTACAACAGCTAGATGCTCATACCATTGCGCTCAAGATTTCGCCAGACATGCAAACCTTGGCCAACAATACCGATGTCAGATCAACCGTCTACCTGCTGATTTCATCTCATGCCGTTCATGCGCGGACACATCTGCTCCCTGATCAGCCTAAAGGTCAAAAACAGTCTCACTTCGCAGAATTTCTGTTTCGCCACCTGGCACGAAGTGTTATCACCGATATCCAGCAGATTGGATGGGACCGAATTATGCAGATCACCGTCCAACCCTACGCCGAACTACTGGAACCAGGCCCAAAATCGTTAATGGTCGAGTTAATGGGCAAGCACAGCAACATTATTTTAGTCGATCAATCGACAGGAAAGATTCTGGAGAGCATCAAGCATATCGATGACTCGATGAGTCGTGTCCGAACGGTAGAACCCGGAGAGCCCTATCAACTTCCACCTCAGTTCGACAAGACAGACCCACTGGAACTGGACGTTGAGGGTTGGTTCGAGATATTTATCGACACGTCACCGTCCTGGCGGAAACTGATGCAAGCAATTGACGGTATTAGCCCTGCGATCGCAAAAGAGATTATTTATCGAGCCAACTGTGAGTCTTTCTCCTTAGGAACCACAGGAGCGTTGGACTCTCAGTCGGCATCCAATTCACTTGACCTGGAACAGGCTTGGCTGGCCTTCGACCAGGTCCGTGCAGAATGGACCTCAGAGGCAGGCCAGCCACAAATTGTAACCGATGACCAGCAGAGCCTAGTCTCAACCATCGCTCTGCAACAACTTGCCGGCGCAACCAGTCAATACTTCGAAACCGTCAGTGATGCCGTCTACGCTTACTATCATGCTATCGAGCAGAAAGAGATCATGCAACGCCAGTTCCAGGCTTTGCGACAAATGCTTAAGAGACGTCAACAGACAGTGGAACGCAAGCTAAATCAGCTTTGGGATGATCTGGAAACTGCGGATAAGGCTGAAGTCTTTCGGCAGCAGGGAGAATTGTTAACCGCTAACCTGCACCGAATTAAGCCCGGTCAGGTTGAAGTCGAAGTTATGGATTACTACGACTCTGATCTAAAGATGCGAAAACTGAGGCTGGATCCGGGGATGAGCCCATCCCAAAATGCGCAACAGTTATTTAAACAATATACCAAAGCAAAACGGGGATGGTCGGTCATCCAACAGTTGGTCTCTGATAATGAGGCTGAACTGGAAGTTATCGACCACTACCGGATACAGGTCGAAACGGCTGATACAGTTGAAGACCTGCTCTCCATCCGGAGCCAATTGGCCGGCAAAGGTTGGATCAGCGATAAAAGCGGGCCTAAGAATCGGAATAACCAAGGCGAAACAACCTTTCGGAGGTATACTTCACCAGACGGATTTCAGATCTATGTTGGTCGGAATAGTAATGAAAATGACCTCCTGCTACGACGGGTGGCAAAGAGCAACGATATGTGGTTACACGCTCGGCAAATACACGGTTCTCACGTGATTATCCGCAATCCGGAACGCAAGCCGGGCATTCCGATGCCGACATTGCTACTGGCGGCCCAAATCGCTGCCGCTAATAGCAAAGCCAAGCACTCCAGCCATGTTCCTGTCGATTACACCTGGTTTAAATATGTGATGAAGCGACGAGGTGCCGGCTTTGTCCACTATACTCATCAAAAGACGTTAAGTGTCGAACCGAGGGTTCTTTAACCTGGGCTAGCCGAGACAATTATTTGACCGTGGCATTGCTTTGAACGGGAAAGTTTGATACTATTTGCCTAGCGGACTGACATAATCACCCTCAATTTAGGATTCGGAGTAATTGTGAAAATACAACTGATTTTATGGACACTTGGCTTGATGCTGATTGGCATTATTACAATTCATCAGATACCTGCCATTCCCGCAAACGAAGATCAGGTCGGGCAAAACAATCCCTTCCAGGAAAAGTGTTTTACCTGCCATGCCGAGGAGGTGGCTTACCAAGAGTGGCACCAATCCAACCATAAGCAGGCTTTGGTCAACCTGATTGAAGGCAAGTACGAAACGCGCGATTCCTGCTTGGGCTGTCATTCTGCTGGCTATACCCAATTTAATAGTGGCGAATGGAGAACACACGGTGAACAGATCTCGTTGAAAACGGCTGTCAATGCAGTCTCCTGCTCGTTTTGCCATCTTCATAGCAGTACTCGTGAGCACTACCTGACTAAAAACCCGAAAACACTTTGTACCACCTGCCACAAGATGGATTGCGGTTGTGCCGGGGCTGGTATTATCCATCAATCACAATCAGAGATGTTCATGGGACGACTGGGTGCTGGTGTCAAACGGATGCCGTCCAAACATTCCAAAATTATGAAAAATCGGTGTATCTATTGCCATATGGATAAGGATACCTCCAAGACAGTCGCCAAGCATGGAGGCCACACCTTCAAAGCAGACTATTCAACCTGTGTCCGATGCCACGAGAATATGGACGCCAGGATACAGCAATACCGAGAAACCATCACCAATAAAATGGCGCAAGTCAAACAGATACTGAACGTCGCAACCAATCTTGAATCTAAGGCTTATCAAGATGCCAAGCTGAACTACGACATGGTCAAAGGGGATGCAGGTTTCGGTATGCACAATCCGCTCTATGCACAGGCACTACTCGACTACGCTTTAACCCTGGAAGATCAAATTGTGCCTGCCGAATAGGTAGGTTAAAAGTCGTTGTGGTCAGTTGTTGCAGATCAATACCATCAGAGACATGTTCGGGCAAACGTTTCCAAATCTCTTTCTGCTCTCAACGGGAGGACCGCCTGTACACACAGTTACTGGTTGCAAGAGGCAGCAAGCCGGTTGGGCTAAGGCGGCCCGGTCCGTGCAATCTACCACAACAGTTCCAAGGGGCAAGCGCTTGATCTCACCGGTCTTGTCAGAGCCCCCCTCTAGCCTGGCGAGGAAGATCCTTGATGCGTTTCCACTAGCCGTTTCACAATAGTTCTCTGTTCATACTAATCTTTTCTCCAATGGCCACAGTGTGCACTAACGATTAATTAATGTTAACAGTTCCTGTGGTTTCCAGGGCTAAAAAAACGGCTTGCGGATTACGGGCAATGATGCGCCGGGCGATTACAAAACCGGCTGCTATGGGAAATAGAAGGGCTGGGAAGTATGTCTGCAGGCGAGCTTTCTGACAGGGGGAAATGAGAAGTAATTTTTGACCCGTTACTACTCTACGTCGAACCTAAATAGATGAAAGGGAGTTTAACCTCAACACTGATTTTTAGATCTATGAAGATTACAGATCTACCAGTTGCTCTGCGTATTGAGCGACAGTCCTTCGCAACACCATGGAGTGAAACCGCATTTCGCCAAGCACTGAGTGAGAAGCACACACACTCTCATCTCTTAGTAGTAGTATTAGAAGAAACAGTAGTGGCCTATGCTCATTTTATGCTGATCACAGGAGATGCACATATTACCAATTTCGCTGTTGATCCAGCTTATCGCCGACGAGGAATTGGAAAAGCGTTGTTGAAAGAAATATTAGATCGGATAAAAAAAATGGGGGGGGAGTTGGTCTTTTTAGAGGTCAGGGTTAGCAACCTGGCGGCTCAGAATCTATACCGCCGGTTCGGTTTTCAGATTCATTCTATTCGGAAAAAATACTATTCTGACAATGGCGAAGATGCCTACTTGTTATGGATTCCAGAACTTTCTAACTAAACGGTTAACAAACTCTGAGTATAGTGTAACTCGCGCAGAATGAGTGCATGACCCACGCAAAAAGCCCAACCTTTATTCCCATTCGATGGTTCCAGGCGGTTTAGAACTGATATCATAGACCACGCGATTGATGCCACGGACCTGGTTGATAATCCGATTGGAGATTTGTCCTAGTAGATCGTGTGGGATCTTGGCCCAGTCAGCGGTCATTCCATCCAAACTGGTGACGGCTCTCAAGGCAACTGCATTTTCGTAGGTGCGTTCATCACCCATGACGCCAACAGTTTTAACCGGCAACAGAACGGTTAAGGCTTGCCAAATTTGGTCGTAAATCCCCGCCTGACGAATCTCCTCAATGAAGATCTGATCTGCCTGGCGCAAAACCTCTAACCGTCCGGGTGTAATCTCGCCCAAAACCCGAACCGCCAAACCGGGACCGGGGAACGGATGTCTCCCCAAAACTGAGTCGGGCAGTCCAAGTGCTGTCCCAACTGCTCGCACTTCATCTTTGAACAGTTCCTGTAAGGGTTCAACCAACTGAAAAGGCAAATTTTCAGGTAAGCCACCGACATTATGATGAGTTTTTATGGTGGCTGAAGGCCCCTTAACCGAAACGCTCTCAATGACGTCTGGATAGAGTGTCCCTTGAGCTAAAAAGTCGATTTGTCCTAGCTGGTTGAGTTGATCTTGAAAAACTCGAATAAATTCATCACCGATAATTTTACGTTTCTGCTCTGGATTTTCAACTCCAGCCAGACGATTCAGAAAACGATCGGTAGCATCGACATAGTGAACATCAACCTTTAACGACTGGAACATTTCTAGAACTTGATCCGATTCATTCTGACGTAACAGTCCATTGTTGACAAATACGCAGACCAACTGTTGGCCGATGGCACGCTGAACCAGTGCGGTCAATACCGTTGAATCGACACCACCGCTGACGGCACACAACACTCGTCCTCCATCTGTTTGGTTTTGGATTTTTTCTACTGTCTCCTCAATAAAAGAGTGCATGGTCCAGTCGCCTTCGCAACCACAGATCTGGTGAACATAATTGGCCAAAATCAGATCCTGATCTTTGGTGTGAACAACCTCTGGGTGAAACTGGAGGCCATAGAAGTTTTTCTCCAAATTCATCATAGCGGCGACCGGTGAGTTATCTGTCTTGGCAATCGACTGAAATCCGTCGGGTAGTTGGTCAATTCGATCCCCGTGGCTCATCCAAACGTCGAAGCTATTAGGCAAGCCAGCAAAGAGTGCATTGCTCGTCTGAATCGATTGGGAGCTTAGATCTATTTCTGCTAACCCGTATTCACGTGTCGTCGCTGGATGTACTTGGCCACTGACTGAAAGGTAGGCTAACACTTGCATCCCATAGCAGATACCGAGAATTGGAAGACCAAGTTCAAAGATACGCTTATCCGGTAGTGGAGCGGAAGGCGCATAGACGCTAGCCGGTCCACCAGACAATACAATTCCTTCCGGTTGTAGTGCTTCAATATCGGCAAGAGATAAATAGTAGGGATGGATTTCGCAATAGACGTTTCGCTCCCGAATTCGCCGTGCAATGAGCTGTGTATATTGAGATCCGAAATCGAGAATTAGAATTATCTGCCGCTGTGGCTTAACGCCCTTTTGTCCACCACGAATATTCATCCTATTTTTGGCGAAGGAACCACCAGTCTCCTTTATGATTAGTTGTACGCATAGCATCCCCTTTCTGGATTAACCGGCAGTCCTTCCAGCTAACCTTTCGAATAATACCTGTTACTGTTTGACGGTTTAAACTACCTTATTAGTGAAGCAACACAAGTAGACACCATGTAAGGCCTTAACCTTATTCCCTTTTAGGTGTAAACAAGGGGTCGCAATTGATGAATCTCCAGCAGTGGAGATTCATCAGTTTAGTAGGTTTAAATTTCTCTATTTTAGAAAAGTAATTTCGGCTACCTGAGATGACCCGTGCTTGCCGCCTTCAGCATGATCAAAGATAGCGATGGCCGTTTGATAGGATTGGTTTGGATCAAAGGCTAAGTCATCATCAAATCCGGTGTCAAGCTTTCGTTTCATTTCTAGTTGCCATACACTATTTTGCCAAGTTCCTTTGGCTATCACATCGGCTTGGCTCTGAGTTGGTTGCGTAGTGAGATAGGAGGGAACTCGCTGTCCCTGAAAGGTTTTCGGTTTGGGCTGTGGCACCATCGGAGGATAACCCCGGTCAGTAGGGTTGGCAAACCAGATTTTCTTTTTACTAAGGGTCGTGATTTGCCTGGCGCGGCCTTTCGGTTGCTTAAAGGTATGAATATGCCGCCGATCAATCGCATAGCCAGAGACATCGGTTCGCCCAGCATTCCAATGCCAAACGTCCCATTCCACTTCAACCGGGGATAGCATATTCCCGGAGAATGGACCGTGGATTGGAAAAGCAATCGAAAAAATATCCTCCAAGTCACGCCCTTTTTTATAACGCAACCTTTCAGCATCCCAAATCCAAGTTTTATAAGTTCGATTCTCAGTGTCATCTGTCCAGATGGCTAAAATGGCCAAGTCAGTTTCCGTATAGACCGCTTTCAGCCTCAGTTGTGTTATTTCCTTACCTTCATCTTTGCCCATTGACTTTTGGATCGACAAGATCTGTGTCGGTGCTGAAGCCCAAACCGCATCGTTGCCTAGACCATCTATCGTTGGCAGTTTGGTAACTTTGACAACCTGGAGAGTTGGTTGGTCAGCTGACAAATGCAATCCAAAGATTACTATACTGGCAACTGCCAGCAGCAAAAAAGACCTCAACCGATGAAGACTGAATTTAGTCAAAACCATGCTCTCACTGGTATGTTTTCATTGGGAAATAAGTTGAAATAGCCGGGGTTTGACTATGTATAACACAATATTACTAGGTTGGCCCCGAACCCCATTACAACAAGCGAGCACGGTTTTCTACTGACTCATATGCCCCACAGGTAGTTTCCTCCACTAACCACCACCGATATAACTTGTTATCAAGAAATATATCTTCCAGTAGTAGTTGCTGACGAACTACCGGTTTTAAACCTACAAGGGAGAATCTATTCTGTAACAACAGTTGTGAATTTACTGATCATTACGTACCGGTTCAATCGGATGCTACAGGTGGTGCTAGTTCAGTCTCCGTCCACTAATTTGCTAAACGGTAAGAGACTTGGGGGGTTAGGGATCGCTTCAGGATAATTCCCCACTGCCCGACAATCCACAATATATTGCCATCTTCCGACTGCACGATGGTATACAGGTCGTTGTCGATATCAGTGTGTTGTTGTTTCCAGGTGCCACCGCCATCACTGGAATGAAGAATCAGGCCTTTGTTGCCAACAGTATAAAGTTCCTGTTCAGAAATGGCGATCACGTCGTTCAGGTTTTGTGTGGTTCCACCAGAAAGTGCCTCCCACTTAAAGCCACCGTTGTCTGTGCGCAGCACAATCCCATGTTGGCCAACCGCCCAACCAATCCGCTTTTTAATAAAGGAGACTGAGAACAGATCGTATCCGGTATCCGTTTCATGGTGCTTCCAGTATTGTCCACCGTTGACGGTACGCTGAACGATACCTGCGTGGCCGACAGCCCAACCCAGTGGAGCGAACTTCATCTGAATATCGACCAGGTCTTTACCGGTAGAGGTGCGTTGAGGTGTCCAGATTGGACCACCATCCTGGTTGTGGATGATTTGGCCATCGCCCCCAGCGGCCCATCCCTCGGAGAATTTGCCGAAACCGACATCGTTCATCCGAAATTGTCGAGGTGGTTCGTTCTCGAACAAGGGAGGACGCTTAGGTGTCCGTCCAGCAGACCATTTATCCCCATCGGTGGTATAGTGGACGGTACCATCTCTTCGCATCACCCAACCCCACTTGGGATCGAGGCCAACAAAATGCACACCAACAAGTTCCTGACGAGTGCCGCTATTGATCGGCAACCAGGTTTTCCCCTGATCCTGTGTTTCCAGTAAAACTCCCTGGCTTCCCGATACCCAACCGTTGTTTTCATCTAGAAACAGTGCATGCCTGAGATCATTATAGCGTGCACCGCCGCTCTGCCTTCGCCAGGTCGATCCACCATCATCCGTCCGATGGATGCTGCCAGCAGCACCGACCGTCCAGGCCTGTTGGTCGTTAAGGAAGAAAACACTGCGAACGCCATCACGATTACGGCCTGGTCGTCCACGAGGCGGAGTATCCACCGAGGCCTCTTCCACATCAGCCTCCTCAGATTTGGCTTTATCTTTACTTTCGTCCTGGGAACTTACCGTTTCACTCTCTTCTGCCTGCTCCGTAGTCGACCGGCTGAAGCGACTCTCATCCATACCACGTTGCACCAATAACTGTTGAAACTCATCCACCGGTTTCTGTTGATCCTTTTGAGGAACTGTCTCTTCCAATGAAGAGATAACCACTTTCTGAATTTGACGAGGTGGGCGACCATCAAAGAAGATTTCCTCCCAAACCGTTCCGCGGTCTTTGGTAATTACAACCGAGTTTCGACCGGTAAAGGCCCAGGCCTGTTTGTCATTTAAAAATGTGACTCGACGGATACGCCCATCGAAGTCTGTCAACTGTTGTTTCCAAGTCTGCCCACCATCCGTGGTGAATAGAGAGGAGCCATTACCCATGATTAACCAACCGTTGTTAATATCGGTAAAACGTACAGCAATGGCAGGTTGATTGGTTTTATCCAGTATTTCCCAGTAGTCTCCACCATCGGTCGTTTGCAGAATGAAGCCACCGTCTCGTCGCTGTGGTACCACAGCATAACCGTTGTTGCTATCGACAAAATGGAGGCTAGCGATGGCTTGCGTGGTTGTTCCGCTTTGCTGCCGTTTCCATGTTAGCCCACCATCAACAGTGTGCAAGGTCTGACCTTGCGTAACTCCGAGCCATCCCTCCTTACGGCTGATAAATTGCAGGGATGAGATTCCACCGCGGAAGTTCTGTAACACACCTCGTAGGATCTGCCAGGTTTGTCCGCCGTTCTCCGTCCGAAGCATTGAACCACGGGCGAAAATCCAACCCGACTGATCATCAAAGAAAACAACACGCTGTAAATCATCCTGAATGCCACTATGCTGTGGGTGCCAATTTTGACCACCGTCTGTCGTATGAACGATACGCCCTTCTGTTCCCACTGCCCATCCCTTTTGCTCATCGACGAAGGAGACATCATTCAAATCGATTTGCCACTCCGTCTGTCGAACAACTTGCCACTGGTAGACAACCTCCTCGACTTCAGGTTCGATCTGGACCACTTTGGCTTCCTCGCTACCGGCTTTAGGTGGCAAGTCAATTGGTATTTCCTGCTCTTCAGTTAGGGCAAATTTCATGGCCAAGCCACCTTTGCCGACGGCCACCATCCCTTTGGGTGATAAAGCAAACCCGTAAAGATCGTTGTCGGTGTCGCTTTCCTGAACTTCCCATGTCTTCCCTCCACTGACAGTAGTCAGAATAACACCATCATCACCGACAGCCAGTCCGTATTCCTGATTAGCGAAAAAGACCTTGTTCAGATTTTTTTCTGTTCCACTCTGCTGAAATTTCCAACTTTGGCCACCGTCCTTGGTATGGAGGATTTCACCGAATTGTCCCACGATCCAACCCAGTTTTTGGTTCAAAAAGTAGGCACCGTACAACTCGTTATAAGTGCCGGTTGTTTGCTGATTCCACGTTAATCCACCATTGGTAGTGTGGAGGCAAATCCCTGGCCAGCCGATAGCCCAACCGATTTTTTCGTCCAGAAAGAAAACACCCTTGAGTTGTTGAAACTCACCCGGTGTTTGTTGGACCCAGTTTTGCCCTCCATCAGCCGTGTGCAAAACGGTGCCCATATCGCCAACGACCCATCCTTTTTGGGTATCGACAAAATAGACATCGGTTAACGAATACCACCATCCGCTTTTCTGGTGTTCCCAGGTTAAACCTCCGTCTGTAGTATGGGTGATCATGCCACGTGAACCAACGGCCCACCCCTCTTTATCAGTAGCAAAGTAAATGCCATTGATATCGTCCCAAATCTCAGAATCGACTTCTGTCCAGGTCTCACCACCATCCTGAGTAATAGCGATGGTACCGCGTTTACCAACAGCAACGCCAACATCCTCGGTCGCGAAAGTCACCTGCTCCAGGTCATTAGCGGTAGTACCACTGATCATTGCCCAGGTTGCACCAGCATCCGTTGTTTTCATGATGGTACCGTACCAACCGACAGCGTAAGCGATTTGATCGGTGACAAACTGGATTGAGGTCATATTATTCTCCGTGATACTCTCACACAGTCGCCAGTTTTCACCACCATCTGTCGTATGAATGATAAAGCCAACATCAGCTACAGCGATTCCGAGATCCTCATCCACGAAATCGACGGCGTTGATAGTATCGCGAACATGACCGTTGATCAGTGGAATCCGGCTATCCTGTCGTTGCCACTCGCCTCCACCATTGGTGGTGTGAAAAATCGAGCCGTCACTCCCTACTAGCCAGCCCTCGCTATCATCGAGGAAAAAGATATTTTTATTGTCATTGATCAGTCGGTCTCTTTCACCTTCGTATCGATTACTCTGTTCGCGCCAGCTATTTCCCCCATCTTCGGTGAAAAAGATACGGTCGTATTCACCGACGACCCAACCGCGATATTTGTCGGCAAACCAGATACCATTGAGTGGGAATTCGCTCACATATTCATACCGATTCCAACTTTGTCCCCCATTCTCAGTGTATAAGACATCAGCATCCTCACCGACGATCCACCCGACCTGCGAGTTAGCAAAATAGACGTTGTTCAGGTTGGCGGAAGTGCCACTCTTTTGAATCTGCCAATGGGCTCCACCATCATTGGTTCGCGCGATTAAGCCTTCAAATCCAACTGCCCAACCTTTTTTTTCGTTGGCAAAATAGACCGCGTTAAAATCACCTTCAATCGCAGTTTCTTGTTGCCTCCAGGTTTGTCCTCCATCTTTGGTGTGGACGATTAGCCCATTGTCGCCTACGATCCAGCCATAACGATGATTGACGAAGTGAATGTCGTAAAAATCGGCTTCCCAATCTGCCTTGCGTGTAATTTCTTGTGTCACACAACCAGTCAACAAAACAGATACGAGAGTTGCCAGTAGAATGACATTCAGGGCTTTCATAGATACTCCTATTATCAACTACGATTACTTGGGAGAAGTGACTCCTGAGAGGAGGCTCGGGGTTATAAGAATCAAGGTCCAGAGAATCAAGGATCAAGGTGAGTGCGGCAACAGCTTAAATTCTACGCCTAGCAGAAATGCCGGTCTGCGAGAAACGAACACCTTACTTTTTAGAAAGCAATACAACGCAACGATTTAAAGCAACATAGATGCCAAAAGCGACCGCATTTTCGATGCGGATTCACTGATCAGCGTTCAATTTAGAACACTGAATTGTCAGTTTGCCCCAAGGAGGGCAGAATAGTGTGTAAACTTGGGGCTATGACCTGAGCTAAACTGAACGGTATTCGCCGATTGGTATTCCCAGTGTAATTAGACTTGATTTAGTCCAAACCTATCTTCAGTTCTTAGACGACATTTGTAAGCGATGGTTGAACTGTTGGCGAAGCGTGTCCAAATGGTGCCTGGCGCGGTTGACTTTTCGCTGCATATCACGAACCAATCCTCTGAATAGATCGGTGCCGTTTTTACGCGCAACCTCAAACCGAGTCTTTAATTGATAGCCCTCGCTAACTTTAACTCTTTCCACCTCGACATTCAATCCATTGATGAATTGTTTCGTATGTCGCATCGTGCGAATTAGTTTACGTTTCCGCTTATCGATCGATTTACTATTGTCAAGGGCGTGATAAGTAGAGTCGGCAGTTCCTTCTTGAATCCGGCGTAAGGTTTGCAGATCTCGTTCCTCGTAAGCCCGATTGACACGTGTCATCATCTCAATATTTCGAGCAAAGCAGATAGAGTTAGACTTGTCAGGATGATAGTCTTTAGCCAGTTTGAGGTAGATCTGCTGAAGCTGACGTTTTTGGTCTGTAGTCAATGGTGGGCTAGAAGCAGATGTTGGGCTTGGATCTGATTCATCAGCTGAATTTTGCTTTTCTAGTCGTTTACGAGCCGTTTTGAAGCAAGCAACAACTCGAGATTCAATTTCTTCAGCTATAACTCCCTCGCGTATTAACCGTAGACGCAGGCTGAACTCTTGGGATGAAAGTCGGGTTTCTTCCAGTTCTCGATAAGATTCAGAGAGACGAGAATGGTATTCACACTCAACATTGAAGATCTCTGTCTTGAGACTTTCTAAATTGAGTGTCATCGTCATCACCTGCTGCCGCATCTCCTGTAACTCAGCTAACAACTGATCGAGTTCAACCTGTCGCGGATCTACAAAAACTATTAGCGCAGATGACGACATCAGAGCAAACTTAACCCACTGTGTAGATCGTACGGCCCACCCTTTAGACAGATATATATTCGCTGATGGCGTCTGCTCTGGACAAGTCAGCGGGCTTATTTCTGACGGTAAATTATACGCCCGCGAGTCAGGTCGTAAGGAGACAATTCAACATTGACTTTATCACCAGGCATAATACGGATAAAAAACTTTCGCATTTTACCCGAAATATGAGCCATGATTTCGTGACCATTATCGAGTTTGACACGAAAGGTTGCACTCGGCAACGCTTCGATAATTGATCCTTCTACTTCGATCTTATCTTCCTTGACTTTAGGAACGTTAGCATCATCAGTTATTGCCGGGTTGCTATCATTATTTTTCTTGCCTTGACCAGCACTCTTGGCACGTTTCCGTTGATGGAACCGTTGTTTCCGTTTCGCTTTTCTCACGCGATATATAACTCCTCGCCCTAGGGCTTTGGCAATAAGCCAGTTTCAGAAAAAAGGACATAATAGTCACATGTACGCTCTACTATGTTCCGTTTTCAAGAATTTAAAGTGTCGGTTCTGTTTGTCGAACCAGTTGTTCAAAACAGTCTGTCGCTTGACGAACAAGTTGATCGGCTTCGTCCTGTGTTTCTCCGGTGGTAATAATATCGACAGCTAGCCCATTTTCGTTGCGTAGAGCAACATAGGCTTTGAGGTAAACAGTAGGGAATTTCTCCATCACTTCCTGCATCAGCGGTGAAACCCGAGATTCTGGCAGATTCACCGCGACTCGAACTGATGCTCCCAAGTGGCTGTATCGCTCCGAGATCAAAGGGGCCACGTGGTCTTCGAAGACTGACTTCATCTCTCGTGGAGGCCCCGGCATCATTAAGATCGTCGATAATTGGTGCTCTACCCAAACCAATGGTGCCCAACCGGCTGAATTCTGATAGGTCTTGGCCCCAGCCGGTACCGTTGCCATTTCTAGCAAGCTATCACTAACCTCTGATCGATCTGTCAGTTGGCGGCGCTCCATGTAGTTCTGTACCGTTTCTTCGTCTACGATAAGTTCTCGTTCGGTCAACCCAGCCACGATTTTTGACGTCATATCATCCGGAGTTGGTCCCAGTCCGCCTGTCATCAATATCAATCCGGTTTCACGTCGGATCGATTCACTAAAGGCTTGACGCATTTCATCAGCGTTATCACGCAACATGGTAACACGACGGACTGTTCCGCCAAGCCGAAAAACCTGCTGAGCAATCCAGTGCGCATTAGTATCTTGAATTTGCCCAAGTGTAAGCTCAGTGCCAATTGAAAACAGTTCGATTAGGTCAGATGGCATCGCAATCGGCCAATCTCAACAAGGTCTCATTAAGTGAATCGTGAGACCAGTTGCCAACTTAGGATAAAAGAAAGTCGATTTTTGCGGCATCGTATCGCCCTCTAGGGCAACATCGTAAACCTGTTCAACCTTAGTTGGATTAGGCAAAATCGCCACTTGGAATTCACCCGATTTAACAGAATCAATGGCTTGTTGGGCATCAACTTTGTAACTAACTTTCTGCTGACCAGCAACATTCGTAGTATCGACGCCAAATACACCTTTGATGATTTGGTCGTGTAGAATCTTAATATCCAGCCGACCCAGACTGGAATCGGTTTCATTCGGGGGTTGACCGACAATCAGTTGGAACTGATCACCCTTGGTATAGTAGCCAAAAGCGGGTTTCACCCCTGCCAGTTTTGATTGAGCCATTTTCAAACTGTCCAGATTTTCGAAGGGGTTTACCTCAAATGCTGCCGATAATTTAGCCGTGGCATGTGTTAACAGGTCCAGATCTAAATTATTCAGAAGTCGATGAATCGGTAAAACTGCCAAGCCATTAGATTCCATCCGAACTAGGTTCATCATCACGTAGTTGTAGGGTTCGTCGCCACACCAGTTCTCAGCTTGCCCTCGAATTTCGTCTCGAAAGGCGATTGAGGTTTCGTATCGATGATGGCCATCAGCAATCAGCAACGTTTTGTTGGAGAAAACTTGACGGATTCGATCGTTGATCTCTGGATCAACCATTTGCCAAACTTGATGGGTCGCACCAAATCGTGAGCTCAGATCCACGACAGGATCATGAGCGTCGGTAAAATCTAGCATCTCTCGTTCCACCAATCCTTCTTTATCAGAATAAAGTAGAAAGATTGGACTGAGATGAGCATGAGTTTGGCGCATCAAGTTGAGTCGATCGGCTTTCGGAGCCGCTAAGGTCTTTTCGTGCGGCAGGACAATCCGATCGGTAAACTTTTCTAGTCTCCCAACTGCTACCAGTGCCCGACGTGTGCAAACTCCCCCCTCTGGCAGTATAAAGCGCTGATTGTAGATATAATAGCTAGGCTGATCGTCTTGGACTAAGACCCCATCATTGATCCATTGGTGGAGAAGATTAGCGGAGCGTGTATATTGATTATTTTGCTTGGTATCTTGATCTGTCGGCTGACTTAAGATTAGGCGAACGATGTTATTTGGATGTTGTTTTTCAAGTTCCACTCGATCTGGAGCGTAGATCACATCGTAAGGAGGGGTAATTACATCTACCAGATCATCGATACGGTCTGGATTGAACCGTACCCCTGGGAAGGGTAAAACTTCCGCCATAAACCGTCTCTTTTAGCTTAGTCCCATAACCGAGTGCTGAAATAGCGTTCACCAAGATCACAGAAGATGGTGACAATTCGGCCTCTTTTAATCTGCTTAGCTACTTGATAGACCCCTTCTAGATAAGCGCCAGAAGATTGGCCAACAAACCAACCTCGTTCTGCCAGTTTGTTGCACATCCTATAGGCATCGTCAATCGTGACGGGGAGTTTCATATCAACTACGCTATCGTCATAGATCTCAGGTACGATATCCTCTGGGTGGCCCATCGGTTTTAACCCTTCGATGCCGGGGAAATCGTCAGGTGCAATACAGCAGATTCGGATGTCTTGGTTAAATTCTTTTAGCCTTCGACCAACACCAGTAATAGTACCGCCAGTCCCTACACCAGCTACAAAATGGGTTACTGTCCGGTCGGTTTGATCCAGAATCTCAACCGCAGTAGTCTCAAAATGAGCCCGCCAGTTATGATGGTTTTTGTACTGGTCAGCCATAAAATACTTTTCAGGTAAAGCTTCGTATCGGCGATGGACTTCCCTTAAGGCTTCGTCGTAGCCATGGACAGCATCGGTGAAAACGATGTTGGCATTATGGGCTTGAATCCGCTTTTTTCTTTCTTCACTGGCATTTTCAGGGATGACCAATTCAACTTGATAACCCAGAACCGCACCGATCATCGCGTAAGCGATACCAGCATTACCTGAACTGGAATCTAAAACTGCCTTATCTGGTGTCAGATCACCGTCCATCACTGCTTGTGTCAGCATCCTCAGAACGGGCCGATCTTTGACAGATCCGCCCGGATTGAACATCTCCGCTTTAGCGTAGACTTCGACTTCTGGAAATTGGTCGGCAAAAAGATCAATCTTAACCAGTGGCGTATTACCAATCTGCTGAAGGATGGGGTAGGGAGAGAGGTCAAATGTCTGAGCGTTCGCCATTATTACCAACTCTTGCTTTTCATTAGTTAGATTACATCGTTCTGCGAGAACTCGATGGTTTCAATCAAACTAGCTAGAAAATCGCGATCTCTTTGTAGTGTACCGAGTTTATCTTCGCCGTGGACAAACTCAACTTCCAGATAACCGTCATATCCGGTGTCAGCCAATTTCTGCACTACTTCTGTATAATCGACCACCCCATCAGCAATAGCGCAACCATTTCGGTTTTCGTCGGCATTTTGGGCATGAACATTGACAATTTGTCCTTCTAACCGTTCAACAGCCTCGACCGGATCATCAGCATCGGGACGAAAGGAAGGCTGGAAATAGGTTTTTAGGGCAGGTGATTTAACGTAGTCAAAAAGTTCTAAAATGGTGTCTACCGAGTCTGTAAAGTTGTTATTATGCATCTCGAGACCGAGTGTCAGATCACGAAACTGCGCCCATTGAGACAATGTAGCTAGCCTGAAAAAGAGAGATCTTTTATCTGTCGATAAGATGGCTTTTGATGCACCACCTCTGGACCAAATCCGCAACAGTTTAGTTCCTAGCCCTTGCGCAATTTTGGCAGCGGCCTCAAAATGCTTTTGGTGCAGCGGCATCAATGGATGAACATAAGAACCAAAGGCAGATACCTCTAGCCCCTTTGCCAAAACGAGGTTGCGGATTTTTTCAACGTACTCGGCGTCGTATACTTCTGGTATGTGTGGTGGTTTGCCCCAAATCTCAACCCCATCGAAACCGTAGTCTGACGCGATAGCAATGACCTCTTCTAGCGGCCGATCCTGAAAAGCGATTGTACATAACCCGACTTTCATAATTTTGTCCAGGTTCCCATTGTTTCCCCTCAGGTGGGTTCAAATAACGAAGATAGCATACCATAGGAAAGAGGCCATGACAACCGTTATTTAGAAGCAGTTGCAGTAGATCCCAGCCTGTTTTCTCTTCGCCCTCAAGCGAGATATCCAATGTACACTAACTAAAGGTTTTAGTCTTGGTTAGGCCATGCCTCTGGAGCGGAGAAAATTAAAACTAATTTCGGCACTCTCTATCGATGGGTGATGACATCGGTCTTGTTCAACGATATACCAGCTAGTGTTGACCTCTGTGGCAGCGGCGAAAATATCGTCCCAGTCTAGTACTCCGTTGCCAACTTCGGCAAAATCACGATCTGGTGTCATGTCTTTGATATGCAACAGCGGACTGCGATTGGGGTATTTTCGTAAGTAAGCAGCAGGATCCACACCCGCATACTGAACCCAAAAGACATCAATTTGAGCTAGGACTAGTTTTGGGTCTGTCTGTTGGTAGAGTAAATCCAAGATGTATTTGCCATCAATTTGAGCGAATTCACCTGCATGGTTATGGAAATAGATTAGAATGCCTTGGTCGGCACACGTTTGCCCGACTTGGTTCATGTAAGCCACCGCAGCAGTCATACTGTCAGTATCTTTAGGTAGACCTTCAGGTGACATGGAAGAGCTACCGAATCTGGGGCAACCGAGAGTCAGATGGTAGGCGATGGCCTGCTCCAGATCATTGTATCCGACATGACTACCGGCACATTGCAGATTCAAATCAGTCAAAACATCCCTTAGCTCGTCTGCGGGCAGATCATAAGTGCCAGCTAATTCAACCCCTTGGTAACCGATCTCAGCCACTTGTTTTAGGGCTCCGACAAAATCTTTTTCGCAGGCATCCCGAACCGTATACATCTGGAGACCGACGGGAATTTGACTCATAATCATTACTCCTTAAAATCGAGAGATAAAAAAAGCCCACTGACCTTTGCAAATCAGTAGACCTGGAAGCGGTAAAACCAAGAATGGTGGGTTGAACCGCGCTGCTACTAAGTAAGTAGAGAGCTACATTGGTTATCCTTTAGCGATAGAGACGATCTCGGCAAAGGCAGCTTCATCGTTGACGGCCAGATCGGCTAGTACCTTACGGTTGAGTTGGACACCAGCTTGGTTGAGTCCATGAATTAGGCGACTGTAGGAGAGTCCGTAAACTCTAGCGGCAGCATTGATCCGAGTAATCCACAACTGTCTGAACTGACGCTTACGGGTACGTCGATGGGCGTAGGCATAATTGAGAGCTTTATCAACGGCATCCATTGCCGTCCGACGAAGATTTTTACGCCCGCCACGAAATCCCTTCGTCAACTTGAGGAGCTTTTTTCTCTTCTGTCTTCGTTTACTACCTGTTTTAACTCTTGGCATATGGTGAGTACTCCAAAATCTTTACTGTTAGAACTAACGTGGTAAGAGCCGGCGAATTCGTTTTTCGTTGGACGGGTCAACAATCGTGCTCTGACGCAATCGGCGTTTCCGTTTTGACGATTTGGATAAAAACAGATGCCCAACATAGGCTTTTCGGCGTCGGATTTTCCCTGTTCCGGTGTATTTCAAACGTTTAGCTGCCCCTCTATGGGTTTTCATTTTTGGCATAAGATGAGAATCTTTCCGCTTTCAGAGATATTTCCTGGTTCAACGTTGGAATAAAACTTACTTGTTCGGTTTCGGGGTAAAAACGGTGAACATCGAACGAGCTTCCATCCGTGGTTCGAGTTCGACATCCGCAATCTCACTCAGATCTTCCGTCAATTTTAAGAGTAAATCACGCCCGAGATGAGTATGAGCCATTTGCCGACCTCGGAAAGTGACGGTGGCTCGAACCTTAAACCGCTTCTCCAGAAACTCCTCCTTGGCTCGAAGCATACGGTATTCGTAATCGTGGTCGCTGATACCCAGTGGAAACTTAATCTCCTTGACGACAATTTTAGTCTGTTTCTTCTTGGATTCCTTCTCTTTTTTACTCTTCTCGTATTGGAATTTGCCGTAGTCCATGATTTTACAGACAGGCGGATCCGCGTTGGGCGCAATTTCAACCAGATCCAACCCTTCAGCTTCGGCAATCTTAAGTGCGTCCCTCGGTTGTACAATACCGGCTTGTTGGTTATCGGATCCTATCAGGCGAATCTCAGGTGCCCGAATCGACCGATTAATACGATTACCCGGTTTCCCCCTCTGCTGACTTTGGTTTGGCCTTCGACCTCTATAAATTTCCTAATACCCCCATCAAAACTGGCTACCCAGTTATTCAAGTGCTTGGCTTACCGGAGTTGATTTCACCTAATAATCCAAGATCCAGGCGAAGCACCGTATTCTAGCATATCGACTATACTGATGCAAGTCAAACCCCCGAAAGGGTCAAGGCAGTAATTGTGGTTTAGCAGCGCTCTAATTCGACTAATCTGTTAAAAAGATTACAGAAATCGAAAATTTACTAGATAATATCACGTGAAACCTTAAATGGCCTATCTTGTTAGTCTTAAGGATGCCAATTTAGAGTGTATTATTCCGCTCCTTGGTGCTACATGGGCATTGGATGGCTATGCGAAGGAAATTAAAAGGAGACACACAAAAAAGCTGAAGATAATCTCAGAGCTAGGATGACGGATAAGGAACGTGATTTTACCCTTAAAGAAAGGTCTTACAAAAAGCAGATAGCAGAACTCGAAAAGAAAAAAGAATCAGCCAGAGAAGAAAAATTATCAATTAACCAAGTTGTGGCTGAAAAAACGAAAAAAGAGGAAAAAATACTTCTAGAGAAGTACTCAATTCACGAGCAGAAACACAAAGAACTGGAGACCAGAGAAAAAACAATTCAGAAGACAGGGTTACTACAATCTGACGGGCAACAATCCTTAGATGAACGAGAACAAAAGTTGGATGAAAGAGAAAAAGCTCAGCATGCTACGTTTAAGCAACAGAAGCATGAAATATAAAGAAAAACTATCATCATTTGGTTTATCTCCAACTTAATCCCCAAAACCAAAGTGAATTTTCAAGTTTTTCAAACGAGCAAGAATTAATTGATGTAGTTGATCAATACCTAAAAAGTAAAGATCTTGATTTCGACCGATAATACAATTGTCAATTTTTACAATCGTTTAAAAACAGATACGTTAGTGATATTAGCAAGCTCATCGGGTTCAGGGAAAACTAGCCTTATCCAAATTATTTTGCTGAAGCAGTTGGTGCAAATTTCACCCACGTGCCAGTTGGCGCTAATTGGACCGATAGCGCAGATTTATTGGGATTTTATCATCCTTCCCACGAAACCTATAAAGGTACGGATTTTATCCAAGTACTAATTGATGCTAAACTATAGACAAGGAGATAAAGGTTATAAGCCGGAGGTAATTGGTAATTTATGCCTTACCTGAACATTTTTACAACTCACTTCCCAACGGTCTTATCAACTGCAGGGTCAGAAAAGAAAGATCCATTGCAAAAGTACAACGTCACCTGGAATTCGCCAAGTGCTGATTCGTCGGGATCGATGCTGATCAGTAACGGGGACATTGGCCTCAATGTCTGGGTCGAACCCAACGATGACCTGTTGTTCTACATCGGCAAAATGGCCGTCTGCTTAAACTCGGCCGTCTGTGGATAAAGCGCTCACCCAAGCCCTTTGTCAACGATGCACCATTTCGGCAGGAACCCCAACTCCGGCTGGGACAAATCGTGATCGGAGCCAGCTTGGAAATCTAGCGCGGCAGTTCCCGAACAATTGCAGGACAACCCCGCAATCCACTCCGCTTACGGCCTAATGGCTAACTCAGGGGAACCTGATATCGACGTTCCGGTTTCTGAACATCCTGTCCCTGGTCAAGGAACGGACCCGAGTATACTATAATCACGCCGGGGCTTTTTATCCGGAAACCCAGTATTTTTGGGGCACATATAACGATTCGGATTACGGCCGAGATCGAGAGGGGAGGGACAACGGTTGGACGCTCAACTCCTACATCCGCTATTACTGGTCTAGCAGTCTGGAACTCGCCATGATGCTGCTGGATTATCACGCCCACACAGGACGAAGCCTTTATCCACCAAGTACTACTACTGCCACTGGGAGCATGATGAAGAGGGGGTGATTTGCTTTGATCTGGCCAAGTCTCTGGAAACCTATCATCAGGCAGTAAATCCGTTACCGGAAATCGCTGGTATTCAATCCGTTGTGAAGCGGATGCTGGCACTGCCTGAACATCTGACTGCGTGCCAACAACACTAGGACTGGCAGCGTCTACTGCAGGAATTACCACCGATACCCACACGGCAGGTGGATGGACAGACAATCATGGCACCTGCGCAGTTCTATTCCCAAAAGGCGAATATGGAAAACCCGGAACTGTACTCCATTTTTCCTTATCGGGTCCATATGCTGGGTAAGGACGACCTGGAAATAGGGCGGCGAACCTTCGCCCATCGAGAACACAAGATTACACGCTCCCTACAATACCACGATCGAAGGCGTTTACCGGGAAGGTAAAATACAGTCCCTGACCGTTTCTCCATCCCATCGGACAGACGACGTCGAACTGCCCGATAGTTTCGCACCGCTACTGTAAGACCATATCCTACCAGCTTGTTGGTCCCGGCTAGGGTGTCCGGCCGTTTCCCTCCATCAAATTGGAGCAGTTCGATGGTGTCTCGACTATTCAGGCACAATACGACTTTCCAAACAAATTATCGAACAAAAACGGTGTAAAAATCGTCGATATTTCCACCGAAATCGGAGGGGACGATTTTTTCCGGTCGAGTACCACTTAGTTTAGAGAGGACGGATTATAAGGGCAACGGTCAGAACTGATCTTAAAGGTTCCAAAGGTAGGAAACTTTTAGCACTGCGACCCTATTCCCCAGTTTCATGACCCCTTTCTCGGTTTGCCAGTCTTCGTTGTAAGCCAGGAAAAGGTGGCTTTTCGGTTTATACTCCCAACCGAACAGCAGGCTGACCAGATAATCTTTCTGACTTTGGATCCGGTCGTAATTTGTCCTTTCCCGGCCGACCTGCCCGAAGACTCTCAGAAACAGATTGCGGCGAAATAGGTAGGTCAGACGGAGAGAACTGGCCAGAAAGCGCCCGTCAATTTTCCCAGGTGCAGCCAAACTTTGGGCATAACTGCCGTCGATCTCAACAGTGAAATTACTTTGTGGTCTCAAAGTACCGGCTAGCGTCATTTGCCGTTGTTGCCCGACACTTTGGCGTGCGAAGTTGTAGAAATCGCCTTGGCTCAGATCGAGTTCCCCTGAAATCGGCAGTGCGCTATTGGTCTCCAGAAAGAACCCGTAGTCGCTGGTGATAAAAACATCGGTTAATTCAACAGCCCTTCTTCGACGGTAAAACAGACCAACATCGTCCCAAACCAACTCGGAAAAATCGATCCCTATTTCCAGGCCCGCGTTCCAGGTGATTAGGTCTTGACGAAAATCGGGCGAGAGGGTTAGCTCCGGATGTTTCGTTCCCCAATTGGCCAAGTAAGCGCCGGTGTATAATCCTTGAGACAACCCCGCCGATGTATCAAAGGAAAGGCGAGACTTGCCTATTGGCGGATCATAGCTCCCTCTCAGATTCAGGCTTTGCCAGCCTCGATTCTCCTCTTTGCGCAAATACCCGGTCTGGTTAATCTCAAACATCGGTTCGATCCGTTCGGCTGAAACGGAGGCGCTCCACAGATAGTTCCGTTGGGCAAAGGACAAAGCATAGGCGTTATTTTGGGGTGAATGGTTAGGCTGGTCGGATTCGCCCACCAATCGCTGGGCGTTAAAACTCTGTGCGACCTGACCCGATATCAAATAGGTTTTCCCCAGCGCCAAACTCATATCGATTCCGCCAATACGACTATAGCCGATCTCCTGCTCTTTGGTAGCTATCAAAAAACCGACGTTGGATCGCTTCAAGATGTCCCGTTTGGCTCGAATGGCAGAATACAGAGCGGATTCTTTCTCTTTTTGAGTCTGCCCTGTCTCTAGCAAGGCGAAATTGCCTGTCTGACTACTCAGCAGACCCAGCGAATAGGGGCCGATTTTGCCCGTCATCTTCGTGCCCCATAGAATATCGCCGCGACTCCCGATCCGCCGGCTGAAAAATAGATCCAGTGGTGTTTCAAAGAAACTGTTGCCTTCGACGAAAAAGGGGCGACGCTCCGGGAAGCGAGTTGGGAATCGGCTCAGATTAATCTCCAACTGGTCGGCTTCCACCTGAGCGAAATCTGGATTCAAGGTCAGGTTCGTTTTTAAGGAAGCGGCCAGGTTATATTGTAGATCTAGCCCCCCGCTGGTTTGACTAAGCCGATTCTGGTCAGAGGCTCCAGTTAAAAAGTAAGGCGATAGCTCGAACTGCTTTCCTCCTTGAATCTGTCGAAATCCAACCAAATGTCCGAGATCTGACATTCGGGTTACCGGTCCCGCCTGCGTCAACTGCTTCCAAACGGTAACTTCGCTTTTCCGACGATTGACCCGTTCAGCATCAAATCCCCAGACTTGTTGCCCGGTTTCAGCAAAACGGAAGTTGGCAAAGGGGATCTTAAACTCTGCGGTCCAGCCCAGTTCATCAACGGTAGCCTCAACCCACCAAATCCCTCGCCAGTTGCTATCTCGCCGTATATCTTCGTAGCGGTAATCGTCGTTTTGAACTCCGCTTGGCGTTGTGGCAAACTTATAGCCAGTTCGGTGGTCGTGATGCGGATCAATAAAAAAAGCGATGTTGTCCGAAGACCACATCTCCCCACGACGGGTTAACCTATTGACAATTTGATCTGGAGAGGAATCGTAACATCGCAGACCGATATAGAGGTGGTGTGTATCGTAGGCAAGGCGGACTTCCGTATCCTCGGTTGCCGGTTTGGTACGGTCAGGTCGAAGTTGAATGAATCCGCTGATTGGTGTAGCCCGTCGCCAGACAGGATCGTCGAGTTTACCATCAATCTCAGGTGGCGGTTCTTGATCCAAACGGTAAGCCTGCAGCACGTGGTCTCCTAGCCCATCATCGTGTGCCCAAGTTGCAGGTATAAATAAAATCAGAACCACCAGGGTCTGGGTTAGCAAATAAGAAAAATTAGGTCTTGGCATTTAGTCAGTTTATATTCAGTGAAGTTACCTGATTATTCGCAATGTCCTGTCCATTGACGAAGTTGCCGAATTTCGTTAATACGTACAACAGCAGATCCAAACCAATACTTATCCGTCTTCACTGAAATATCCTACTCCCAGCAAAAGTATACCATCAGTGGGAATCAGATGGCAGAACTGGGACTTTCCTCAATGGCTGAATATCCGGCCCTTGTCGATGCGGTTGAATGCTTGCCGGGACAACCGGCCCATTTAGAATGAGAGGTTTGATGTATTAGTAGGAAATAGTAGGTATTTGGAACACTCTCACAAGGCGTTTGAGGAACAGAAGAGTGGGGATTCAGATAGACGTTCCAAGTTTAACGCCTGTCTGGAATACGCCAGGTAGGGGAATACTCTGGTCGTCACACAACTTGATCGCTTAGCACGTTCCACATTGCATCTGTGTCAGATCGTCGAAAAACTCAAAGGCAAGCAGGTGCAACTCCAAACCATCAGCCAGAAAACTATTGAGTCAAAACAGCTAAAAACAGATGAATATTAGCACCCCAAACCATTAATGGCGAGGTTGAAGGCTGTTTTGGCAGCCGAGTGACCAGGGTCTGTTCTCCGCGCCTGATTCCAGGTAGAACGTTCGTCCTACCGACTGCGAATTATTACTACTGTCACAAGCTCGATACAGAATTACACGAGAGAGTGTTTACTTATAGATAGGTTTGTGATGTCATGCGATTTTTGATTAATCTGGAGGAGAGTTCCTATGATACAATGTAAGAATTGCAAATAGTCATCAAACAATAAAAAATGGAATCGTACGCAACAAACAGCGATATAAGTGTCACTTGTGTGGTTACAATTTCGTCAGTGGTGATAGGCGCATTCAACGATCAACAGAGTTGAAGCGTATAACATGTGTATTGTTGTATTCGCTGGGTAAATCAAGTTTTCGTTTTCTGGCCAAACTGTTTAATGTCTCTCCGTCTACGACATATAAGTAGGTGCGCAAAACAGATGAAAGGATTGAAGAATCTATAGTTTCCCATGGAATCAAGGAGATAAAGGGCGATGAGATGTCACATTTTTTAACTGCCATAAAAACAAAAAGTGGATCATTAAAGCCTTGGATGGTAGTACAAGGCGAACTTCACCTGGGTGATCGGTAATCGTAGTGCTGAGGCAGTGAGAAGATGATACGACCAAATGAGTGACATACCATTGGAAAGAAACAGACCACCGCAATTGAGCCGGGTAATTCAAAGACACGTCATCATCGGGGCAGGATGACAGGAAGAAGGAAAATTGTCAGCCGCTGGGAGGAGATGATATCTCTGTCAATCAGGCTCTGGTACTCTCTGACTACTACCGAGTTTTTAAAGTTTATCAGAGTAGATTCTTGCCTATCCATTAATGAACACTCTCAGTCGCGAAAAGCAGATTGTTGGCTTGACCGAGCAGTTTATCGAATCCTTATCTGAGTACTCAAATAGTTATGAATACTGAAATAACACATTCTCATCAACTGAAAATTACCAATGTCATTCCGGTCACCATACAGGCCGCACGGGGTTATCCAGCTTGGATCGTTGTCAAGGTTGAGACGGACGGGGGATTGGAAGGTATCGGTGAAGGGTTTACCTGGGCCGGGCAAGCCAGGACGATTTCCGATTGTATCGCATCGATCGGTCAGCAGATTAAAAATACGCCAGCTACGCAAATCCGATCTTTTCTGAACCGATTCCCACCCAGAGCAGGCGATCGCAATTGGAGTGCGGCCGTCTCCGCCATTGAGGTTGCATTGTGGGATATCCTGGGCAAAGCGGCCAACCTACCGGTTTATGCCCTACTTGGGGGCAAAGTTCGCGATAAGATTCCGCTTTACGCTGATCACGGCATTTTCGGTGGGGCAGACAGTTGGGGGGAGTGTGTGGAACGTATTCTAGCTGTAAAAGAGGATGGATTCGGTATGTTCAAATGGGATCCTTTTGAAGGGAGTGGAACACCTGAACCGGGTGAACTGCGGAATCAAGTCAAAAAGGTTGAGACGGTCCGTGATGCCGTCGGTACAGATTACCAAATTGCGATAGACGCCCATAACCGTTTTTCTGTTGAAGGCGCCATCATGGCCGCGCGAGCACTGGAACCACTCGATGTCCTGTTTTTTGAAGCACCAACTGTCGATGAGCCGGAACAGTTGAAGACGGTTGCCGATGCAACCTCTGTCCCAATCGCGACCGGTGAACTGACCTGCACACGACAGGAGGCCAAAACTTTGTTTGACAGTGGGAGCCTGGGGCTATTTCAGCCGGAGGTCGGCACCAACGGTGGCATCCTGGAAACCGTTAAAACGGCGGAATTAGCGGAAACGTATGGTCTCAATGTCGCCCCCCATAACTGGTGCAGTCCCGTTGTCACCCGGGCCGCCTCCCACGCCTGTTCGGTTATTTCCAACCTGCTATACCAGGAGTATGCAGGTGGCGCCCCAGTCGATTCGTGGGAAAATGAACTCCTGGTTCCCATAACGCAGGTTGAGAATGGCCACCTGATCCTACCAGATCTACCCGGGTTGGGATTTGAACTCAACCAGGATCTGATTGCTTCAAAACTAATTGAATAATCCCAATAGGCATCGATAGTTAACAAAATATGCAGAAGGATAATACTCGATCCATTAGCGTCGGAAAATTCGACTCTTCTCAGACGGACGCGTCTTACGACGTCATCGTGATCGGCTCCGGTATCAGTGGGCTTTGCTGCGCGGCCCTGCTGGTTGAAAAAGGACGGAGGGTACTGGTACTCGAAAAGCACTTCAAGGTCGGCGGTTATACGCACACCTTCAAACGGCAACCCTACGAATGGGATGTCGGCCTACACTATATCGGTGAAGTTCATAAAAAAGAGACCCCCGCCAGAAAACTGTTCGACCGTATCACCGATGGCACCCTGGGTTGGGCCAAGATGGACGATAACTACGATCGGATCATTTTTCCTGACCGGACGTATGATTTTTATAGCCCGCGTGAACGACTGGTCGAAGACCTAAAGAGCTGGTTTCCGCAAGAAGTTCTGGCCATCGACAGGTATATGGATCTAATAGATCTGGTGTCTAAAGCCTGTAAAGGCTACTTCATGAATAAGGCGATGCCGAAAATATTGGGGCAAATACTGTCTCCAATCCTGGCTCGGCCCTTTTACCGGCTTTCAGATTTGACAACCTATCAACAGATCAGCCAGTTAACTGGTGACGAAAGATTACTCGGTGTTTTAACCGGACAGTGGGGCGATTACGGATTGACACCTAGAAAAAGCAGTTTTGTCATGGCTGCAGCGGTAATAGGCCACTATCTAGATGGCGGTAATTATCCAGTGGGCGGCTCCAGCCAAATTGCGGCTAACATCGTCAATTTCATTCGGAAAAATGGAGGAGATATCTTTGTCAGCAGCGGTGTCGATGAAGTTCTAATCCGCCGAGGCAAGGCTGTCGGGGTTAGGCTGGATAGCGGCGAAGAGTTACCGGCATCTCATATCGTCAGCAGTGCAGGGGTCATAAACACACGATATAGACTACTGAAATCCTACTACGACCTGGATGACAGAGATTTAGATCTTAACAGGAATTTAGATTTCGACAGGCAGTTGCAAAAGGTTACACCCACTATGGGGCATTTATGCTTGCACATCGGCTTGAAGGGATCGGCTGAAGAGTTGAAGTTAGGAACAGCCAATCGGTGGATTTATCCATCCTATGACCACGACCAAAATGTGGAAAACTTTGTTCGAGATCAGTCTTGTGACCTGCCTGTTCTATTTTTGTCTTTTGGTTCGGCTAAGGACCCGTTATGGTCAAAACATTCGCCCGGTATTTCAACCATGGAGGCGATTACCCTGGCTCACTATCAATGGTTTACCAAATGGGAAGAGAGACCGTGGAGATCACGTGGTGAGGATTACGAGGCGTTAAAGGAGACTTACGCTTTACGGATGCTGGACAAGGTTTACGAACAGCTACCTCAACTCGAGGGTAAGGTCGATTTTTACGAACTGTCGACGCCGCTCTCCACTCGAGATATGGCCCACTATCGGCACGGTGAGCTATACGGAATTGAACACACACCGCAACGTTTCAGGCAGAACTGGTTACGACCGCAGAGCCCGATCAAAGGGTTATACTTAACGGGGCAGGATACGGTGACCACCGGAGTGACAGGGGCGTTGTTTTCGGGCTTGATTACAGCATCTGTGATGCTGAAGAGAAATCTCTTTCAGGAGTTGAATAACAGCTAACTGTTCGCGTTACAACTCAATCTGCCAGCACATTGAACAAATAGCACATTGAACAAATATCGGACAACTCTATGCGTACACACTACTTCCAGCATGTTCCCTTCGAGGGCTTAGGCTGCATCCAACCGTGGCTGCGTAAACACGATTTTCAGATCACCCAAACCCGATTTTTTGAATCGACCCAACTGCCGAATCTGGCGGAAATAGATCTGCTGGTGGTGATGGGGGGGCCGATGAGTATCAACGATGAGTCGCAGTTTCCCTGGCTGTTGCAAGAAAAAGCGTTCATTCGCCGGGCCATCGAAGCGGAAAAACCGGTCCTGGGTATCTGTCTGGGGGCGCAACTGATCGCCAGTGCGTTAGGTGCGAAGGTCTATCCAAATAGTGAGAAGGAGATCGGTTGGTTTCCCGTAGAGGCAGTAGCAACAGCAGACCAATCCGTATTTCGTTTCCCACCTACGGTAAAGGTCTTTCATTGGCACGGTGAGACGTTTGACCTTCCTCCCGGCGCAATCCACCTGGCCAGGAGTTCGGGTTGCGAAAACCAGGCGTTTCAAGTCGGGCAGCACGTCATTGGGCTGCAGTTCCATTTAGAGACTAGACCCGAGGATGCCGAACAACTTATTTGGCACGGTCGAGAAGAACTGCAGCCGGCACAATATATACAGTCCGAATCAGAGATGCTGACAGCGCCCCCTGAAAGATACCAAATCGTCAATGAACTGATGGGCAGAGTAGTCGCCTTTCTGCTCGATTTGGATTAAAGGCCTTCCGCAGTTTTATCTATCTACTTCAGGATAACCAGCCGCCGGGTGGAGGTAAAAGCGCCAGCTTGGAGGGTATAAAAGTAGACACCGCTGGAGACGATCTCTCCCAGATCGGTTTGGCCATTCCAGTAGACGGCGCGCCCCATGGAGTGGTAGCTGCCAGCAGGACGAAAACCGATATCCATCTGCCGAACTTTTTTACCGGCGGCATTATAAACCAGCACTGAAACGGTGGTTGGCTGATGGAGTTGGAAGGGAATCCAGGTCTCCGGGTTGAAGGGATTGGGATAGTTTTGACCCAGGGACGTCGTTTGAGGAACCAAGACGGAGAACTGTGTATCGGCTTTCAGGTGTGCGGTTGACAGATCTGCAGATTCGACCTGAAACTGCAGATGGATCGGGTCGGTACGGGGATCTATCAGTGTAACACGGTAGTTGTCGCCCGAATCTACCAGCGGTTTTCGATCTGGATCCACAAACACGGCCGAGTAATAGGGCTGGCCGTTTTGGCTAATCGTGGTCGTAGCCAGGATTGAGGCGCCCATTCTCAGGTTGGTGACAACCACCTTGCTCTGTTCCGTCAACGGTATGGAGACGGTAAGCTGACCACTGACCACAAAAGCCCAGGGGCGAGCCGATTTTACGGCTGGGGCGGCCGGCGATTGTCCGAAGATCGGTGTTCCCCATGGCATGCCTTCCAGATCGATGGTTGTGGTTTTCATCACGTTGACCAGATAACCCTTACCTGATTCCAGAGCAAAATTCATTGCTTCCGTTGAGGTCCCCGGAATGTAGGCTTTGAAGCGTCCGTCTGATTGATCGAAACGGATTACCCAGGAAATCGTCGTTGGGTCAAAAAAGGCATAATTGCCTGCGGGAATCTGCTCATGCGTTCCATAAATGTCAGCGTTAACGCCACTCATCAATGCATACACATCCAAGTCGTCACCGCCTGCGGGAGTATAGGTGCCTGTTAAGGCCGTGGGACTGGGATCAAAACTAGTAACCGGAAACTCCACTCCTGAGGCGTGGGCGTCCCATTCCTGGTTGCTTGGGTTCCGCTGCACAGCAATCAGTTTACTCCCGGCCGTAGCCAGGTCGCTGGCTCGGAGGTTGCCGTCGATCGCCTGATCAGCAATTTTCTTGACCTCAAGCGGCATCGAAATCATGTTGATTCCAGCCTCCAGCGCTAAGGTGAAACGTCGGGTGTAAGAGTGGACAGTTATCTCCTTGGGTGGCTCTTCAGCTATCGCCGTATCGAACCATATGGCGGCTACTATCAAAAAAAGCATCAAAAAAAGACAGATCGTTAGCCGTTTCAACATCCCACTCTCCTATCTCCTCCTACTTTAGAATCACCATCTTGCGGGTCTGGATTAATGGCTCCGTACCATCTGCGATAAAGGTGTAGAAATAGATGCCACTGCCGACCGGTTCACCTAGCGCGTTTCGGCCATTCCAGTAGGCGGCTCGATGTTGGGATAGGTATCGACCTGCCCCCTTGTATCCGAGATTCAATTGACGAACCGTGTTGCCTCGGCTACCGAAAATTGTCATGCTGACACTCGCCCCCTGCTCCAACTCAAACGGGATCCAGGTTTCGGGATTAAACGGGTTAGGATAGTTGGGCAACAGTCGCGTCTGGTTGGGAATTACATCGCCGATCGTCAACTGCTGATGTAGATATGCTTGACGCAGGTGACTGGCATTCAACTGCCAGGTTACTGGGCCTGCGATCAAGTTTTCATCTTTATCCTCAGCCCGGATTTCAAAAGCCTGTCCTTCAGCCACCACAGGTCGCATCGATAGGTCTGCTAAAACGAAGTGGAATCGGCTACCTTGAATTCGTCCAGAAAGTTGTTTGCCTGTCTGATGATTAACGGCTACTATTTGTGATACGGTTGCCTGATCGAAACCGGAACTGAGGGCCGGATCAAGGACTAAATCGCCACTAATTACAAATGTCCAGGGATCGGAAGCGGCAGCGGGAGGTGCTTTGGTAAGTCCATTGTTTACGTTTGAGGGCACTGCTAGCTCAGTGCCGGAATCAACAGATTGTTGTCCCTCTTCGGTCCTAACTAGCTGCCCCCAGGGTTGACCTTGAAACGGCAATGAACTAGTTTCTAATACGTTGATGATATAGCCTTGGCCGGCTTGAATGGCAAACCCGTGGTCCACGTAGTTCCCGGCCTCATCTTTCATCACCTGAGGGATGAAAGGAATAAATTCTCCGCTGTCTCCCTGGTTGGGATCGTAAGCCACCAAGACCGTCGCACCGGTCTTATCAGCTACATCAGAAGCCGTCCACTGGACAGGCTGCCCTTTTGCATCGGTGGATTGTAGAGGCAACGAAACCAGATTCAGCCCCTCCAGCAAAGCGATTTC
>JASMLX010000053.1 GCA_030748495.1 Candidatus Poribacteria bacterium | reverse complement strand
CTCAAGCCTAGCAACATAATCAGTGATATTTACCGCCATCGGAGGGCAGATTTTGAAGATCAGGTACTGCCGATAGCGGCTGGTTGACACAACTTTAGAATGAGTAGGCGAACTGCGGAAAAGTAAATCAAATGAAAAGAGGACAGTTGTGTGCAATTTCTTAAATGAGATCTAGCCTAATGTTCGAATTTCAGATCCTGCCACCTAATATTTGCCTTTTTCTATTGGCATAGAATCTGCGCTAACTAGTGTTAGTAAGAGCCAATGATAGTATCCTACTTATTTCTACAACACGCAGAAGTGCAAAAAACTGTTTGCTTTTACAAAATTTACAAAAAGATCCAAAAACGTGCCGATAGCCCGTACTCAGAGAAAGGCCTAGTTCTTTCTAGCTATGTGGTTACTAGTGACAACTGTCTTTTCAAGTTGCGCGGACCTTGAGGACGAGGAAGACGAAGTTATGATCAGTTGGCATCGTGATAATGAAAGCCACAACGCAGGCCAGAATTGTCTGGGCTGTCACCGGAGCGACGGGTCAGGTGAGGGAAACTTTACCACTGCAGGTACTGTTTATAAACCGGACCAAACGCGTGTCTATACAAATGTAACGGTTAAAATCTATCACACTGAGAAGATGGAACAACCGGTTGAAAGAATTGAAGTCGATGGGAAGGGAAACTTCTATACGACAACACCAGTGGATTGGGAAGCCGGATTATGGGTTTCAGTCACCAGCGAGAATGAAAGCCGTAAAACACCTCAAGTTGTCACGGATGGTTCATGCCAATAACTGTCATAAAGGACAAGATCGAATTACTATCAACTGAAGAAACAGTAGTCCCGATTCATTGGAGGCATATACGGTTTCTCAGTGAACATTTTGACAACAACCAAAGGAGTTTTTCATGAAAGATTACAAGAAAGATAAAGTTGACCGCCGCTGCTTTTTACATCAGACCTCTCAGGCTATTGCCGGAGGGACGGTTTTATCATCTAATAGTGGCTTGCGGCTCCGTTGAAGAGGAAGAGACAAGTGCGATTACTAAGCCAGCCAAGACAGACAATACACCAGTTGAAGAAATCCTGTTAGAAACTAAACGTCCATCGGATATTTTTGTCCAAATTAAGCCGAGTTTAAAGAAAAAGGGGGAAGCCAGCAGGTCAAAGAGCCAAAGGTTTTAACCTAACTGAGTATCAAAGACGCAGACGACTACGTTCTCTTGATTCGAGAGGACGATGAAACGGTAACAGCACGAAACTTGAGGATGCACTCATGAAGGGTGCATCCTCAAGTTTCAGAAAAAGACACTCAATTGCCCTTGTCACCAATCGGTATTCAATTTGGATGGAAGCGTAAAGGAGGGTCGTGGTAATGCCAAAAAGCCATTGCGAACCTTTGAGACCCAGATACAAGGGAATCGCCTCTTTTTTGTGTAGTTGATGTTCCTCCAGCGTTAATTAATAATCGGTTAGATCCCTTCGATTAATTAACGCCCAGGGTCGTCGTGATCTGTCAGGGAACCGTTGGTTCCCATTTGCCTTTGACCTTATAGACCTCCCCTTCGCCAGGCCAGACCTATATAGTTCCCAGTATGGACAAAAATCAGCCGGCTTGGACTTGAGAAGAAGTAGAACCACCTCCAGCTACATAGAATCTACCGATGAGATCTTATTCAAAAGTCGCCATTCTCGTTGCAGCTATATTTCTGGCTGTATCGAGCCGTGCCCTCGCTTCCGATGAATTTGCCGACCAGGTCGGCAAACCCTGTGTGTTTTGCCATGTTGATCCAGAAGGGGGAGGGGCTAGAAATAAGATTGGTCAAATCTTTGAGGAGTATGACTTTATGTTCCCCGCTGATTTCAACTTGGAAAACCCACATAAAACGGACGGTGGAGAAACAGAAATTACGGCGGAAGAAACCAAACCGCTTACCATTTCGGGTAACATCCGGACGGCCTACTTACTTGACCAAGATGCAGAGGTTAACAATACCTTTTTCGTGATGAAAAGTGAGTTGGCTGTCATCGCTCAACCAACAAAAAATGCAACAGCCAAACTCTCCTACAATCTGGGCCGGCCTCTCGATGCCTACGGACAGGTTGAGATTCTGCCTTTGCTGACCATCCGTGTGGGTCAGTTTAAACTGCCTTTTGGTAGACCGCAGAGAGACCATAACATTCTAATTCGGGAACATTATCAGTTAGGATCAAACGTTCGAGAAATTGGCATGACGGTCAGCGGCACCAACTCGTTCACTGAGTATGCGCTGACCGTAACGAATGGTAATGCGGATGACAAACCTTACGATCGCGATGGTGATAAAGGGGTTGCCGGTCATCTAGCGTTCAAAATTTGGCGGCTGAAATTTGGGGCTTCAGGGTTAAAGCGTCAGTTACGGACAGATCCGACCATTTTAACAGCGTTCTTTTTTTCTTTCGCCCTCTCTAAGAAAACGTTTTTTGAAGCCGAAATTGATGTTGAGCATGAGAGGTCAACGATCATATCTCGTGGCCTATATTGCACAACCGAGTACAGACTCACTCCCAAATTTTCTCTGGCAGGTCGATATGAAAATCTATTCCTGTCGGCCCAACAGCGTAGAGTGCTATCCGTAGAAGACCAACAGCGATTGGCCTTTACCTTACGCTACAAACCTTTCCCTTTAGCTGCACTGGATTTTTTCTATTGGGCCAATTTTAATCAGCCCAACCAAGCGCTCCTGATGTGGAGTTTGTGGTTCTGAAAAAGTAGCCAGCATACTTTCACCGGTTGTCTATCCCATCCAACAAGACTCTAAAAATCCTCTTTCTTACTAGCTTGACCTAAACCGGATTGAAGTAGCGACTAATAACAGTAAATTCGGTCATTTTCGCACCCTATTCTTGACGCTTACGTTATTTTTAGTTCTGTAATGCTGTTCTTTGAGAGCACGTCAGCAGCAAATTCGGCAAATTTCAACTGAAGACGATCGTCTCTTGAAAGCCTAGCGTGTTGGTCATTTTGGTGAAACCTGAAAGGGAGGGTTGATGATGCTGCCTCGATGATAGAAAGACTGACATAATAATGTGGTTGATTTCATTTGATTCTATAGCTACCTTATGCTACGCTGAAAGTATGGAGCGACGTCGAGTCAAATTTCAGATAGCGTTGCACAAACTGCTTATGCCACAGGGCGCCATTGTGCCAAAAGGGTAATTGTTTACGAGTTAATCCTTCTTCCATGTTTAAGAGAAAGACGCAATATATCAGGAGTTACACATGAAACAGTTTTTATTTTTAGTCCTCTTCACTATTCTCAACCTTGGATTTACGGGTCTAACGACTCCAGCGGCGGAGATTAATCAAGGCCTGGTTCTATATCTTCCTTTCGAGGAAGCGGGCAATCCGGTTGACCATTCTGACAAACCAGCCAAACCCAAGAAAAACGGTAAATTGGAGCATGTCAAAGGTAAGTTCGGTAAGGCACTGCGTTTCAACGGAAAAGGGGCCAATGTGGTAGAAATACCATCGGCAGCAAAACTTTCCGGGATGAAAGCGCTGACCATTGCCGCTTGGGCCAAGCCCAATGGGATCAAAGGCGCCGACGGCATGTCGATTGTCTCCAAGCGGATTGCCCACCAGAATGGCGATTGCTATAACCTGTTTAGTTGGACCGGCGAGAAGATGTACGCCCGTGTCAACAGCAAAGGCGAAATAATCTCTACCACAGTGCTGGAAGATGGAAAATGGTATCATGTGGCCTACACTTTTGAAGGAGGTGGTAAAGCCAAACTCTATATCAACGGAGCAGCGGAAGCGGAAACCAATCATCCCGAGAAAGAGGTTTTAAAAGACAACAACTCGCCGGTGTGGGTTGGCGAACTGAATGCAGGTCGAAATTTTGCCTGGAACGGAATCCTGGATGATGTGGCGATGTGGAATCGGGTATTGGGCGAGAAAGAAATTCAATCAGTCATGAGGTCCGGACTCCAATTGCTGTTATCTGTGGATCAAATAGGCAAATTAACTGTTATCTGGGCGGAATTGAAAAAGTGAGATAACGACGAACAGATACCGGTCGTTAGCGTCCCACCACCAGCAGAACTCCTGTAGAAATCTGAAAGCGATCATGAACTGTGCTTAGCGCACCCAAGCCATGTGGAAGTGCTTTCCACTGACAACCAGTGCCTAGTATGTAGAATCTGGCATCCATTGCTTTCCGGGTGCTCATCCGTGGACAACCAGCTTTGGGTTTGGCCTTCTCTGGTGGCCGTAATGGCTCTATCTCTGCCCAAAGCACATCTGGTATTTTGTCTGACTCATTTACATCTGTATTTACATCCTTATTTGCCATTGTTTGCCCTCCATTTCTTGGATAGACTGCAATGGATATTATCTCACAAAATCAGGTTTACGGATAGGCTCTAAGAACCTATCCGTAAATAAATCCTGCTTTGCGGTATGTAGTTATAGCTGCTGCCAGGTGTCGCAATGACAGGTAAGTTATGTTGAGTTTTTCATGGCCGACCAGGATTTTCCTGAACCGGTTAAACCAGTAATGACTAACTTCGACCACCCATCTTCTCGATTTGTAACCCGGCTTCTTTTTTTGGTATCAATTTCCTCCCCCCTTGATTTCACTTGAGGAGTCTAGCCTTTGGAGATGATTATCCGTCAAGCCGGATCCCCGTCGTAACCTTTATCGGCACATCGCTGCGGTTCAATATCATCCGGTCGTTCAATGACGATTTCCAGTTAGGTAACATCCGACCGATTTGCTCCGCTTACGACCAATGACAAGGCGACTCCACGGCCGTCGACTAACAAATTTGGCCGGCTTCCTTTTTTTCCCCTATCGGTTGGATTCGGATCTACTGTTTCTGGAGCCAGGGCAGCTTTGACAATGGCTCCGTCGATACTTGGCCATTTCCAGGAGATACCTTCCATTTCATCATATTCAGCCAGTCCAGCCGGCCAAAGAGTAACCAAAAAACCACTTTCCGCCCCGCGAAGGAGATGAGTGTGAATCGCACTCGAACTTGCCAAACCCTCCTTTGGCAGGGCTTTCCATTGGTAGCCCGTAGGCAATAGATAAACGATCCCTGCCAATATTTTGCATGCTGGCATCGGCTTTCTCTCTCCACCGGCTTTGAGTAGATATTGCTTGTTTGGATCTGGCTGAGGTGACGGGATTAATGGCTTAACTTTTGGCCAGAATCAATCTGAGACTTGTCATGACTTCACTTTGGCCATATCGCCTTCATGCTATCTGGTTGAACATGGTACCTATTGAAAGGCAAATGAGGCAAAGTGTCAAGTTATTTACGGATCAGTTCTAAAGATTGTTTGAGCGAAAAAGCGTAGACTGTGGTCAGCAATAGAGGCAAGTGCTTATGGCTATGGTGGCTCTACGCTGGGTTTGGAAAGCAATTGGTATGTCTACAACTACAATTTGTAAAGGGATTAAGGAACTTAAAAACCCCGTCAAAGATGTTGGTAGAATTAGGAAAAAAGACGGTGGAAGGAAGTCTTATAAAGTCACACAAGCTGGTATTTTGGAAGCACTGGATAATTTAGTTGACCCGACCTCAAAAGGAGATCCGGAAAATTCATTAAAATGGACCAGCAAAAGCGTAAGAAATCTTGCTGAAGCGATGAAAGAGCGGGGGTACAATATAGGAAAAACAACCATTGGGGTTAGGCTTCAGGATTTATAGGCTAGAACCTGCAAGTGAATAAAAAGACACTTGAAGAGGCCAAGCATATTGATAGAGGCGATCAATTTAAATATATCAACAACAGTATGATTATTGCTCAAGAGCATCACAGCCGGCAGTAGACGACGTGGATTGGAGGGGAAGAAGCTCAAAGGTCAGAACGCCGACTTGATTGTGCAATTGGCCACGGTACGGTGATGGCTTCGAGCCACGTCTTCTCTTCATCTGGAATCCAGCTCTTAGGCACCACATGTTCCTGCTCACCAACCTTGGAGTTGAAGAATTTCCGCTTCATTTTGTTCACCAGCTGTACTCGCTGCGCTGTCAGGTTGAGCTTCTCTTCAAAAGGAGTGGAAATCATCGGCCAATGTCCACCGTTTTCAGACCGGAAAGGCGGGCATCGTTGAAGGACTCCTGGGGACATCCCTTGCAGCCTTACTCGTTAAGCGTTTCCTCTCTCATGCCACTTCTACCATCTTCGGGGGTATCGAAACCTCAACTCGTCGCACAGCTATGGTACTCACAGATCACCTCAGGGATCTGTTCCGCAGAATCAATCGTACGAGGTCAACAATTTCGCTTCGTGTTTCGAGAACTCTTCAACTTCCTCGCCAAATACGCTCGACGAGCTCACTCCAAACGCGATAAAAGGATTAGAAGACTTAGCACTGGTTTACAACACGTCTCAGGAGAGGCGGTACATGGATGAAATCCTTAAAGTCCTACGTATGAATATAACTTAGCAACAATCCCACAGAATCCCATTTCACCTCGAAAAACGAATAAATTACTTTTAGAATTCTACTTTTTCACCTTCAGGATATACATCAGGTACTGGAGAGTTTGAAACAATTGCATTCTAACTCAAACTCTCTGGCAGATGAAATCTGGTAGTATCTTTACCAGCCAGGCGATCAGCCGCCATCTTTTACTGACGTAAACAACAGCAGCTTTGCGGTTAACTGCCTCGATAATTTGTGTAGCTGCTTTTTCTCTCCTTTGGCCATTCTGGTATCGACAAATCTAGGACGTACGTCTGTTAAAATACGTGTAGGCCACTTTTACAGAATTTAATACGTAGGGCCTCAGCATAATTGGAGACATATGCTTTTGAAGCGCCGTAGGCGGGGCTCGCCACCCACCACGAAGTGCCGCAATTGATGAGATGATTACCAGGTGTCCATATCCTTGCTTGAGGAGAAAATTAACGGCAAAATCGGCAACGCAGGTGAATCCAAGGACGTTAGTTTCAATCGTTTTTCGTTCGATGGCAAAGTCTAAAGAGTCGTTAAGATCACCGGTTCCGGCACAGATGAAGAACAGATCAGCCCCACCTAAACCCTAGAGCAGGTCGGTCAAGATAGATTCAACTGATCCGAGATCACAAATATCCAACTGCCGGTAAACAACAGAAGAGCAGTGTGATTCCATCTCAGTACAAATCTGAAATAGTCGATCAACCCTTCGAGCCAGTAAGCCAACAGCGAAACCTTCTTCGGCTAGTTGTTTGGCAACCGATTTACCAATTCCTGATGAGGCTCCGACAATGACAGATTTGGCAACAGGTTGGCGCAGTTTCACTAGCAAGTCAGCGGATTACCCCTTCTAGGCGCTATCCAATTTGCCAGGTGCCATTATTGACAGACTCTAACTGGCCACTGGCCGCAGACTTAATACCTGCGTCCAGAATCGCCATCACTTCCAGGTTAAAGCTAGCCTCCAGAGTTTGGTGAAGCGGTTCGCCTGTCTTGAGATGATGGATGAACTCATTGGCGATTTTAGTTCGCCCTTCAGGGAGTGGGTCGGATTGGTAGGTAGTTGTGTTACCGCCACCTTGCTCCCGTCGGATACCGCCTGAATCGAGAACAATTGTTCCTTCTGTTCCATAGACGATCGGTCCCGTCGGAACACCGTGGTCCCAGGTGGTCCATGATCCTTCAAAAAGTGCCATTGCACTAGGGAAGCGGACAATTATTGCCGCATTATCTTCAGCGTTGCCCCAGTGGCTGTCCAGGTTGGCTTTCATCCCGATTGCTGCTAGGGCTAACTCTCCGATGTACCATCGAGAGACCATTGAGCCGTAGCAACAGTAGTCGAGCATGGCACCGCCCCCAGTGTCCAACTGATGCCACCAGGTTGCCCCCCGTTCCGGGCCCGTCATCTGGTCGGCGGTTTCGCTAACGCCTGCGTGCATGGCACCGGGGCCGAGAGGGCCCGTGTGACCGCCTCGCCATTTGACCTCTAAAACCCGTCCAATCTCACCAGCGTCGATCAGTTCCTTAATCTTACGCGCCTCTGCCGACCAGGTCATCGGCCAATTAATGGCCAGTATGGTACCGGCAGCTTGACTAGCTCGAATCATTCGCAAGGCACCAGACAACGACTCAGCCATCGGCTTTTCTACACAAACATGGACGTCCACTGCAGCACAAGCCTCAATTACCTCCGCATGTCGTGCATTCTCTGAACAACAGACTACAATATCTAAATCTTCTTTTTCCAGCATCTCTTGATAGTCGTCGTAGGAGCGCTGGAAGCCGAGATTATCCAAGGCATGTTGTAAATTCCAGCCTCTTGTGTAAGGGGCATCCCGAACTTCTGGCACAATAGGTGTTGTGTCAGCGCAAGCAACAGGTTCGATATCACCGTGTTGCGCAAACTGCCCACCGACGTTGTTGATGTGCATGTGTGCAAAACCGATTAAGCCTAAACGATATTTAGCCATGTGGTTCTCCTTGTTAGTGAAGCGACCTCTTCTCAATTAATCTACGGTCTCATCAATTGTTTTTTGGTTAAGTTTTCTAGTTGAGGTTATTTTAGCACCATCATCTGCTTCGTCAACCGTTGTTGATTGACAACCAGAGAGTAGAAGTAGATGCCACTGCTAACCAGTTCTCCTGTAGTCGATTTACCATCCCAATAGATCGCCGATTTCCGGTCTAAATAACGACCTGACTCAACATCCCCTAATGAAATGGTCTGAATCCGCCGGCCTGAAACATCATAGATCTCCAACCGCACGGTTGATGGTTGGCTAATTTCAAAGGGAATCCAGGTTTCTGGATTAAAGGGGTTTGGGTAGTTTTGGTAAAGTTTGAGCGGAAGCGCAAATGTTTCTAAAAGAACTGGCGCAGCGGCACTGTTACCGAGATTTTGTGCTACCAACGTCAAATCGAACAGATCTATGGATTGATCAAAGTTGAGATCACCCAACAGGTATTCACCACTCTGTCCGAAATTGTTCGCTACTAAAACCAGATCCTGAATGTCAATTCTTTGATCGTGATTAATGTCGCCGGTTGTGATAGGTCGATCGACCAAAGTCAGCGTTAGTTGCCCTTTTTGTTTGCTCTTAGTCATAGCCTCAATGGTCACCCGATTGATTGCATTTTTATCTAAAGCACCAACGGTGTAGACGGCCGTGTAGGTACCGTCACCTCGATTCTCGGCAATCGACTGAATGATTCCCTGACTGGCTGTCAGAGTAACTGTCTCATGCTTGACCGGTTGCTGCTTGGCATCAGCTAACTGAACAGTGATTAAAGTTCGTGAATTCGGATCGGCAGGTAGTTGTCCATCTTTGGCTAAGGCGGTGAGTGCAACCGTTTCTGTGTCCAATCCACCTAGCTCAACGGTAATACCCATCGCTGTTAAGGCCTTCACTTGCTCAACTAGAGCTGTTTGGCTGAGGGGGTTATCCGTTAGATTTATTGATTCGAGATTGGGCAAAGCTTTCAAGGCCTGCAAATCGATCTCTACTAGACCGAGGTTGGAAGCGTCCAATTTCTGAATCGGTTCGACAATTTGTGCAGTTAAGGCACCGAATGGCTGTCTGCCAAAATCGAGTTGCAGGGTATTACGGATGAGCCGTTCGATTTTTGGCTCGACGATTGGCACAATGTCGTGTGGTGGAGCGTCGAACTTAACCGCGATCTTTCGGTCTTGTAGCAGTGGGATCTGCACTGTGTAAGCCACATTATGAAGTGGATTCTGCTGAAGTTCGAGTTGTGCTCCGTCAGTGACAGTTCCTAACAGTGGGTCCAGATCGTGAATCCAGTTGCTCCCCAGTCGTAGAACTTGCAGGCCGGACAGTTGGCGGAGCGGAGTCAGATCTCGCAACTGCTGGTTGTCTAGTGTTAAAATCTGCAGGTTTTGCAACGGTGTCAATGGCGAGAGATCCACAAGTTGGTCGCTGTTGTTGAAGTCTAAGCGTTGTAAATTGGTCAAACTCCGCACCGGAGATAGATTGCTGATTGGATTACCGTCAATCCCTAAATAAGTCAACTGACTCAGTTCAACAATCGGCAGTAAATCTGAGACTTGATTGTAGTGCAGACTGAGATAACGTAGCTTTTTAAGGTTAGCCAAATTGGAGATATCGACCAGTTTGAAGTTCCAACTCATTTTTAACTTGGTCAGATTAGGGCAGTATTCTAATCCTGTTAGATCCACAATATCCAATGCGTTGGCATCCAATTCGGTTAACCGGAGTAGATCCTCTTGCGTTAGCAGTGCAACTGGAATCTGGAGAACTTGTCGAATCGCATTTTCCAGTTTGGCCTCTTTGAATACCACGGCTTGATCTGAGATGCGATCGTGGGAGATGTCAATTCCCCTCTGTCTCAGTACCGGAATATGCGCCATCTGTGCTGTGTTGGCAAGTGGATTGCCGTGAATCTTGAGCGTGCCTTTCAGATTTTGATTTTCAATTAGCGGCGTAATGTCGGTGATGCGGTTATTTTGCAATTCCAACCAGTTTAGATCCGGCAGATCTGATAAGGCAGAAATATCGTTGATAAGATTGTCATTGAGGCCGAGGTGACTGAGTTTTTTCAGGTTCTCCAGTACGGAGATTTCGCTAATCCGATTCTGCTCCAGTTTTAAGATCTGCAAATCTCGAAGTGGCTCAAGAAAGGAGAGATCAACGATACGGTTGTGGTGAATGCCCAGTTCGGTCAAATTAACCAGATTTCTCAAGACTGACAGATCCGTCGTTTGATCTAAACGGTTAGGACCAAAGCTTAGCTTCTTGAGGCTGACCAGTTTTTCTAATGGAGCAAGATTGCTAACCTGTTGCCCCCAGAGTGTCAGTTCCGCCAGTTGTTCCAACTCACTTAACGGTGTCAGGTCAGATAATGGATCATCGTGCCAACCTCGGATCTCCAAAGACAGCAGATTTGGGCACTGATCTAGCCCAACGATATTATGAATCTTTATCTCTCTGCTATCCACTTTCAGACCCACCAATTTTTCTAAGTCTTCGGCGGTTAGCAATCGGATTGGGATTTCCAGACGCTGACGAACAACAGCCTCAAAGTTATCGTCAGTAAAAATGGCTGGCTCAACTTCCGGTTCATCAAAGACCGGCTTAACCTTGTTCTTTTCCAGCAGAGGTAGGTAGGTAGTAATAGCAGTATTATTGAGCAGATTTTGCCTTAGATCCAGTTCACCGGACAGATTGATATTATTGGCCAACGGATGTATCTGCGAGATTTGGTTACGACTCAATAAAGTTGAGGTCAAATTTTCTAATTTTGTTAACGGTTGTAGATCTACGATTCTGTTAGAGGAACCATCGAGACTCTCCAACTTTAGCAGATTTGCTAGCGGGTTCAAATCTTGAATTTGGTTATTGCTCAGATTGAGCACAATCAGGTTTGTCAGTGGTTGTAACGGCGAAACGTCGGAGATTTGGCACTGACTTAAATCTAATTCTCGCAGATTAGTCAAGTTAGAAAATGGGGATAGGTTAGAGATTTGATTCTGGCTTAGATTTAGAATCTCCAAAGCTGAGACTCCAGCCAGTGGTAACTCTTGGCCTGGTAATGGATCTTCGATCTGATTTTGACTTAGGTCTAGGATAGTTAACCGATCCAGATCAATCAACGGCGCTGTCTCAGCGATCTGATTCCGCGATAAAATCAGTGTGGACAAATTAACCAGGTTTCTAAGTGGACCTAGATCGCGGATCTGATTACTGCTCAGATCGAGGTATTCAAGATTTACAAGACCTTCCAGAACAGAGATGTCAAAGTGAGACGCGCCAGCTGGTGGCATCAGTTCCCCGTTCAAATTCAGGACGGTCAGGTTACGGCAAAACTTTAAACCACTCAAATCTCTTATCGGTCGAAAGGTGGATGGATCTGCAGCCTCTTTTTCACTCAGATCGAATTCGGTCAATTTGGACAGGGTTTGCAAATCCAGCGGTTCGGTTTTAGCATTAATAGCCTGACGAATTTCTGCTTCCAGCCTCGCATCGCGAAAGGTGATGGGTTCAGGCGAAAGGGCATTGTGTATAACCGTAATCCGACGTGATTCTAAGATTGGGATATAGGTGGTTGATGAAGCGTTAGAAAGCTCGTTACCCAGAACCGAAACGTGCCCCGAAAGTCCTTGGTTTTTAACCAATGGTTCCAGATCGTATATCTTATTTTGATCGATTTTCAAATCCATCAATTGCCGCAAATTTTCAAGTGGTTGAATCGACTCGATCTGATTGTCATGTAAATAGAGAATTTTGAGGTGGCTTAGATCTTGTAGTGCTACTAAATCTTCAATCTGGTTGTTATCCAGTATCAACTCTGTTAACTGTCGTAAGTTGGCCAGCATCTCGATTTGTTTAACCTGGTTAGCACTTAGATTCAGTCTCTTTAAGTTGATCAGACCACTAACTGCTTCGATCTCACTTATTTGATTCTCTGCCAAATTGAGTTGGCTTAGTTTGACCAGAGCCGTCAACGGCATTAGATCGTTAACCTGATTTTGCTTGAGATACAGATGTTCTAGTTTGGACAGATCCTTGAGTGTGACTACGTCGTGAACTTGATTCTGGTTTAGATTGAGACGTTTCAGGTTGAGCAGATTTTCCAGTGGAGCTACATCTGTCACCTGATTTTGTTCGAGATCGACCACCCTTAAGTTTTCCAGTTCGGCCAAGAACGAAATATCTTGGATCAGGTTGTCACTCAGCAATAGGTTTTCTAACTTTAGCATGGACTGACAAGGTGCTAGATCCTGAATCTGGTTTCGACTCAAGTCGAGTTCGATTAGATTGGTCATTGGTGCAAGACGCGAAATATCGCTCAACCGGTTATCGCTAAGATACAAAGACTTAAGGTTCCCACAGTGTTCTAGCCCCGTTAAGTCGGAAAGTAAAAAATGAGATAGGTCTAATGCTTCTACTTGTGCCAAATCGGTCTTTGAAATTAGATCGAATGGTCGCTTATTGAGAACCTGGCGCAGTTTATCTTCCAATTTCTGGCTGGCAAAATAGACACCACCAGGTCCTGTACCGAGTTCCAAATCATCTAGATAAGCGACCAGTTTTTCACCACTCCTATGGCGACCAAAGTGAATCCAATCAAGGCGGGGATTACTCGCATTTGGAACCAACACTGTATTTTCGCCTCGAAATTGGTAGTCCATGGCAACGAGTTTATCGTTCAGGTAACAACTAAATGTTCGTTCTTCGAAGTCGAGGATAAGGTGAAGTTGATGCCAATATCCGAGTTTGATCCGATCCACTTTTGAGGCTAAATTACCATTGTACACCTTTAATTCGCCATCTGGTTCCACATTGACACAAACTGCCGACTCCCACTTGACACTACTCCCACCGATATACAGAGAGAACGGCGCGGTTCCAGACTGATAGCGAAAACGGAGCGCAAGATATTGGATGCCGTCATAATCCCCAACAAATCGTCGTAGCGTCATGGTTTGTTCAGTAATACGAACACTTTTCCCTCGATCTCCAAACTTGATTTGTTCCTGAATCAGGCCGCTCTGAGTGTGGCTAATGTCCTGTGGGAAATCAGCAGCACCGTCACTCCACGTCATTGACCATCCATCTTGATTGGCCAGGTCACCGTTCTCGAGTTGGTCAAAATTTTGCTGATACCATGACTGAGCAACCGTTATGGATCCCCCTGTCAGGATACAGAACAAGCATAAGCCAACCAGAGCCGGATTGCGTCGGATCAAAACCGATGTCTTTGGAATCGTCATATTTGGCAGAAGCGTTGGATGGTTTCTCTCCATGTCAAGACACCCACTCATTGTTTCCCAAGTCACTTCATTTCGTAGCCACGGTGGAAAGCCCCACCCCGGCTACCCTCCGGGTTGAGGTTTGCTCCCCGGCTGTGTAGTAGGCAACGCAACATTAGGATTGTGGAGTCTAATCAACGCAATTATAAACGATTCCCCGTTCAGAGTCAATTACGACGTCGGCATTAGTCCTCTACCGGGCCTTTCTAATTTCGCCCCACAAGTATGGTAGATGCAGACCTGTTGGGCGAACACTGATTTGATGCTCGCCATTGATATCGGCGACCGCAACGAAAGATGCCCCCTTACCAACAGCGTAACTGGTGATCTCTTGACCGTCAGAGCTAATTTTGCGGAGTTGATCTTGACCACCACCGCTCCAATCTGGCACGGCCACAAAAAAGTGCTGACTTTGGTGATCGAACACCATTCCAAATCCCCCACTGAACGCCGGTAGAGCCTCATTCGCCTTGATCACTACCCTCCGCTTGGCCAGGTCAACGACCATTGCCCCCGTAATAGTCCAGCCTGTCGTCGATAGAATATAGGCTTTTCGCTGGCTACGATTAACAGCGATAGCACCTGGTGTTGTTTTTAAGCTAATCTTTTTCTCAATAGCATTATCTACATGATTGATGATTGTCAAATAACCAAGGGCTTGGGCGTAGTCTCCAGTGGAAACTACTAAGACTTTATCAATACCGTTAGTGGTGATTCCGGTTGCGTTAATCGGCACCTCTATAGTCTGGATGACCTGATTAGATTGTGTGTCGATAATCGAGACGCTGCTCTGATCGTAGCTCATCTGATTCCCATCCCAAACCGCCGCCGAGTTGGTGACATAAACCTTTCGATCAAGAATGGTTACCCCCCACGGCTTAGACCCAACTTTTATCGTCTGCAAGACGGTTTGAGCTTTCAGGTCGATAAAGGCAACTCCATCGCTTCCGTTGAGGGTGACGTAGGCATACTGATCACTCAACAAGGCGATTTTTTCCGGTAGGCTGTTAGCTCCTGTTGAGATCTGCCCGACGTTAGCCTCCGACTTCAAATCGATAATCTGTATATGATTGTCATTGGTGTTGACAACATAAGCCAATTGACCGTCTATTTGAATATCATTAGGGGTTTGTCCTAACTTGATAAGATCTTGCTGAACCGCTTTCTTTAGGTCCGGGTGGTCTAGATTGACAACAGAGATCGACTCAAACGGGTTTAAGCCGTTGGCCACAACAGCTATCCGTTTAGTTTGAGCGTGGCTCAAGTTAGATAACAGGTTAAATAAACAGAAAAGGATCGAGAAAAGTAAGAGTGATAGTGACTGTCGACCAGAGTTAGACAGTTTCTTCCAAATGGGCGCTATCATCAGAAATCCTCCGCATAGTGTAATAAAAAAGTCCCGACTTTCTGCAGTTTAACTGCTTACGGGACCATTAAGTTGTCAATCAAAACAGATCTAAGTTTTAATTGACAGGCAGAATTCGGATTCCTAATGTCGGTCTGGTGAGTAAAGCGATTTAATCTGAACGCTGTTGCATAACTTTCCCGCGAAAGTCGTCGATTACAACGGCTTGAGGTAGGTCTCCTGACTGACAACCTAAAGACCCATCCATATTGATGATAGATCTTAACGCCGGTATCAGCCTTCCCATTCTAAATGAACAGTGGTAACACAATAATACCGGCTTGAAGGTTGATCACAGTAGCGGGGCTGTAGCGGATTCTCACCGCTTTCCCTTATTCTCCAATCTGAGATTCAGATCGGCACCTAAAGCCTGAAAGTACGCTGAGTGAGACGAATCACTCAACTTCATTAGGTTACCATAAATCACCAAACTTATCCATAACTTAACTTTTAAGGCTTGAGTTTTCTTTGGCAGCTTTTACCTGTTCATGATAAGATTACATTGTGGACACTATACTCGTCGTCGACGATGACCCTAATATCTGTTGGGCTTTTGAGCAGTTTCTTCAAGGTGAAGGCTATACAACCCTGATTGCTAGTAATGCCGAGGATGGATTAAAACTGGTAGCTGAACAAAAACCGGATCTGGTATTGTTAGACGTTCGATTACCGGGCATCTCTGGTTTAGAGGCACTTCAGCAGATCAAGGTCAGCCACAGTCAGACACAAATTGTTGTCATGTCAGCCTACGATAGTGTGGGGAATACGATTCAGTCTATGTGTTTGCAAGCCTTCGACTTTCTGCCCAAACCGATTGACTTGGATCAGGTCAAGTCGGTTTTGGATCGAGCCACACAACTCTACCAAGCTAGAGACAAAATTGTTGTCTTTCCAATGGAGACAGCAGACCTACTCGCCGAGCCTAAGCCACATCTGATCGGTAAAAGTCCACAAATGCTGGAGGTTTACAAACTAATCGGTATTATGGCGGGTAATGTAATGACGGTTCTAATCGAGGGTGAGAATGGAACAGGGAAAGGTCTGGTGGCTAGAGCCATTCACGAGAATAGTGCTAGACGGCATCAACCTTTTGTGACTGTTGATTGCGGAGCCTTACCAGATGAGCTGCTAGAAAGTGAACTTTTCGGCTACGAAGCAGGTGCCTTTACAGGAGCTCAGGAAAAGGGGAAATCAGGCAAGTTCGAGTTAGCTGATGGTGGTACTCTCTTTCTGGACGAAATCGGTAATATGAGTCCAGCCCTGCAAATGCGGCTCCTTCGTACTTTACAGGACCGGGAAATTGACCGGCTCGGTGGAACCCATACCGTTCCGATTAACGTTAGGGTAATTGCGGCGACAAATGCAAACTTGGAACAAGTGGTTCAAACAGGCCTATTCCGAAAGGATCTGTATTATCGGCTGAAACGGGTACCAGTTACTTTACCGCCACTACGCGAACGCCCGGAAGACATTCCGTGCTTGGCACAACATTTTTTGAACCAATCAGGTATAGAGCTAAATCGATCTTTTCGTGGCATCTCAGAAGAGTGTTTGGTGATTCTGCAGGCCTATCCTTGGCCTGGCAATGTCAGGGAGATCGAAAATGCGGTCAAAAGCGCAGCCGCCATATCTCGTTCCGATGTAATTTTACCAGATCACTTACCATCGGAGATTCAAACCTTTACGGTTTCACTCGAAACGGCTAAAACCGAAATCGGCTCAGTTTTCTCCAAAATGGTTAAGCAAATGCTTCAAAATGAGTCGGGCCCTCACGGTGAAAATGGGCTCTACAAAGAGATGATTCAGATTTTGGATCGAGAACTGATTCTAGCCCTTCGTCAGGAATTAGGGAACAACCATTCCCAAATAGCGAAACAACTTGGTATTAGCCGAACGACACTCTTGCAAAAAATAAAAACATTAAATATGTAGATCTAAGGAGTTATCCAACATAATGGACTTCACAAGATATATTCGCGACGTACCTGATTTTCCACAAGAAGGGATTATCTTTAAAGATATAACGCCGCTACTCGGTACGCCTGAAGCTTTCCGGGCAACAATCGATACCTTTGCCGACTACTATCGTGACCAAAATATCGATGTTGTGGTAGGTATCGACGCACGTGGATTTATCTTTGCTGCGGGGCTGGCTTATCAACTAGGGGTTGGTTTAGTTCCGGTACGCAAATCTGGCAAACTGCCCTACAAAACCATCGAAGAGAGCTACGATCTGGAGTATGGCAGCAATACCCTGGCGATTCATCAAGATGCCATTGCGCCAGGAGCGTCCGTCGTCATCTGTGATGACGTGATTGCAACTGGTGGAACGCTTACCGCCACAGTAAACTTGGTCGAAAAACTAGGAGGGCAAGTAGCTAGTATTGCCGCTTTAATTGAGTTGACATTTCTCAATGGTCGACGGCACCTTATCGATTACGACATCTACTCCCTGATTGAATTTTAGCTACCCTTTATGGTATAATCGGCAGTTTGTAAAAATATGGTGAGAGAGTGCGCCTGTAGCTCAGAGGATAGAGCAGGGGCTTCCTAAGCCTCGTGTCGGGGGTTCGAATCCTCCCAGGCGTATTCCTTATAGGAGAAGTTGGTGAATGTATCAGTTTAGTGTGGGAAAATTAATCATAATCCTGCTGGTGCTTCTATTCAGTGTGTTATATATTCTGCCGACGCCAGGTGCTTTTTTTGACCCACTTTATGGTCATCTGCCATTATGGATGCAGAAAAGGTTGCCCCAATTTGAGACGACCGATGCCAATACAATTCAGGTTGATTTGAAAGATGTCAAATATCCTACCGGGGTTGACTTTGGAGATGCAACGGAGATCTTACAGCAGATTTTGAGAAGTCAGTTGGACAAAATTGGCTTCGACTTACAGGATGGCGAAACTGGAGATTATCTTTTTCAGGTTAACGAAACTGAAGATTTATTAAAGGTTCAATTTTTGGCAGACAAAAGTCAACTGGAACTGGGACAGATCTTAAGAAGCCTTCACCTTCGAGGCAGTATGCCCGAAGTGATGCGCCGGTTAGTACCGGCCGAACGTCTACAGCTTGGATTAGACCTAAAAGGTGGCGTTTACCTGGTACTTGAAGTTGACATTGAGGAATCCAAAAAAGATCTGCTACAAGAAAAAAGGATTTCTATTCCAAATCAACTTCGATCTGCCAAGCCTCGAATTCTCTGCAGAACTGTCGAGGAGCAGGACGAAACACTACTGGTTCATATCGGTATTCCCAGTCGGATTCGAAATGTGCCAATCGAACGGCAAAAGTATCTGAATAAAGCGGAAGAAATTCTTGAGTCTCTGGATTTCTTTACCAGTCCTGTTTCAGTCGAAAACCATGAGAGCGATAAAGAAAAAATCGTGATCTACAAGCTAGAAATCACTAAAGCGGAGCGATACAGCGATCAAGCTATCGACAGGGTACTAACGGTTCTTAGAAACCGGATCGATGCTTTTGGTGTTGCTGAACCTTCCATTCGTCGTGAAGAGGGGAAATCACGGATTATCATTGAACTCCCCGGGGCCAAAGATTCCTCTAAATCCTTAGATATTGTGAAGACGATGGGACAACTTGAATTCAAAATTGTCAAAAATAATCCAACTACTAATAGTCCGTGGGTTGTACCAAAAGGGAGTAAGCCAGATCCTACTGAATTGCCAGAAGAGACCGAAGTTCGTCAGCACCACGAAGATGAAAGCTGGTTCGTGGTCGAAAAATTGGCCTCCGTCTCTGGTGACCGGATCCGAAACGCTTATCCCAGTCCCGGGCAAACAGGACTTGAGATCGTCGTATCGTTGGAATTGGATGGTGCGGGAGCGAGGAGTTTCGCAGAAGTCACAACCCAGCATACCGGAGAACTTCTGGCGATTATACTTGATAACAAAGTCCAATCCGCACCTCGGATTAACGAACCAATTCCCAGTGGTAACGCCCAGATTTCGGGTAAATTCTCCATTGATGAAGCCACCTATCTGGCTAATATCCTCAAGTCAGGAGCCTATCCAGTTCAGGTTCAGATTGCTGAGGAGCGAACAGCCAGTCCGACACTGGGGCAAAAATCGATCGAAAACGGTATTAACGCAGGCGTAATCGGTATGGGGTTGGTTCTATTGTTCATGTTGGTCTACTATCGTGCTTCAGGGCTAATCGCCATTGCTGCCTTGGCCTTTAACATGTTGATCGTATTAGGTGGGTTAGCAGGTTTTGGCGCCACTCTAACCCTACCTGGCATTGCCGGTTTGGTGTTGACAATCGGCATGGCGGTAGATGCTAATGTTCTCATTTTTGAGCGGATTCGCGAGGAACTACGTCGTAATAAAGGTAGTGGTAAAACGGTTTGGTTGGCTATTGAAAACGGCTATAGTCGTGCATTTTGGACAATTTTGGATGCGAATCTGACCACCTTTGCCGTTGCCTTGATTTTGTACAATTTCGGTACCGGGCCGATTCGTGGTTTTGCCGTCACCTTGAGCATCGGTATTTTAGCCAGTTTCTTTACCGCCATTGTAGTGACAAAAGAGTTATACGGATGGTTTGTCGGTAATCGTCAGATTGAAAAATTGAGCATCTAACTTAACACCGGATTTGGCGGGAAACGACTTTTGTAAGGAGTGAATTGATTGGAACTACTACGGGACACAAACATCGACTTTGTCGGAAAACGAAAAACAGGTTACCTGATTTCGACTATCTTCATTGTAGCGGGCCTGGTTTCTCTGGTTTTTCATCAAGGACCAAATTTTGGGATCGATTTTAACGGTGGAGTTAAGATTAGGGCTAAGTTGCCAGCCGGAGCAACTAATCTGCAGGAGAGCAACGTCAAAACGGCTTTGGCTTCGGTCGGATTTTCCAATTCTAAAATCTTAGTTGAAGATCAAAGCATTACCATCTCTATCAGCGGTAAACAGGACGATGGCAGCGGTCAGAAAATTGCGCAAGCGTTGCAATCGAAATTTCAAGTTGATGCGGCGGACATTGAAATCAATGAAGTTGGCCCTAGTGTCGGTAAAGATTTGAAATGGACCGCCCTTTGGTCTATTCTGTGGTCGATTGTTATTTTGCTGATTTACATCTCTTTCCGATTTCATTTTCAGTTTGCCTTAGGTGCGATTGCCGCCCTAATCCACGACGTTCTGATTACGCTCGGCATTTTTTCGCTGTTGACGAAGGAAATTAACCTGCCAACTGTGGCCGCTTTTCTGACTATCATCGGTTATTCTCTAAACGATACTATTGTTGTTTTTGACCGCGTTCGCGAAAATCAAGGACTCCTCAAGAGTGCCACTTTCCCTGAAATTCTTAATCGCAGTATCAACCAATCGCTCAGTCGAACCTTAATCACCTCCTTAACAACCTTTGTAGTGGTTTTAACCATTTTTTTCTTTTCCAGTGTAGGCGAAGAGATCAACACCTTCGCTCTGGCTCTAATTGTCGGGGTCATTGCTGGAACTTACTCCTCCGTCTTTATCGCTACACCAATCGTCTATTTGCTAAACAGACGAGGTGTAACTACTACCTAGCTACAACTAGGGCGTTTTACACTTATAGCCTCTCAATCCGCCTTATCGCATTTACCAGATGCAAACAAAGGAATGTGACCAACTTTCGTTGGCATAGTCACACATCCACTCCCACCGAGAAAAGGCGTGATGCAATTCAAGTTAGAGACCATCATCGCTTTAATGCTACCTGGTATTGGTCAAATTCTAGGTCGTCGCTTCAGTCAGGGTGTGGATTTACTGTTAATCCTAACCTTTTTGATATTCCTGCTTCTGTGGGGAGTCGAACCTTTCGCTACAATTAGCCTATTCTTACTGCCCCTATTGTGGCTCTACAGCACAATTGATGTGGCCAGATACGTCCCACTAAATGCCGAACAAGGAATGGTTTATTTCCGTCGGTTTCTGACGGCTGTTGTCGGGCTTGGATTGGCCGCTGAACTGGTGATCTTTTTCTCGGTTCGAGGCGTTGAAACCGGCCAAACGAATATCGCTGGTCCAGATATCTCCACTACAGAAAACCCTTCTCTGCAGGATGTAGTGATGGAAACCGATGATACTGAAAAGGTACGGCAGGAGGATAGACGACCTCTACTGACCGCAGTTGAAGCACCAAAGTTAGCGGGCCTGGAGCAAGAAGTGGAGGCGTTAGTTTCGGGTCCAAAAAGTAGTACCATAGAGGAATCCAGCCCCCTACTAGAACTGAAATCGAGGACCTATACACTGGTACTAGGGGCATTTTTATCAGATCAGCGAGCAGAAGTTTTTAGACGGAAAATTATGCCTGTAGGAACGAGCAAAGGCAAGCGTGTAGTTATTAAGTCAATCCAGCGTAAAAACCTATGGTATGTAGTCCAGATCATTGGTTATCAAAGGAGAGAGGAGGCCTTTGTAGATTTACGCCGCTTGAAAGCTAACTATCCAACTATTAAAGCAAATCGACCTTATATTTTGCCATCCTCTCCCTAGACTATGCTACTACCGGCAGGCATTGTTGTAGCAACCTTAGTTGTCATCGGCTTAGGAATTACTTGGTTTAAGAGAAAGCCAAAAAGTCAAATCAGGTCTGATCATCAACCTACCATAGACCCAAATCCCACTACTAGAAAACTGATTCATGAGATTCGTAACCCGCTCAATAGTATGTCTCTAAATCTACAACTTTTGGCCGAAGACCTCAGCCAACCTTTGTTAAAAGACTTGGATTCCTCTTTGGACCGGGTCGAAAGAATCCAGATAGAAATTGAAAGATTAGATCAGATCTTAACTAATTTCCAGCGCTACGCTAATTTACCACCACTCCATTTTGAGTGGTCTAATCTAGGTCAAGTTCTGCAAGAGGTCATCGATTTCAACGCTCCTGAAGTCAATCAGTTGAAGATTGAAGTCGTTTGCCAAATCGCAGAACTGCCCGCTGTTATCCTCGATGCAGCACAAATTAAGCAGGCGATACTGAATCTGGTAATTAATGCTAACCAATCCATGCCCAATGGCGGTAAACTTACGGTTCGGGCCAGAGCGTTAAATAGGCAGGTTCAGGTCGAGATCGAGGATACCGGAGAAGGGATTGATCCGATCTACCAAGATAAAATTTTCGATCTGTTTTTCACAACCAAAGATGAAGGAACCGGTGTGGGTTTGGCGATTGCCAAACAGATTATTGAAGGACATCAAGGACAACTTAATATTGAAAGTCAGCTCAGACAAGGAACCAAAGTCATAATTTCCATTCCAACAGACTTGGAGGTCAGTCGGTGAGTACTCAAATTCTGGTGGTCGACGACGATCGCTCAAGTGTGGATGCCATCACCGAAGTTCTGAAACGAGAAGGGCATCAGCTTTTTGTCGCCGATGGGGGGCGGGCTGCTATCCAGATTCTAGAGCGAAAGCGAATTGACCTGGTGATCACAGATCTACAAATGCCAGATATGGACGGCATGTCTTTACTCAAGCATATCTCCAATCAACACACCCATACGCAAGTGATTATTCTAACCGGTTTTGGGACAATCGATAGTGCCGTTGAAGCGATGAGTGCAGGCGCATTTAACTATCTTCAAAAGCCAATAGATTTGAATGTGCTGAGATCCACTACCGCTGGTGCACTCGAACGGCGGGCCTTGTTATTACAGAATGTCAATCTGCGCCAACAGTTAGACGAGAAATTTGGGTTTGCTAATATGATTGGGCAGTCGAAACCTATGACCAATCTGTTTCAACTAATACGGCGCGTTGCACCAACCGACGCCACGGTTTTGATTACAGGTGAAAACGGGGTCGGCAAAGAGTATATAGCTAAAGCGATTCACAATCATAGCCGACGGAAAGACAAGCAGTTCAAACCAATTAACTGTGGTGCCATTACGCCAACGCTACTCGAAAGCGAGTTATTTGGTCATGAGCGGGGAGCCTTTACCGGTGCAACTGCCAGAAAAATAGGAATCTTTGAACAGTCCGACGGGGGAACTCTATTTCTGGACGAAATCGGTGAAATGGCACCGGAAGCTCAAGTTCGCCTATTGCGGGTACTGGAAGAAGGTGAGTTTACTCGGGTTGGTGGCAGCCAATCCATCAAGGGTGATGTGCGGGTTTTGGCGGCTACTAATAAAGATCTGGAAACTGCGGTTAATAACAGAGAGTTCCGGGCTGATCTATTTCATCGGATTAATGTCTTTCGTTTACGAGTGCCACCATTGCGAGAGCGAGTAGAGGATATTCCACTGTTAGCCAATCACTTTGTGCAGGAGATCTCGCGTCGATACGGGAAAATAATTGCCAATATTAATCTGGAAGCGATGGAGTATCTAATCCAACAAGAATGGCACGGTAATGTGCGGGAATTAAGGAATATGATTGAAACGGCCGTTATTCTGTCTACCTCTGAAACCATCACTTTGGCCGATCTCTCAACAGATTTTTTTCAATCTCCAACTAGTATTCCAACCCAAACGACCAATGGTCACTCGAGTTTAGATTCAGAGAGGTTTGGTCATGTCGGCATGACGATGGAAGAACTAGAGAAAGAGGCCATTATTCGAGCCTTGAAAGAGACCGATGGCAACCGGGCTAAAGCCGCTGATATGCTGAGGATCGGGGTTCGGACACTATATCGAAAGCTGGAAAGCTACCAGATCGAAACATAACCGTTTCATAACCTTAAGTACAACTGGAGGAGCAACAGATGCAAATTGATTTTGAAAAGATTATCGACCTGTCGTATAATGTGGATGAAAATAGTCCCCGTGAGCTACCAATTGATCCGGTTAAGATCTACGATACCGCTACAATTGAAGCTGATGGTTACTTTGAGAGCCGCGTCGATCTATCGGGGCACTGTGCTACGCATATTGACGTTCCCTGCCTGATGTATGCCGACGGTTTTACGGTAGCCGAGATTCCTCAAGAAAAATTGTTTGGTAACACCGTCTTGATCGACCTTTCTGACTCCAAATGCCCAGGTGATGCCGTTACGGCGACCGATCTTGCAAACTGGATCAGTGATAACGGTGAAATACAAGCTGGCGACATCGTATTTTTACGGACTGGCATGGATCAACGCGTAGATCAGTCCAATTTCAACCAGAAATGGATCGGTTTCAGCGAGGACGGAGCCCGGTTTTTAACAGAGAAAGGGATTAAGACAGTCGGTACAGACGCATGTAGTATTGATTCCCTAGCTGGGCACGAATTCGCTCCGGCCGTTTTACCACCTGCACATTTAGTATTCCTTGGTGCCGGTATTCCTCAAGTTGAGGATTTAAAGAACCTAAGCCTGCTTCCACAGCAGTTTTATGTTACCATCGCTCCCCTCAAACTGGCACGAAGCTCTGGTGCACCTACCCGTGTTTTCGCCTTTGTTTAGAAATAGGGAAACGAGAGGTTAGAAGAATTGTTATGCAACGTACCTTAAGCCAAGTTCTCACTATTACTGTATTTACGTTCGCTACCTTATGTCTACCACAAGCTAATGCTGGCGCTTGGCGAGACGACTTTGAAGATAAGAGAATCAACGAATGGAAGATCTATAACGAAGACCGTGCGGTCGAAAAATGGTGGATCGATCAAGGAACTGCCATCGGTGAAATCTTTATGGATGGATTTATGAGTTTATGGCTAACTGGTAAGGAGAATTGGAGCAACTACTCGGTTTCTTGCCGGGCTAAACTACTCAAACAGAAGAACGCTGAACCCTATTTTGGACTAACCCTTTACGACACCGGCGACAAGAATACACGCTATCTGTTTTTCGTCTATTTCAACGGAGTGGCGATCATTTTCAAATCGACGCCCAAGGGAGGGGCGCCCATTGTTTTTCCTTTCGTAGCGGAAGCAGAAACTTGGTATAAACTTCAGGCGACGGTCAAAGACGATCTCCTAGAGTTTCGGATTAACGGACAGGTAGTCGGTGCTGCTCAAGATGCAGAACCGTTCAAATCTGGTCAGGCAGGATTAGTAGTTTCAAACGCCCGTGTTCAGTTTGATGACGTCGCGATCAGCGGTGAGAAGATTCCAAACGGTGGCCCCGGCAAAGCACGCCCTGTAGATGTCAAACACAGGTTGGTTACCACCTGGGCCAAGATTAAAAAAGTCGATTAAAAATGTCCGCCGGCAGAATGTAAGTCAGCCTTCTGCCGGCGGACATATCTTGTCGATTCAGCTACTCAACAGCGTGCTTAATACCAATTTCAAAAGAATTCTTTTTCGCTGTTCTGTAAATACCATCCTCGTCCGGTCGGAAACTAATTTCACGCATCATTGAAATCTCGACCGGATAACCGCCGGGGATTTCCAAAATTTCGTACCCCACCTTCATGATGAAAGCCGACTTTTCGTCCAATCGAATTAGATCCTCGATGAAAGATGGATCTTCCTTTTTGCCCGTTTTTATGTCTATGTAGGGTTGTCCAATCCTGGACTTGGTATAAAAGGCGCGGAAAGAGAGTTTGGGGATTAGGCCATCTTCTGTCACACCAAGGTACATTTTTGGCTCAGTACGGCTATAGTTCTCAATGGTCCCTAGCAGACTTACATTTTTCAGTGGTTGGAACAACAGCATCGAATAGAAACCTCGTAGAGCCTGCCCCTTCACCTCCTCTTCTTTGCCCTCGAAATCGGGGGGATTTGGCCCGGCCGGATCTAAAGCCTGCCCTTTTAGGGCTTCGTAGGTATAGTCGAAAATTGTCGGCACAAAGCCCTCAGTAAAGATCCGATACTCGGTTTTGAAAATTGTCCGGGGCAATAAAAAACGGATTCCTGCTGCATAGCCAGACGCTTGTTCTCCGAACTTACGCCGACCGTCAGACTGCTGTTTCATGTTCAATAAAGCGATATCGCTGTAAATATCGGTCCGGATCAGCTTATTCTCAAAGATCGGTATCCCGATATCAGCACCAATCGCCTGTAGCGGCTTTTCCGTATTTTCGCCCTTCACGGCTGCTGCTAAAGGCGCATCAGCAACGGACTTTTCTTCCGCTTCGGTCTTATCCTCTATATCCGGAATTGGATCAATATCTGTTAGATAAGTTAGGCCAACTTCCAACTTGCGCCAGAATGCACTACTATCTGCTGTCTGTAATGGGCGTGCATAAAGTCGTCCGCCAAAAATAGTTGGCTCGGCCAGATTATTGAGAACAGTTTCCAGACCCAGTTTTTTGTTGGCTAGACCCAGGTTCGACCTCAACCCGCGCCGGTCATGGTTGGAATAGCCCGACATAATGAAACCGTGTCCGATTGTCACCAGGTCTAGTTCACCGTAGCGAGCGTAAAGTGAATCACTAGGCTGTCCGTATCGTAGATAGCGGACAGCCCGCATAAAGGTGTTCAGATTATTCCACTGCTCCCCGTCTTCGGCTAAGATAGAGACTTCTTCGTCTTGATTTTGTCCGATTAGTAAGACGACGTCTAACCCTACGCCAAATTTACCCGGTAAGGGAATGTCAGGTTGTGCCTGTGTTCGGAAGTATGGCTGACCGTCGATTACAGTTAATCCTAATCCGCTTAGACCTGATTGTTGTAGTGCAACCTTCTCAAGGAGATCTGATTCGTTCAATTCTTGCGCACTGAGAACTGTCGGCAGGCAAATCAGCACCACTAATTGGACGATTATTAATAAAATAGAAATCAAGTAAGTCTGCCAACTACTCATTGGCTCGGACATTTTTGAGTACATAATCACTCCCGTTGTGTGAATGTTTGGTTGGATACTAACAGATAAAGTCAGGGGTATGGAAACAAATACTAATTAGTCGGTTAGAATTTTTCCGTCCTGCATATAAATAACTCGATCTGCATCTTTCTGCAGAGCTTGATAGTGCGTAACAATCACAATTGTTGTCTGTTGTTCCTGACGCAATTGACGGACCAGATTCATCAAGTTATCGCTTTGACGGCTATCCAAGTTAGCCGTTGGCTCATCCGCGAAAATGATTTTCGGGTTATTCGACAAAGCACGGGCAAAAGAGACACGCTGTTTCTCCCCCCCCGACAGTTGAGCCGGCCGATGGTCAAGTCGCCGGGCTAACCCTACCTGGGTCAGGAGATCTTTGGCTCTTTTTTCTGCCTCAAATCTACTGAAGCCACCAATTTGCATGGCAATTATCACGTTTTCCAGTGCGCTGAGATACGGAATCAGATTGAAGAGCTGGAATACGAAGCCGATTTTTTGACGACGGACCTGTGACAGATCTTGGCCCGCATAGTCAATGACTTGCCCATCGAGCGTTAACTGTCCGTTATCCGGAGTTAGAATACAGCCTAGAAGGCTAACCAAGGTGGTTTTTCCACACCCGCTATCACCCATAACGATAACCAGTTCACCTGTTTCAATAGTCAAACTGACATCATCTACAGCGACTATTTGAGCTAATCCCTCACCAAATCGCTTGGTTAAGCCTTTAGCCTGAACAATCACTAGAGCTCACCCCGGAAAGCAATCATTGGATCCACATCTAGTACTTTTCGCGAGGCCAAATAGCCACCGCTGCAACATACAACGAAACTAATTATAGCGACGACGCTGGTTTCGAGTAAGTCAATCTTGACAAAAATAGGGGCTAGATTAGCAGCCAAAAAGGCCAAGAAAACCCCTAAGGTGACGCCTGCGCTAGACATCAAGATGACTTGTTTTAAAATCAACATCACAATATAATAGTCCGAGGCTCCTATGGCTTTCAATGTACCAATTTCGCGCGTTTTTTCTAGTGTGGTAACATAAGTAATCATAGTCACAATAATACCAGCCGCTAACCACAGCATAACACGTAAAAACTGAACAGCTTTCATCGGTTCGTCGACATAATTTTCAATAATACTGGTCAGCGTCTGATCTAGTGTTTTGGCTTCAATCATACCGTTTCGATCTAGCTCTTCTACTAACGCCTCGGCGGAATAGTCAGGCTCCGTTTTCGCGATCATCATATTGACGTGCAGGCTATTTTTTAGTAACACCTCCTGTGCTGTTCTCAGATCCATAAATAGCAGAGGCGTATCTAAGACAAACATTAGGCTCTTTGTTCGCCCAACAACGTTAAGTTCTTTTCCACCGATGTAGATCTTCCCTCCAATGGGAATTTTTCTACCCGAGGGAGTTCTCATTTTTTCATCGATTACCACTTCGGCTGGGGGTTGGTCTTCAGGTCGATAGTCGTCATATTGACTAGGTGTAAACATTCGGCCTTGATTGGGAATTGTCTGGGTGGGACCACCCAACTTTCCCTGCTTGTAACCGACTATAATTGATTTCGTGGCTTTGCCGTTGATCACAGGTCTGGCATGAGCAAAAATGAGGGGTGAAACCGAATTTCGTTTAACACCTTTGGTGTGATTGATAAAGACTAGGTATTCTGGCACTAGCAGCGAAAAACCGGTAAATGCGCCTCCAGATCCTTCGGCCGAGATCCACAAGTTGGCCTCTGTCGACCGGATGTACTGTTGCACCTGAATTCGCATCCCGTTCATGATGCCACCCAACAGCAAAATCAGGGTGATTAAAACTACAATGCCGATTGTCGTCATCACCACGCGTGTACGACGATAAACCATGTCTTTTAGAAAAATGTGGGTCATTGAACAAAAACGATTTACCGGTTAACGGCGACAAATAAGCACCCGTTACTAATCGGCGGTGCTATCCTCGGTGACGGGTGGTTCTGGCTGAGATTCTTCTGTCTTCGAGGTATCTATATTATCTTCGATAGGCTTTTGGATCCTGGGGGTAACGATGTAGTCTACTTGAAACTTACGGACGGACATGACCGGGTAAGGACCGTCGAAACCAGCCACAACCGCTTTCATTTTGACCATTTTTTCTACCTCTGACTCCGGACCAATCGGAACTTGTGGTGACTGTCCCAGTTTGTGGCGAAGTGCGTCGAACATCCTATTTCGATGAAAAACAAATTTTTGCCTCGCACCCGTAACCAGAACGTGATTAAAGGATGAGGTCTCCCCCTGCCAGTTACGCCAAAAGGGAACGTTACGAATGTAACTTCTGGCCCAGTTGGCATAGGTCGGCATCTCTCCAGAAACGGTAACCTCAGTTTTCAGTACACGTGTCTGGCTGACAGTACCGGCCCCCCGAAACCGTTGATCACGTAATTGTTGTATAATTTTGTAGATTCTAGGAGTTGTTTTTGGATCTACCTGGATTTGCACCTCTGTCGTAAAGAGATCCCGGCGACCATGTTCATCGACATAGTCCCGAAAACTAATATTTGCCGGCTTCACCCAGGGGCGAAGTAACCGGCGAATTTGCTGAGTGTCGTAGAAGTTGACTTTACCAAAAAGCAGAACTTGAATGGTTTCAACACCATATTGGTGGTTTGGTCTCATTTTGCTGTCGGCGATTAACAACTCCTCGTGACCGGCTGACATGGCGGAGGGCACAAGGAGGATAATAAGCAGAATTTCCCATAGAAGCATCTTTTTCCCAAAGATCATCGGCATACATACCCTCTGTGACAATTGCAACTGAACCTAACTAAATGACGGAATTTAGTCTAATTATACCGCAGAATGGTGTCTAATTCAATTGTTGGCCCGGAACGGCCAATGCCCTAAACAATAACGAAAACCCCTTGACATTTTTCCGTTAGGTTTGTTATTATCTCCTCTGCCCTATTGAAAAAAACCACTATCTATTTTCAGTGGAAGTATCAGCAGGTGCCAAGGTAGCTCAGTTGGCAGAGCAGCGGACTGAAAATCCGCGTGTCGGCAGTTCGATTCTGCCCCTTGGCATTTCACGCCGGTGTAGCTCAGTGGCCAGAGCAACTGATTCGTAATCAGTAGGTCGGCGGTTCAAATCCGCCCATCGGCTCTTCTCTCCCCCGTTTGATTTCAGTAGTTATTCCAATTCAATCGATTTCTTTAACCTCAGGCTTAAACTTTTTACTACACCGAAACGTCTAGTCGGTAGAGGGAATTTGATGTCAGATGAACCGGCGGACCAGATCCTAGTTGAACAGGCTCAATCCGGGAATTTTGAAGCTTTTGGCCAGCTAGTTGGAAGGTATCAAAAGCGCATCTATGACATCGCCTACAGTTTTACGCGAAATACCGAAGAAGCTTACGACCTCTCGCAGGAAATTTTCTTGAAGGCCTTCCGGGCACTCAGGCACTTCGAGTGTAAAGCCACTTTTTATACTTGGCTTTATCGGATTGCCCGCAATGCAGGTGTTGACTACACGCGGCGTAAAAACAATCGCCCGGAATACCTTTTCACGAAGGAATTTCCACCGGATGAGTCATTGCTTCATCCACGAGTAACAGATGATTTGGTTGTTCGATCCGCCGAAGCGGCTGAAATCGATAGAGAAATCAAAAAGGCAATTGCCGAACTTTCGCCCCGCCAGCAACAGGTCTTTGTACTTCGTTATTATGAAGATCTGTCTCTGAGTGAAATTGCTGATATCTTGGGACTGAGAGTTGGTAGCATTAAAGCGCATCTGTTTAACGCCATTCGGAATCTGAGAAAGTACCTTAAACCCTACGTGGAATAATAGATAGAGGGTATAATGAAATGTGATTTTTTTCAGCAATTGATTCCTGAATATCTCGCTGGAGACCTCGTCGGCGACCGGGCGCAGCAACTGGAAAGTCATCTTAACCAGTGCCGCTACTGTCAAGTCGAAAAGCAAAATATCCAATCGATTCTGGCTTTGTCAACATCGATTCAAGTCGAGTATCCAGCTGAAGAGATTTGGAATAATTTTTGGCCTGACCTCCATCAGCAGATTAAAAACTCCCAAGTGGCTGAATCTAAGAAAACGATCTGGTCGTTGGCTTGGCGTGTGGCGGCTTGTCTCCTCTTGGGAGCAAGTATTTTCATTTTGGCTAAAAACCAACTCACACCGTCACCTGATACAACCGACCAGTTGGCCGCGATGAGGCCTCATATTAATATCATCCTTGAGCAAGTTGAGAATGAACTGTCCGAAGTAGATGAGAACCTGGAGACTTTGGAAGAAAATCACCGTGATTCCACTCAAGTTGACATCTCGATAGAAACACTTCCCGTAGGTAACTCACAGACCTTATCAGCCGATACCATTGACCGTATCCTTACTGCCCTCTCGTCCGAAATCGACGCTATCGATGGTGAAACTGAGGTAGATCTAGCCACTATCGAGGTAGCATCGCTATACTAATTCAGATCTATTGGAGGTGAAGATTGAGACGCCAAGCCTTGGTTGCCATTGCGATTGGAACTCTATCAGTTCTGTTTTTGTTGATCATTCCTCGTATTGTAGCGCAGGTTAATTCTTCCACTAAGCCCTCTATACAAGATGAGATTCGCCGACACACCAATATTCTTAAAGGCTGGCAACTGATCGATGCCATTGGACCAACGGCTGAACAAGCGGCCCTACTCCTGACCAAATTCAAGAGACTTGAAGATCTAAAAGCCAAATCCCGTACTCAGAGGATCCAGACCTTCAATCTCCTGAAAGAACTGGCCGAAGAAGAAGGACGTACTGAAGACAAGAAACGGGCTCTGGCCGCATATAGAGAGAATTCACATCAGGCTGAACTCGCCGTGGCTTATAACGATATTTATACTATCTTGGATGTTGACCAGCAAGTCAAATTTGCAGTTTTTAATCGAACCTTCCGTCGCGATTTACACGACACCTTGAAAGTTCTAGCTTCTATTCGGGAACTTAAAGCACAGGAAAAGGTCGAGAAAAAGTAGTCGCTAAAAAGCGAGCGACCATAGCATCTCCGTGGTAAAAACCGCATATAGAGAAATAGTATATAGACACTATTTCTTGCTTCTCCCCTTTTCAAAGCGAAGAGAAAGCTATTGCTTCTTTCTTCTCTCCACTTGCCTGTACACTTGGCTTCATACCATTCATATCTTGCATTTTTAAATACTTTCCTCAACGCCTCTGATCACGTCCTGACGGTCTGTGCTTGGATACCTTCAACAAGATGCGCCCCCCTTTGCCCCATTGCCCTCCAAATACAACTGGAGTGCTAAGAGCTTTTTATCTAATCTATACCCATGCTGGTATGATTGAGTCTAATTACAGCCACATTGTTGGCATTTGTACCGTTGTCTCGGGTTTACTTTTCCGCTTTTTACTTTGTTATCAGATCCACATTTTGGACCGTACATGACAGGCTCCTTTTATTTTTCAGGTGGGTATCAAGTCCCAAGTGCAACAGTTAACGGATTCTGATGTACAGAGACAATCGTCTCATATCGCTTCCAGCCGCGTCTGGAAATCGGGACATGCTTCTTGGTCTGGTGTTGAGTGAGATGGCAATTTGGTTTAAATCTGTTGGTGAGAATTCAGAGAGATCAATCCCCTTGGGAAGGCAGTGTCGGATCAACCTCTTTGCCATGGACGGTATGGATCAGCCAAGTAGAGTTGGGTCTTAAGTATTTTAGCTAACTCCTCACCAAGCCTCATCTCTTTTCCACGATCATAAGTCATCGTCTTTCTTAGGCCTCAGGCAACATACCTCCGTCTTCTGCTAAAGGCCTGAAGTACAGGGTACCAATTGGGTGCTGACTTTCTGGCAGCTGCCGATTTTCCACTTCCGCTGGCTAGTCATGATTCTCGGGCTTGAGCTCTGTTTCCCTTGGCGGAGAGATTCAATTAACTCCCTGCGTCGTTCACCTTTTGGAAGCCATAGGGTGCGGCATAGATCGTCTCACGAGAGACCGGTTTGGAGAAATCATCCGCATTGATCTGCTTCAGTCGGCCCGCAATCCGCTCTGGAGAGCAGCCAACTCTGGTCAAGGGCTTGACTATCTGCCAGAAAACCGTTCCTGGAGCCAGCTGTCTAGCTTTGACTGGTTTTCTTGACATGATAATTGGATGGGTTCGAAAATCGCTTGATCTCCCTACTAACCGTGGAGGGAGAGCGAGCAAGAAAGGAAGAAACCTTGCATTAGAATACCTCATAATGCTCTTACTGCTTGGTGAGAGGTCAAAAAAAGCCGAACGGAGGTTATTTTAGCAATCCCCTCCGTTGGCTCTCTTTTCTACTTCCCTTCCTCGATCTTGTTCTCTTTCCAGATTCGTTTGGCTCTCCCCGGACTTTCCAATCCCCTTTCTTCATCAAGAACACTCTCATAAAGTCATGAGCGCTTGTCTGGTCAGGTTTGGCTTACATTGTGCTGCTTGGGAGCATCCCCCAGCTTAAGCCCGGATTGATAGCCAAACCCCAGGCTTGAGCCCTCGGTGGATGTAACGCTCCCACCCTTACCCAGCCATGTTGACTAGGTGCCTTTTGTGGACATGCTTCTGCTCCAAGTTACGGTGCCTCTGCCCCATGATGCCGGGCCTGAAAAGTTGGCTTGGCTGGACTTGACTCCGATGCCTGTTCTGAGGCTTCCCTTGGACTCCTTCTTTTGGATCGGACCAACTGCCCAACCGAGGACATGATGCGGTGTGGCACCACCTCACCCACCACCGGACTATCGACACCACAACAGCGGTTTCTAGACCATCATTAGTGGCTTTGTTGCCCAACGTCATGGCAAGAAGGTGTGGTGGTGCTAAACGGAGCAGCCACCGCTGCTCTCAACGCCACAATTTCTCACTGGAGCCACCGGTTATGATAGTGTCCCCGGCAATCTATGCATACCGCCTTCTTCCCAACGTTTCCACCTCGACTACGCCTGTCTGGAGGCGGCTCACGATGCCACCGTCATCTACCAGAGGTCCATGGTAGATATCAACTCAGAAGGCATCCCTATGTGTCCGGCGCAGAACCGAGACCGCATTAAGTGGCGTTGCCCCAAGAAGGGAGCAGACCTTCCCTGTGATTAGCTGGACGTTGGTTCCACCTCCGACGATAGACGGATGGTCTACACCCACCCCGAGGACAATCTCAGGCTCGACCCAAAGACACCGCCTAACAGCCCGACTTTCAAGGTAAACTATGGTTAGCCTTCTTCCGCAGAATGACTACAAGCCGACACCGTTCCGAAGACCTTCCAAAGCCGGAACGGTGTTCTATGCCATGTGGACAGCCTTCGCTATTCACATTGATGCCTGGATGAGACCGGCCCTGGTCGAACAAGACTGCCCGATGGCCGCCTGAAGATTCACTGGCGACCCAACCAATTAAACACTAACTGCCACCAGAGGAGTGTAACCACAGCCAGACCAGCGGGTACCGCAGAAGCCGGAGAAGCCATTAGCCACCACCGAAATCAACTGACAAACCCAAGCTAACTCAACTATTGTTGAGAGTGCTATACCCATAGCGGATCAAACCTGTGTGATGATGTCTGCTGGATTCCGCTGGAATCAGCAGGCTCTGTTTTGCTGATGGCCAGCATAACACTATTCGTACCCTTTAAGGATAGGAGCAACGTTGTCCGCTGGAGTATTGATCTGCGCTATCGAGATTTTGATGTGCTAAGCAACATCGATGAAATACCTTAAGACTACGCATCTGATTGGGATCCGGTAATAATGGCCTGCGATCCCGGAGAACCCTACTTTCGTGATTCGAAACACCAAAAATCTCGAACGGGAAATGAACGGAGCCAGCCGAGTTTGTAGTCTTTCACCAACGTTGGGATCAATTAGATTTCATTAAATCACTCTTAACTTGGACTAGGGGAGCTTTAATGATCGATAACACCTTGACATTTAGACGCAAAAGCATATAATTGGCAGTAAAAGATTCTATATGTGTGTCAAAAGGCTTCAGTCTCAGGTAAAGGTAGCCGCTTTACCACTGAGGTTAGCAGAGACAATCGCCCCTCTGAGAAGGCGAGGTCAAATTAAATGAATAGTAGGCTAAAAGTTGGTATTATTGGATGTGGTATGATTTCAGCCTCCCATATTAGAGGCTACCTGGATCTGCCAGAAAAGGTGGAGATCGTAGCACTCTGTGATGCGGTTCAAGATAGTGCTGAACGCCGATTAGACAACGTTATAAAAGAGGCAAAAAATCGAGCTGACCAAACAGACAGTTCTCGTTTACAACAGTTGTGGCAAGCCTACGACCGTGAGCAGATTCAGGTTTTCGCTGATTATCGGCAGTTGCTGGACCTACCCGGTCTGGATGCAGTTAGTCTGTGTACGCCGCCGTTTGTACATCAGGAGATGACCACGGCCGCGGCCCAGGCGGGGAAACACGTCTTTTGCGAAAAGCCAATGTCAAGAATCGCTACCGAAGCAAAGGTAATGGCCAATGCCTGCCAAGCAGCCGGGGTCAAACTCGGCTACCAGAGTGGAGGCACACGATTAGGAGCCGTCAATACGGCTATCCGAGACTATATTAGTTCAGGACAGTTAGGGAACGTTTACTATGGCCGACAGACCAGTTTTCGCGTTCGAGGTCGGCCCGGCATCGATATGCCTAACTTTTCGCCCTGGTTCCTTAATTCCTCCTTCAGTGGTGGAGGGAGCATCTATGATATCGGTGTCTACCAGATTACCTGCTGGGCGATCCACAACCGAAGACTATTAGCGGCGTTGCTTATCGCGGGGTTGAACCCCATTACGATGGAGACGGGGTCTACGATGTCGATGAACAAGCGTCAGTTCTGATCCGTTTTTCCAACGGAATGTCCTTTACCTTTGAAGTGGGTTGGATCTCTAACCTAGACGATATTTCGGAAGGGTTCTCCATTTTCGGATCGAAGGGTGCCTTCCGCAACGAAAGGCTGTTTGTCGAAGCCGGCCAATGGGAAATGGATGACCGGGGCAATCGTCGCCGCTATCATGGAAAACTAATGGAAAAACCGCTGGAGATTCCGGACATACCGGCCCAGAGTAAGTTCGAAAACTTTATCGACGCTTGTATCGAAGATAAACAACCGATCTCCTGTGGCGAGGATGGCGCCAAGGTGATGGAGATCATGAGTGGCGCTCTGTTATCAGCCAAATTAGGACGGGAGATTTCGGTCGAGGAACTCTATCAGATTGAGGGACTTCGAGCCGAACCCGTTCCCGGTTGGCCAATTTAGGCGTAATGTTTGTTCTTCGACAGAGGCTTTATTAGATGCAACATCAGGATACTGTTCCGTTGGTTCAAACAACTCGAGGGGTACTGGTCGAAACGGTGCATCGAGGAGCGGTGGCAGTAGTAAACACCACCGGTCAGATCCTGTACGCTGCCGGCAATCCAGAGTTGAAGACCTTTATGCGCTCAGCCTCCAAGCCGTTTCAGCTTCTCCCGACGATAGAGGCCGGAGCTATTGAAAAATACGATCTGCAGGCCAATGAGATTTCGGTCATGTGTGCCTCACACAGTGGGGAGGACTACCATCTTCAAGCTGTGCGGAGCATTCTACGGAAAATCGGCTTGAGCGAAGAATCCCTACAGTCCGGCCCTCACCTGCCTGGTCATCTCCCAACGCAACGCGCAATGATCAAACAGGACCGACAACCGTGTGCTATCCATTCCAATTGTTCAGGCAAACACGTGGGTATGTTGGCCCTGTGCCAACTGAAAGGATTTCCCATAGACGGTTATCTGGAACTAGGCCATCCCGCCCAACAGTTGATCCTGAAGACCTTGGCTGAGATGGCAGACACCGACCCAAGCGAAATCGATATTGGCATCGACGGCTGCGGGGTGCCGACCTTTGCCCTGCCGATTTGGCGAATCGGAGTGCTGTTTGCCCGTTTAGCTGATGCCAATCCGGAACATCCTCATCGTCGCCAACAGGTGCTGGCTCAGATCCGAGACGCGATGATGACCGAACCAAAATACATGTCTGGATCAGGTCGTTTTTGTGCTGAAATGATGACGCAATTGCCGGGTGAAGTGGTGATGAAGTCAGGGGCAGCCGGTGTCTACGGATTAGGATTAGTGCGATCAGGCATCGGACTGGCGGTCAAGGTTGAAAATGGCCAGGGAGAACCTCGACAAACGACAGTATTGGAAACGCTTAGACAGCTAAAAACATTGGGATCGATATCGATCAGGGGCGAAACCGAAGCGCTGTGGCGGAAGTTTTGTCCATCTATTCGTAATTTTCACAGGCGGAAAGTTGGGAAAACGGAGCTTACATTCCAACTTCAACCGATTTCAGTCATATAAAAGAGGTGGCCATTATTTCAATGGCCTTCATAGGAGTCAGCGGAGTCATAATATAGTATGTCAAATGTAAAAGTTGGTTTTGTCGGTGCAGGTGGAATGGCAAACGCCCATATTAGTCAAGTAGCCACCATAGAAGATGCTACTATCGTCGCTTTCTGCGATGTCATGGAGGAGCGGGCTCAAACCGCTGCCGACCACTACGGAGGTCAGTACTATACGGATGCGCAGCGAATGTTGGACGAAGCTGATATAGATGCAGTCTATTTCTGCCTTCCCCCGTTTGCACATTCAGATATCGAACGCATCGCTGCGGCGGGTGGTCATCATATCTTTGTAGAAAAGCCGGTTTCGATGACGGTTGATCACGGATTAGAGGTTCTGGAGGCCGTAAGAAGCACAGGTGTTATTTCTGGGGTCGGTTATCAAGGACGCTACCAAAACCCGGAGACAGCTTTGCGGAACTACATGCGGAACAAGACCATCGGCATGGTGGCTAGCCATCGTTGGGGCGGCATTGCCGGCGGCCCTGATCATTGGTGGCGAGTGATGGATAAATCTGGTGGGATGCTTCATGAGCAGGCGACCCATCAGATCGATATGATTCGGTACTTAGCAGGTGAAATTACCGAAGTCTATAAAATCGATGCTATGCGTATCAATGTAGATCAAGCCAACCATACAATTCCCGACGCGGAAGTAGTTACCCTTCAGTTTGAGTGCGGGGCGGTAGGCCAAATCACTACCACCTCTTCCCTAGTTAACGGTGGCGGTAGTATGCGCACCGATTTCATGCTGGAAGGTCATATTGTAGTGCGTCTTGGCTGGGGTAGTTTCGAGATCCTACCCAATAACGGGGAGGCGATTGAAATTTCTACCGAACCTCAACCCGGTATCGATCAGGCCTTTATTCAAGCCATCCAAACGGGTGATCAATCGCTGGTTCGATCTTCTTACGCAGACGGGCTGCAATCGGCGCTGGTTTCAATCTGCGCTAATCAATCAGCCAAAGAAAGTAAACCCGTATCAGTCCCGCAAGTAGCATCGTGACTCCGGATTACCAACTGAAAATTGGGACGGCCAGAATTGACATTACGCCCGACTATCCCATCCGTCTGTCCGGGTATGGGGCCAGAAAAGAAGAGACAAATGAAGTCGTCCAACCGATCTGGGCCAAATGCCTGACTATTAGCCATCAGGATCAGATACCATTTGTACTGGTCTGTGTTGATAACTGTGGTGTACCGGAGCATGTAACAGAAACCGTTGCTGAGCGGTTGAGAACGAAAGCCGGAATTCCACGTGAGCAGTTCGTCCTTAGCGTTACCCATACACATTCGGCGCCTTTCCTGAGTGGGGCATTGGAAACCCTGTTTGGTCAGTCAATTCCCGAAGATCACCAAGCCCGGATCAATCGCTATACCGGAGAACTGACCGATAAACTAGAACAGGTGGTCATCTCTGCTATATCGCACCCAGAATCCGGCACTCTTTCATGGTGCTGTGGCTCCGTTGACTTCGCCGGCAACCGCCGCACCGAAGAGGGTCCCGTCGATCACGATCTCCCTGTTTTACTGGCTCGTCATCTAAATGGAGAACTGATGGCCATCTGGTGTAACTACGCCTGTCATACTACTACCCTGTCATTTAATACTATCAACGGTGACTGGGCCGGTTATGCCATGGAGAAATTGGAGGAGAAATACCCCACAGCAGTCGCTATGGCCTCCCTCGGTTGTGCTGCAGATGCCAACCCTTACCCGCGTGGTGAGTATGCACACGCACAACAACACGGAGAAACACTGGCGGATGAAGTTAGCAGGTTAATCTCAGCAGATCCCAGGCAGATTCACCTCGGCGCCCAGAGTAAAAAGGGGTTGGCAGGGCAAATCAAGTGGATTCAACTCCCCTTCGATACCCATCCGACCAAGGCTGAATGGGAAGAACGACTGGAAAAAGGTGGTGCTATTGGTTACCATGCCCGGGTGCAGTTGGACCGGTTAGACCGAAGACAAGCACTCCAAACCGAACTCTCTTACGCGGTCCAAACATGGCAGCTTGGATCTAATCTATCGATAGTATTCCTAGCTGGCGAGGTAGTAGTCGATTTTGCCCTTCGGTTAAAGCGAGAGTTAAATATGGATAAGAACTGCTGCTTGTGGATTAACGCCTACTGCAACGATTTGCCCTGTTATATCCCCTCTGTTCGCATCCTGAACGAAGGAGGATACGAAGGGAAAGATGCTATGGTCTATTTTAACCGTCCAACACATTTTAAACCGGAAGTAGAAGAATTAGTGATAGAAGCCGTCCACAACCTCCTACCCTGAACTGGATTTATAGCCGGGGACCGACCTTAGTAAATATTATGACTACAGGTTAGTCTTGACAAAACGATGAGATCTTTCTGACTGCTCTTTTATACTTCTGGTCTATTGGCCGAACCTCGGGCGAGAACCGGATCTCGCCCGAAACGCCGGTCAGGCCAAAGACTCGTGACAGAGGGAGTGTTAGATTGACCAGAATACCTTTTACAATAACGGCAATTAACCCTATGCCATATTGAGCTAGTTGGATGGGCCTCCCGGGGCGCACGTGCTTTGGTATGTCACTAGCTGCGACAACTATTGGGATCACCTGGATGCTGGCCGCGCGCCCCTGACACGACCCAATAAATCCTAGCCGGAGATGCTTCGATGCACTAATTGGTAAGTTTGAAAAACTCTAGTGAACCTGCGAATGATGTGCAACCCTTTCATTTTTATCTAAATCTTTTACCCCCGAAAAAGGAAACCCGCTCTGAAGAGCGAAAGCTATTATGACAGATGTGAAAAGTTCCGAACAACACCGGGAAATAGCGGCTGAAAAGATTCAGTCGGTAGCCGTTGGTATCGTTACAGTTAGCGACTCCCGCACTCCGGAAACGGACACCAACGCTATCTTTTTAAGAGGCGAGTTGACTCAAGGCGGCCATTCCGTTGCTACCTACCGTATCGTTCCAGATGAACCTGAGCAGATCGAAATAATCTTGGAAGAGATGATCAACAGCCCGGCCCGGATCATTATTTTTAACGGTGGGACCGGGATTACCCCCCGTGACCGGACTTTCGATGTCATCGATCGAAAACTGGAAAAACGACTAACTGGATTTGGTGAACTATTCCGGATGTTGAGCTATGATCAGGTAGGAGCCGCCGCTATACTGTCTCGTGCGACTGCCGGCACCTACAGGGGAAAATTGATCATTTCAACCCCTGGTTCACCTCAAGCCGTCGAGTTAGCGTGGACCAAGCTAATTCAACCGGAACTTCAGCATCTAGCTTGGGAAGTGATTCGATGATGTCTCATCGATCGATGAGACGTGACCAACCCGCTCAACTGATCAGCAAGGATTCGGTCTGCTTGAATTGATCCAACCACTAACGTTGATCTCTATTTCTCCGAGGAAAATATATGGGATAACCTGCTCGCGCTCGCTCGCATTAGCAACGTGGTGCTCGTGGCCAAGGGCATCCCTTTAGCATTAGCCAATCAGTGGATCAGCACGCCCTTACCCTTAAAGCTATGTACTACACCATCATCTTCCTCTTTTCCAAGAGAAAATTAAAATGTAGAACCAGGGGGAATAAGGGTTGTTTTTTTATGCAATTTTTTGGGAATGTTTGGAGAAAAAAGAATTTGCGAACTAATAGCTAAGTCAGCAACCCTAGTATAGGTTCGATGAAGCGTTTCATTAGCTAGATGATGCCCGCTGTGCCCATTGGCGTTCGTATGTATTCAATAGGGTGTAACCGGTACCCCCTCCAGCAAACCGTTCTTGTGCATATCGACCCATTCATCTATGAAGATCTTATTCCACTCCTCAGTGAGTGGATGGTCCATCATGTCACGGTAGACTGTCCACATGGTGACGAGTTCGTCAGCACCATCGCGAAAGGCCGCATGCGCTGTTTCCACTGAGCGGACAAGCGCAGCCATGATATATGGTCGCTGTGTCCAGCCACTGAACATCTGCACGCACTCGCGTATCAGTTGGGTTGGGTCGCCACCTACAGCCCTGACTGGATCGCAGAAGGGCAGGATATGGTCTACCCCGGCTTGGGCTATAGCAGCAGCCTGGGTCAGGGAGAAAACCGTGGTGCAGAAGGTCTCAATACCCTCTCCCTTGAGGATACTGAAAGCCTTGAGCCCGTTTACCGAGCAAGGGATCTTCAGGATGATCTGGTCTGACAGGTTGGTGAATACTTTCCCAACTTTAAGCAGTTCCTCGACCGAATGGCCGTCGATTTCCACGACCACTGGTTTATCGGTTATGTCGAGGTACTTCTTTATCAGGTCGAGAACCGAACCGTAGGGCTTGGCGTACTGATTGAGCACCACGGTGTTAGTAACGATGCCAGCAATGCCCAGTGGCATCCATTCCTGTAGTTCTTCGGGGCGGCCGGCAAGCCAGATCGTCGGCCCACACCCCTCAGAGCGGCCTTTCGATACAGATACGTTCGCTGCCATAATCAATTTCCTCTTGGTGTTGGTTTATAATACTACGTAGCGGTAAAGGTTAGTAGATAATTGTAGTT
>JASMLX010000052.1 GCA_030748495.1 Candidatus Poribacteria bacterium | reverse complement strand
TGTAAATTAGTCCTAACCTCAACCTCATTTTGAGCGAACAGGTTAAAATCTAGAGCCGTAGAACCGTTAGGAAACCGACCCCAGTCCAGATTCTCCATTTTCTGATTGGTTGAAAGCTCAGTTTTGACTGTTTTGCTAGACAACGAATCAAAATAGAACTCCCCTCCAATAATAATACGTTGGTGAGAAAGTGCCGTACTTACAACTTGACCACCGAGGCCATAGGTCTGAACCAGATCAAACCGTTCTTTTTGCTGGGTCGCTTTGGCTTTAATTTCCTTTCGACCTTCATATTGCCGGTGATAAGAGGCTGTCAAGTTAGCTTCATCGACAAAGCTAAGTGGGCGTCGCAACACATAATTAGCATAAAGAAGATTTCGGTCCTGTGGTGCAAACTGGTATAGTTCGTACTCTCCGGTGGAGATTTTATCGTATCGATTGGTTTCCGGCTGCCTCCACGCTTGATAGGCCAATGAAAGTTGCTGGTCTAGATTGATCCGATAACCAAATTTTGCTGTTGTATCGACTGCCGACCAGCCGAGAGGCGACTCATCCTTGATTAGCCATCTATCTTCAGGCACTGAATCTGGTTGTTGATCCACAATTTCGAATTTTCGATTTGGGTAGTGGAGGTTGTAACCTCTGCCCAGTTTTAGGTCACCAAACCGTCTAGCAGACGCATTGAGAGAGAAAGCTAGCTGATTATTACCACCTTTCAACCCCAATTGCCCGACTCGTCCTGATTGAGCTGTCGAGAACCGAACTCGTGCCTGAGGGGTAAGATTGATTTTACCGCTATCCGAAAAGTGGAGCTTATCGGTGAAAATGCTAATTACTCCGCCCATGGCACCGCTACCGTAGAGCATTGATCCTGGTCCACGTAAGACTTCTATTCGATCTAAATTGTGAGGTGCGATGGTGGATAGGTATTGGTTCGGACCAGAGCGGAAGGTAGAGTTGTTGAGGCGGACACCATCAATGTTGATTGAAGTTTGATAACCAGTTAAGCCTCTTAAAATAGGAGAGCCCTGTCCCACAGTCGTCTGCTGAGCAAAAACTCCCCCCACCTCCGACAGGATTTGAGGCGTAATTGTCGGGCTCATACGATCAATCTGTTGGCGCCCAATCACGGAGATTGAGTTTGGTGTGCGAAAAGTCTCTTTGGCGATTCGTGTGGCAGAAACTGCAATCTCGCTCAATCGGATGGTTTCAGGTTCCTGAGATTGGCTAAAGGCGACCATCGAAACCATCAAGGTGGTCCAAACCATTAATCTATTCATGTGTTACATCTCCTATCGGGTAAGGTCACCCAACCATTGGGCAAGTTATATGCCATCTTTTTCGCCCCTTTTCTCTCGATTTTTCCCTTAAAACGTCCCAGAGTTGACGATAGGTGTCCAACTTATGAACACCAATTTTCTAGCGACCCAGTTTTGGAACAGAGTATAATTGACAGCTTAAAGATTACAAATCGGATTCCGATATTGAATCTGTCTTTTGAATTGGCATGGTCTACTGCTCACCGTAGATTCCTAACTCAGTTGGACACCAGATTCGAAGGCGTAAACTTTAAATAACCGATTTCGTCCAAAACTTTGTGGATTTTAGGATTTCGAAACTTAGTGTAAGTCGCATGGAGAAGTATATGGGAAAACGAATAGCTGTTACTCAGGCTAAATCAAACATCGCATTAATATTTGGGTTATTGATTTCAATTAAGGTTGGATTTTTGATGCCAACCTTTGCCGAAATAGAGGCGGTTGATTTGTCTACCCCGCTGACGCTTGAACAGTGCCTCCAACTCGCACTGGAAAATTCAACCTCCGTCAAGAACAATCAAATCAGCGTGGCTATACAAAATCTCCGTATCAAGGATGCAGAATCCAATTTCTACCCTAACTTTAGTCTGAGTGGCAATTACACGCTTTCCGATCAGTTGCGCCGAATGCAGCGCCAACGGGAGAATTTGGACAAAGATACCTTCGTCTTACTAGAGCAAGGCGAAAACTACAATTTTGGTCTGACAGGACGATATACCATCTGGGATTCTGGGCAACGATGGTTAAACTTATTACAAGAAAAAGAGTCACTGAAATCACAGGAAAGTCGAAACGAGCGAACTCGCCAAAGTCTAATTTATGAGGTCACACAAGCCTACTATGAAGTACTAAAATCACAAGCCTTGGTCGCAGTCAATAAAGAAATTTTGCAGCGGTCCAGAGATAATCGACAACGGGTTGAGGCCTTCGTTGAAGCCGGGATTCAGATCGAAGCCGACATCGCTGCGGCTCAAGTGCAGGAAGCCAACAACGAGCTAACTCTTCTCAATAATCAAAACCAATTGGATATTGCCTTGTCTAATTTACCCCGTGTAATGGGGCTAGATCCCAGCATTCGCATTAGTTTAACCGAAATAGAGGAACCAATGACATCGGTTACACCGCCTAACGTTACGCTTGACAAGGCAATCGAAAAAGCACTAAAAAATCGACCTGAGTTCGTTGAAAATACCACCACCTTAAATCGCCTTCAATATTCACTGCAATTAGCTCGAATACAGCGCTTACCCACGGTCGGTGTAGAGTATTCACACAACATGGATTTGGATACCTATTTCGATGATTTTTTCGATACATATGAGCATTTGGAACACTTGAGAGATTGGCGAGCGGCGGCTACCCTTAACTTTCCACTGTTTGATTCTGGTGTCCGAAAGCGTCAAGTCCAAAATGTAGAACTACAATTGGAGCAGAGCCGGGAAAATATCGAAGACTTGAAAAGAACAATCTCCCTGGATGCGAGGCAATCCTATCTAAATTTAGCATCTAGGGCTAAGGCAACCGATATTGCGGAGAAGCAGGTTAGAAATGCCCGCTTAAATTTGGACGTTACCAAGGGGCGATACGATCTGGAACGTGCTTTTCTACTCGAATTACTGCAAGCGCAGACAGATTATGCACAAGCATTAACCAATCAAGTACGCTCTTTCTACGATTACAAAATTGCGCGAACCGCGCTCCAAAAAGCTATGGGGGATCTATAACTACGATGAAGAATGGGGGTTTTCTGGTATTTGTGGCTATCCTTTTATCCACGGTTATTAGTTGCAATAGAGATAAAAAGAAGGAAGAGCCGACCGAAAAAACGGAAATGGTGCGCCGCGGCGAATTTGTAGTCAAAATCAGAGAAACCGGCAGTTTAGAACCACGGCTTTTTGTGGAAGTGAAGTCGAATGTCTCTGGCCAGGTTAAACAATTATTTGTTAAAGAAGGCGATTACGTCGAAAAAGATCAGGAACTACTAAAAATTGACGATGATAAAGTTCTCCAACGAAAGAAACAGGCTGAAGCCCGGCTTGAATCTAGCCAAGCGTCAGTAGAACAGTCCCAGCTCCAAACTTTCTTGGCGGGAAAAGGAAGATCATCCGATATCCTGCAGTACGAGAATAGTTTAGAGTCAGCAAAAGCAGCATTGGCTTCGACCAAAGCTACGGCGCTACAACAATTGAGTTCAGCCAGAACGGACATTGAAAGCACCAAAAATCTGTTGGAGCAAGACCGCATTACACTCAGTCAGGCAAAGATCACCCTACAACAGGCCGAACTTCAGTTAGAGCAAAATAAATCTAATGAGGCCTCAGCCAAAATCGAACTAGATAATACCAGGGCCGAATATGACCGATCGAAAGACCTCTATGAGAAAAAATTTGTCTCCAAAAAATCACTTGAAGATGCTGAACTGCGGTTTTCCAGAGCTGAATCCGCCTACGAATCTGCCAAAAAAAATGTTATCTCTCAGGCCAAATCGATAGAATCTCAGCAGCAAAATATAGATGCCCGAAATCGGGCTATAGAAAATCGACAAGCCACTTTACGCCTAATAGAACAGAATTTGGGTACCATCCAGACTTCCCAAGAGGCGAGTACCAAACAAGCGACAGCTAATCTGGAAAATGCAAAAATTCGTTTGCAACAGGCACTTGAAACCGTAGAAGAACAAACCGCTATGAGCCTTACTGCTGAGGCTCAAGCCAAATCGGGTCTGGTTCAAGCAGAAACTACCTTGCAAGACAATATTATCGACCTGGATTGGACAGTTATTAAGGCACCTATTTCAGGGCGCATTACCAGAATGCGTCTTGAAGCGGGGGATTCAGTAATGGGAGCTCGTGGGGGCTATTCTCAAGCTCCACCTGTTTTAACCATATCAGATTTATCAAAAATGGAGGTCACGACTCGAATTAACGAAGCTGAAATTGGTAAAGTAGCTCTTGGTCAACGAGCCGAAATCAAACTTGAGTCCCACCCGGATCAAGTGTTCACGGGGCAGGTGACAGAGATTGCGCCGAGCGCTCCAAATTTTGGGCGGCAAGGTGGCGGTGGCTCTCAAGGTGTGGTTACCTTTAAAGTGGTTATTGAAATTGATGATTCAGAGTCTGAACTTCTACCCGGTATGACTGCCGACGTTGACATTATTGTTTTTGACAAAAAAAATATTCCACAATTACCTATTGAATCGGTTATTGTCACCAATATCATGACAGCTAATACTACTGTCGCTGGGGCCGATTTGGACTTGCTGGTTTCTAATCAACCCGTTAAGGTAGAGACTTTAGTCGGCAAAAAACATGACGCCACCATTGGTAAAATTCATCAAGATAAAGATCGGTACAACGTCGAAATTTTACTCAAGGGCAATCCTAGTGATTTACGTGCTGGCCCAACTTCGATTCACCTGGTGTCAGAAAGTAAGTTTAACTTACGGAATCTGCCTGCCAACCTCGACAGTGAACGGAAGCACTTTGTCCAGCTAAACGACCCCAATGTACCGGACCAGCCCAAAAAAAAGAAAAAGAAATTTACCTTTAAAGGTAAAAAATCAAAGAAAGAGGAACTGAAAGGGGTTAGAACACGGGTTGAGGTAGGACAACGTAACAACACCCACTTTCAAATCTTGAGCGGTGTTTCGGACGGTGACCTTGTCTACATTCCTTCATTAGAACAACTGACACAAAACGAGGAAGATGATGACAAGTAACAAACAAGCAGTAAAAAGCCTCGACGCTTCGATAGTTTGGGAAACTGACGCTCAAGCGGTAGCCAAGTTTAACTTGATGAGTATCGACAAGAATGACAAAACACAGCGATGACAAGGTTTTTTCTCTCCGACTTCATGGATTTCACCTGCACTTTATCCGCAAGAGTACTTTTGGATTCGGTTATGGTAGAATGGGCTAGAATGATTGCCAATACTGGAGAATTGGCCAAAAAATGACAGACAATGCCTACAGTTTTGCGCTACAACAAGGATTCAACAGAACGTGATTTTGTAGGTGTCAAAATATTTGTTGATGCCGTTTTTTCTTGGTGATACCAATGACGAATCTATAAGTTGCTAACGATCTATTGAAATCTCGCCATCGATTCTATCACCTGAGGCTCATTTTCCAACTTCATTCGTGCCGGGGCTGAATCTATTTCTAACTGATCCGTACTCTCGAAGCTGAGATTCAGACCGGATTTCTCTCCAATTTCCTACTATATGTTTTCAACTGGATTCAATTGAGGACTCTCGGCCGGAACTGAAACCAGCATCATATGGGGTGGAATTTTCAACCCCCTTTCACTCTGAGATGGCACATAATCGGAGATGAGCAGTATAAACTTATCCGGATACTTATCGCTCAGTTGGGCCAAAAGCAGACTTATACCATCGGCACTCAGACAGGGAAGAATCAGAAAATCGCTGGTCCCGTCAACCGGACTGACTACTCCATCAGCAGAGGTCTATTCTCGAATGATTGGGAGTTTCACTATTGGTCTGATTCCCAAGGGGCCCCAACACCGGTTGGGATCTGTGATTCGGCCAAAGCTCTCTAGCTTCATCTTCCCGCATAACTTGTCAAGGGAGACCACTTTTCTTGACCGCTGTTGAGGTCTGGTTCATCCGAGTTGGCAAGTTGTTTTAATGCCTGTTAGGCTTCTTCCTCTGCATTGAAAAGGCAAACCTGGACTGACTTTCCGCCAATTATGTCGGCCAAGTATCTTAGACACCGTCAATTTGCCAGCCGCTCACCCTAGCCTTTGTTGGTCGGCTGGATGGATAGCACCGATTTCAAGAATTGGATCGGCTTTGGCTTTCTCCGGATCTGGAGTCAGAAATTACTTCTCTGGTTCCATGGACAGATTTTCTCGCTACCGTCCACCTTTCTCCTGGTTTGAGATCTCGAGATAGGATGGTTTTTACCCTTGTCTGGTGATAGCCGGTCAGATTGGCGATAGTCGGTGAAGGATAGCCGTACTTTGCTCGAAGAGACACCAACTATATCCATTTTGATAGGCGTTGAGACCGTCGATCTCTTTTAACAACGGTGCTAAGCGTTGGGTTGCTTCCTTTTGGCCTCCGGCTTGGAGGGCGCATCGCTACCTCATCAGATTAGGTCGTTTTTCAGGTCAAACCCTCTCGTGTTGACTTACCAATCTTACTACAATGTTAGTCGGACGTAGATCCAGAATTGGTATCAGTTTAAAACATCTAGCCATATTGAATACTCCAGACAGCGGGGTCCAGTTGATTTTAAGGTCAACTTAATAGCGGAACTCAGTTTCTGGCACTTGGAAGGAGACGAAACCTTGCATTAGAATGCCTCAGAGTGTTCTAACTGCTTGGTGAGAGGTAAAAAAGACCGAACTGAGGTTAGTTAACGGAGTTCTTATGTCCTTCGTCACTGAATCTTCAGGAAAAGCCTAACAGCCTATGCTTTGGGTGATTTTTATTAAGCAATGTGGTTGGAGTCTTTTTGGGATTGATCTTTCACTTCATAGGCTCTACGCAGTTGAAGGGCAGATCAGTCATACTTTCTACTATAAATTCAGCAAAATGTGACGAAAAGTACTATGTCAACTTTTTAGTTGCAACACAACAGAGTTGTTATAGTTACCTGGAAGCGGAAAGACACCGGGCAGAACTAACAAAGATTTTGCGCACGATGCATTAAATCGCTTGCCACTTAGACTGCAACCATCCTCATCTCCGTTGTGGAGCGAAGCCCAACTGCATATTGATTCACAATGCAGTGTTTGGATTGTAGACGATACAGGGTTAGATAACCCAGATGCTAACAGGATTGACGCAAACAAGATAGTCAAAGGGGAGAAGAAAGAGTGAAATACCCAGCAGAGAGGAGAAAATGATGGCAACACCTACTCGGCTGTATTACTGTCAGTACCTTCTGAGTAGCCAAATTAACTATAACCTTAATCAATTTCGCCCCTCACCGCCAATACTTCAGCCATGAGATAATCAATCGATATCTGCCACTGACCGACAAGGCGAAACCGGTAAATTCGCCCGTCGCCGGCTACGGGAAAGGGATTTCCTCTGAACCTTTCTAGAGATCGAAGGGATGGAATCGACCAACAACTGGGCCGAACGAGCCGTGCGGTTCAGAGTCCTGTAGCGAAAAATGCAGCCAAGAAATCGTCAGCGAAAGAGGTAATCACTGGGGGGAGTTCATCCTATCGATCAGAGAGACATGCCGTATCCGTGGCATTTTATTCTTCCCGGTCTTGGTTGATGCCGTTTTAAGCCAAGTTCCAAAATAGAAAACCAGATATTGCATAGATACGATGGGAGGAACGCATTTCTAACTCGACCTACTTCCCTGTGAATTTTTACCAAATATCCAATCATTTTGAAAGTAAGACTATGGGGGAGCCGGGCCAATGACTGAGAATAGTTGTAGCGAATGCGGATCCAGCCTGTTAGCCAACTACAGCAAGCCTCTTTTACCAGCCGGTTGTTGCAACCCCATTGGCAACTTTGCTAAACTATACTCATTATCTGGTTATTTGGTCACCGGATACAGCGAGGGCAGGATTTGACGGGGCAAGAGAAATACAAAGATGGGGTTACTTTTCGTGCTATCCTACTGGCGATTGCATTTACCCCGATTAATGTCTATCTCGTTGTACAGTGGGAGACGGTTTGGGGAACCCAATATCCCACCACGATGGGGATCTTCTTCAGTGCTATTTTTTGCCTGCTCTGCTTGGTGGTACTGAATGAGCTATTTTGGGGTTTGTGGCCCCAACGGGCCTTGACTCAGGCTGAACTATTGACGATCTATGCCGTATTGACGGTGGCGATAACCGTTAGTGGACACGATTTCAGCCAAACTATTTTCTGTACTGTCGCGGTAGCACACTGGTTTGCGACGCCTGAGAACGAGTGGGCCACCCTATTTTGGAATTATGTTCCAGAATGGCTAAGCGTCAATGAACCCGGTGTCTTGAACGGCTTCTTTAACGGCGAATCTGACTTTCTGGATAAGACACATCTGTTTGGTTGGCTAGAACCGATGATTTGGTGGTCGCTCTTCTTGACGGTTACTGTTTTTACCATGCTATGCCTGACTGTGATCGTTCGACGACAGTGGATCGAAAAAGAAAAACTCAGCTATCCCTTAGTACACCTACCGCTCGAAATGACACAGACGGCTGTTGGTCAAAAGCAGGTTAGCTTCTTTCGAAATCGATTGCTCTGGCTCGGATTTACTTTGACCTGTTGTTTGGACTTACTCAACGGCTTTGCCTTCCTGTTCCCACATCTTCCTAGTCTACCGATGAAGTACGATCTGCATACCCACTTTACCAGCCGTCCTTTCAATGCAATGGGAAACGTACCGGTTCAGTGGAATCCTTACGTGATTGGACTAGCGTTCCCAATTCCACTAGACCTCCTCTTCTCCTGCTGGTTTTTGTTCCTTGTTTGGAAAGCGCAACATCTCTTTGGGGCAATGATAGGTATTAATACTCCTAACTATCCTTTTCCAGACCAACAGATTCTAGGTGCTTATTTGGGAATTGCAATCGTGGCACTGTGGCTAGCCCGGAAACCTTTTGCTCAAGTGATTCAAAGTGCCGTAGGATCGAATAATGACGACCAAGATGAGCCAATGCGATATCGGACTGCTATTTTTGGTGTGTTAGCGGGTGGCGTATTTTTGGTGTTTTTTTCCTATCGAGCAGGGATGTCGATCGGGTTTGGTCTCAGTTTTTTTCTGGTCTACATGGCAATTGCTTTCGGTTTCACCCGTATGCGAGCCGAACTTGGCCCTCCCTTGCAAGGCATTCACTACTCTGGTCCGCTTCAACTGATTGTAGCAGTCGTGGGCAGTCGCCGACTGTCTAGATCCACCTTAACTGCAGCCGCGCCATATTGGACCTTCACTAAGGAGATTCGTAACAACCCCATGCCTTTTTTGTTAGAGAACTTTAAGTTGGCAGAAAGGTCTGGCATCAATACCCAAAAGCTGTGGTTAGCAATGATTTTTGCCGTCTTCATCAGCGCCTTTTTAACCTTCTTTGTTTTTCTCCAACTTAGCTACCATTGGGGGGGCATTGGGGCCTGGCGAGGTGTCACAGGCTATACAGTCATCGAACGTTGGTTGAGCAAACCACAAGAGACCGATATTCCGTTTCTGTTAGCAACAGGAGTGGGTTTGGCCATTGTGCTGGTCAATACAATGCTTAGGCTACGCTTCATTTGGTGGGCACTTCACCCGTTGGGCTATCCCTTAGCCGGTTACTATCATTTTGAACGGCTTTGGTTTCCTTTCTTCATCGCTTGGCTGTTGAAGTGGCTTTGTCTTCGACACGGTGGTATCAAGACCTATCGCCGACTGCTCCCCTTCTTTCTTGGCATGGTACTCGGCGAATTTACCTGTGGTAGCGGTTGGGGAATTGTCGGTTTGATTGCGGGTGAACGAACCTATACCTTCAAAAATTGGTGAAATGCGGATCTATCTGCCATAATATAGGCAGATTTAAACTAGTTTTGCATTGACAAATCAACCCAACAGATGCACAATTAGGTCTTGAAACCTCAATCATAAAATTACTGTAGATGGAGAAGGTACTCTGCTACCAAGGTCCAGGGATACCTTTTCTCAAAGCTGAGCTCGCCTTCGCTTCACCGGGCAAGCTGAAAAGGAGTTGAGAAACTTGAAAACCATTGTCGGATCCCTCTTGCTAGTCTTATTCTCTTTAACCTGTCTGTTGGCACAAACTGTATCGTCACCCAATCAACAGGCATTAATTACTAACGGTGGCTTTGAGGGGCAAGAAGGCGATTCTCCCACAGGGTGGGTTCTATCTTCCGAGACAGAAGGCAAATGGGAGTTCAATGGTAAAACAGGCCGAAGTATTAGTGTTTCTGGAGAAGGTCAAACCTCCAGTTACTGGAAGTCTGAAAATAATCCCTTCGCCCCTAATACAACATATCGTTTAAGCTTTTCAGTCCAAACCAATGGCGTTGGGACTGCCATTGCAGGGTCACACCTGGCGAATTTAGATCTGATGGATCTACAAGCCAATACTAGTTGGCAGAGCCGCGATTTTATTTTTACAACCCCACAGCACGTTACCGATGCTTTCCTGAGATTTGGTCAATGGCAGTTTGATGGCAAGGTTTATTTTGATGATATTTCCTTGGTTAAGGTCACCCCTGTTCACCGCCATCGTAATAATTTGGAGTTAGGCAAAGGCGAGTTGATCCACGATGGAGAGTATGTTTTCTACTCTGACTTTACTGAGATCGATGGTAACATTTCGCGTTGCTTACTCCAACATAGTGCCAGTTTCAATACCGACCGCTGGATTTTATCAGCTCGAGACGAAATTGTCTATGCTCATACATTGCTGGACCAGAGCCAACAGAGTGGAGTTATCAGGTTACAAGTTCAGAAACGCGACGATACTACCCTCTCGGTAGAATGCGATGCCGACGGGAATTTCAGCACCGGTGCTATAACGGCAAAAGAGATTGACAAAAGCGGACAATATCAGGTTCAAATTCCGACTCAGTTATTGCCCTCCAGTTCTATCTTTGTTCGGCTGAAATCGACAGGAGATTGCCAAATTATTGACTACCGGTATCAGGCACAACTCGAAGATGATGCGCTTCAATTTATTGGTGACACCAATTATGTCGAGGTTCTGTCAGAGACAGGTGCAGTTGACGTATCCTTCAAAACACTCGGAGATCTGAATAGCGGCGATCATAACCAGGTTGCCATCGACATTGCTAACCTGATTAACTACAGCTTAGAATTAGAAGCTACCCTGAAAATTACCCCTTTGGCATCTACTGATCTTTTTGCTTCCAGCGATACGGATCAAGGCACCTCACTCCAGATGATTACCCCCGGTCGGCGGATCTTCACTGTCGGGGTGGCCGAGACTTGGGAGGTTCGTTGGACCGATTATAGACTCCAACAAGTGGGCAATTATGAGATGCAGATTGAAGTTGCTGACCGATTTTACGGAGAACCGATCTTTCAAGCTCGGATTCTATTCCACGTACCGATATTATATCAAGCCGACTATGGAGAAATAGTCTCCCAAGATGCGACATTGGCAACGGTCTGGTGGGCAGATGGCACTCGAAAGATCAGCCGGCAACAGATACCACCGACCAATCAAACATCGCTGATTCGCCTGAGTACCGCCAAAAATGAACATGAGCCCTTCCAACTGGTCATTCGCCCAAAGTATCACTTATCACAGGTAACGGTGGCTTGTAGCAACTTCGTTTCGGATCAAAACGACCTGATTGAAGCAAATCGGGTCCAGATTAACATGGTCGATTACGTTTTGGTACGTCATCCTTCAGATAGTGTTGGAGCTAGAGGCTACTGGCCAGACCCACTTCTACCACATGCAGCACCACTGGAGCTCGATTCCGGACAAAATTATCCATTCTGGTTGACTTTTTATACCTCTGCTGATTTACCGGCAGGCACCTATCGTGGATCAGTTATTATCAGTGGCACCTTAGGGACAGATGCTGTACTCTCTGAAGAGAAGATTCGCCAACCTGTAGAAATCCGTCAGCAATTGAGTACTGCCAAGCAACGTGCGGCCTCGACCGGTTATCACTTAAACTGTGTTGATGCCTCTGGCACTCAATCTCGTAGTGCCGAGATTGAGGTGGAAGACATCCTACTACCAGTATCAATGGCTGAACAGGCTAAAGTCATCGAGATTCTGAAAGAGGGGAGCATCTGGCAAGAGACAATTGAGGTCGAACTGGAAGTCTGGGACTTTACCTTATCTGACGAAGCGCATGTCCGATCCAGTTTTGGATTCGATCCAGAAAATGTTAGAAAGTATCATTTACTGACCGATGATCAAGAGTTAGATGAAGTGTTGGAAAAGTATTATCAAAACTTTGCTAACCATCGTATCTCTCCCCAGAACCCTATGCAGACTAATCCCATTTCTACTGACTTCGAAGGAAACTGGTGGATCGACGGGGAACAAGACCCGACTGTTAAAATCGAGGGGAAGCACAGCCTCAAAGTAGTCGACGACGATACATCCGCCGATGTGGCTGGAATCAATAGAAACCTGGTTCCCATAGACTCGACTAAATCTTATGAACTCAGTTGGCATGTCCAAACAGAAAAACTACAGCAGCCGTATCAGGTTTCCATCGTCTGTTTGGACCAGAACAGCGATATCTTGCAAATTATAGATCTACCTTTTGTCGGTAGTGGTGCCTGGGAAAAAGAGTGGACTCAAATCGGGGCTTTCCCCACTGAAACCGAGTTTATTCGTCTAGGCTTCTTTCCTGTCAGAGCATCCGAATCTGGAACTGAGACCGGCACGGCTTGGTTTGATGCCACTTTACTAAGTGCTTTACCGACGGGTGAAAATCTGATTCCAGACCCAAATTTTGAACGTTCGATCGCTGACTGGAACATCACACTGGATACCCAACGCTTCGAGCCCATCGCCAAGCGTTATTTGGATCAATTCCACTTCAATGCCTTTCATCTGCCATTGGAAGGCATGGGACATCGGACCTTGCAAGGACACCGAGTAGGAGAAATTGAGGGACATCAAGTGGGAACGCCCGAGTACGAAATTTTGTTCAGTGGCTACCTAACCCAGTTGCAAAACTATTTGGAAGGCAGTGGGTGGCTAGAGAAAGCTTATGCCCATTGGTTTGATGAACCCGTTGTCAGCGATTACCAATTTGTCAAAGCAGGCATGGATCGAATTCATCAAGTTGCTCCCAAAATCAGCCGATTGTTAACAGAACAGGTCGAACCTGAGCTAATCGATAGTGTTGATGTCTGGTGTCCGATTGTTCCTAACTTTAATCCTAGCCAAGCCCAGGAGCGAAAGGAAAATGGAGATCAAGTTTGGTGGCACATACGTAACGACCCAAAAGCCCCCTATGTGGGGCTATTCATAGATCATAACGCTATCGATCTACGTATGTGGTTATGGCAAACCTGGTACTACGGCGTCGATGGTATTCGAATATGGCAAACTAACTATTGGACCAGTCAAGACAAGTTTCCAGATCAGGAAGCAGGGCAAATGCCACAAAATCCGTATCTAGATCCGATTAGTTACCCATCTGGTAGTCTACTAACAGAAACATCGGTTTCTAATTGGGGTAACGGTGATGGCCGTCTTATCTACCCACCCAAATCAATATTGTCTCCTTATGATATTGGCCAACTGGCAAAATCCACCAGTGGACCGATCAACTCAATTCGGCTGGAGATGTTGCGGGAAGGAATCGAAGATTACGAGTATTTTTGGACTCTTCGAGATCTTATTTCACGAGAAAAAGCGGCTAACCCCGAAAGTACAGTTGCCCGTGAAGCAGAGGGATACTTAGCTGTTCCAGATACCGTTTTAACTAGTTTAGTTGACTATACTAAAGACCCAACTCCACTCTATACACATCGAGCTGTGTTAGCACAGATGATCCTCAAACTGACAAGTGGTCCATAATAGATCCAGGATCAAAAGTCGGTCGATAGGTTTAACTGTGGTAAGGTTCTCGGTTCCTAGTTTTTTCACCAAGAGGAAGGGATGCGCCTAGCTCTAGTTGGTGTGTGCCGCTTATCGCCTGTACATCTACTACTGTCAATCGGCACTTTTTTCTTGGTCGGGTGGACCGGTGGAGACAGAGCCAAGATCCGTCAAGGCCATCAGCACTATATGTCGGCTAACTATGATCTTGCCAGGCAGTACTTTGAGGCCGCTTGGGATCAGGAACCTATGCTTTCCAATTTCAACTTAGGTGCTACCTACTATCAACAACACCAATTCGATTTAGCGGAAGCCTATTTTCAAAAGGCACTGATGGATCGAACAGACCTGATTAAATCCGACGTTCATTACAATATAGGCAATGTACAGTTTCAAGCTGGGAAGATAGATCAAGCGATTGAGTCCTATAAATCTTGCCTGCGATTGGATCCCGATGATCGGGACGCCAAGCATAACCTCGAAGTGGTTCTAAATCAGAATCGCAAATATGAGGCTGACCACAGCCAATCAAACGATTCTCCGTCTGATGAGAACTCTCGGCTGAAGGATAATAAGAACGCTGATGATTTTCAGTCTGAGAAAAACGATCGGGATGTCCAACAGCAACGATCTAAACAAGCAGATTTACCATCTAATCCATTCTATTCACAGCAGCAACAAGACGCCGACCAGTCCCGGCTATCAAAAAGATCTGACCTTGTTAACTCTGAAATATCGATGTCAAAAGAGGAGACCATACGGCTCCTAGAAGTACTTCAGAAAGATGAACAGGTGGTTCAAAAACAGTTTTTGCGCCGGAAGTTCGCTAATCAGTACAAATCTGATAAAGACTGGTAGATCGTTGCTTTGCCTTGTTAGTTGGCGTTATCTCAGCCATTATATTTCCGCTTTTTATCCTCGTATAGTTTATTATTTGTGCTTCGTACTGACCAATTTTTTCGTTCTATTATGGTCGCCTCCAGTTCGGGCCCAAGCGGTTCAACTGGAAGCAACTGTCTCTCCACAAACCATCTCTCTTAACCAATCGGCGACGCTAAAAATAACGTTATCCGGAGAAACCCAACTCGGCAAAATCCAGCCCCCCCAACTGAGTTCGGGGAACTCAAGTCTCTGGAAGGATCTATCGGTTTCTTATTTAGGTTCTTCCAATCAATATCGGCTAGTAAACGGCCAGGTTTCGGTGCCAATGACCTGGTCCTATACCCTGAAACCGAAAAAGGTCGGTACTTTTACCATCCCGCCAATCTCTATTAACTATGACGGGCAAATGCTGAAGACTGAGAAATGGTTACTCAAAGTTGTCTCTGGATCGTCAGCCCAAATCAAACCGGACACTTACGAAAATCCTTTTTATGGAGGAACGCAAAAAGTCGAAGCAACAATCGATAATCTATCACCCTTTGTTAATCAGCAAATTACTTATACCTTTCGCTACCTTTATACGGCGAGATTACCCAATTCTGATTCTCCCAAGTACATCCCGCCACCACTTCCTCGTTTTTGGAAGAAGCAGCTAAAACCGGGGCCGAGTCAAATCGAAACTATCGATGGGAAACGCTTTCGGGTTGAAGAAATCAAAGTTGCACTGTTTCCGATGGCTACCGGACATTTAACCATTGAGCCAGCCAAATTTAGATTTCCAGCCTCTTTCGATCTAACCGGCCAGCAATCTTCTCAAACTTTGATCACCGATTCTATCTCACTGGAGATACGACCTTTACCAGAAACGGACCAACCACTAAACTTTACCGGCGTCGTTGGCCAGTACCAAATTTCGGCTATTATCGACAAAAACGAGGTAACAGTTGACGATGCAGTGGCACTGACAGTAATAATTTCAGGCTTTGGGAATATCGAAACCTTGCCGGATCTGCAATTACCAGTCACAGAAGTTCTAACTTTATACAATCCCAAGATTCAAGATACAGTTGAAGCCCGTCAAGGGAAGATCTATGGACAGCGAACATACGAGTATGTTGTGATTCCAACCAAGCCGGGAACCGTAAAAATCCCATCGATATCATATCCATATTTTGACCCAGAGACTGCCCTGTATCGGGTTGCCAGTACTCGGGTAACCGCCCTAACTGTTCACCCCAAAGTCAATTCTTCAGTTGATGTCTCTTCAGCGACGGATGGGAGCACACCAAGTCAAATCCCTAACCGTCAGGACTCTAATTCAAGCGGTGGTAAGTATTTATCCTACAGAGTTCTAATCTGGGTCTTTGTCTTATTGACTGTCGGAGGAGGTGGATATGTAGGAATAAGAAAAATTCGACAGTGGCGAGTCGTTCAAAGGCAGAAACAAAGAATAGTTGAACCTTTTCAAAACGCAGTCCGGGCGATTGAAGGTGCTAAATCCTTTGGTGATCTAGCCATGGGGATTTACGAATATGTTGGCGAGATCTATGCTAAACCAGCGTTAGGTTTAAACCCGGAGGCTGTTCAGAAACATTTAACTAAAATCTCAATTTTACCTTCGTTGGTTGATCGGTTAGTTGAGATTTTACGACTTTGTGACCAAGAGCAGTTTGCACCAACCTCTAACCAGATAGCGCGACGGAAAATCCAGCTTGAGGCACGGCAAATTCTAGAAAAAATCAATCACGAATTGACGTGATATGTTAACAATTTCTCATACGGATTGAACTTGCATTTCTTTTCTAATCCATATAAAATATGCTTTACTTAAGGGGTTTCTTTTCCTGTTAAGTGAGAGACCAACTTAAAGTTCCCTGAGTACCAACAGTTAGACCGCAAACGGAGATAAGCAAGTATTGCAAAATCGAGAATCCCTAAAGGTACCAATCCAAAGCAACAACGAAATCCAAGCTGTTTTTGGAGAGGCGGATATTCATCTCAGAACAATCGAAGATAGTTTTAGTGTACATGTTCAGATGAAAAGCGATGGATTGCAGGTCGTTGGTGACGACTCTGACGGTGTTCATTGTGCTGCGCGAGCTTTCGAATCCTTACTTCACTTGATTAGAACAGGACAACGGATTAGTGCTGGAGACGTCCGTTACGCCACCCGGGTCGCAAAAGACCATACAAATGCGAAATCGAAGGAAATCGTCGGCGAGTCGATTCCCGTATTTTCCAAGCATGGGGCAATTCGTCCAAAAACGCTTGGCCAACGCCGATACGTTGAGGCAATCAATAAGTACGATTTGGTCTTTGGGATTGGACCAGCCGGCACAGGAAAGACCTACTTAGCAATGGCGATGGCAGTTGCTGCCCTCAAAAGTGGGAAACTGGGTCGAATTATCCTAACCCGCCCAGCAGTGGAGGCTGGCGAAAACCTCGGCTTTTTACCAGGGGACCTGGCTGCCAAAATCGACCCCTACCTCCGACCACTTTACGATGCACTACGCGATATGATGCCGACAGAGACCCTCGATAATTATATCGAGCGGAACGTGGTTGAAGTTGCCCCCATGGCTTTTATGCGAGGGCGAACCCTAAATAACTCTTTTGTCGTCTTAGATGAAGCCCAGAACGCAACAATTGAGCAGATGAAAATGTTCTTAACACGGTTGGGCTTTGACTCCAAAGCTGTTATCACCGGTGACATCACACAAACAGACTTACCACTCGGGAAATCTTCTGGCCTGGTCGATGCACAACGAGTTCTCGCCAGCGTGGATGGAATTGCTTTCGTTCACTTTTCCAAGGACGATGTTGTTCGACATGAACTGGTTCAACGAATTATTGAAGCTTACGAACAACCGTCCCAAAATGATACACCTGATCAATAATTATAATGGTGATGACAGGCAGACGGTCCGTGAGCTATCGGTTGTCGAGACTGCAGCGGAAGCAACTCTGGCCGAACACCAGGCAGAGGCTTATGAGGTGAGCATTCTCTTGACGGACGATAGTCAAATGCGATCTTTGAACCGACAGTACCGTTTTATCGACCAGACAACCGATGTACTCGCTTTTCCCATGTTGTCGGAGGAAGGTAATCCTCAATTTTCTTCCACTAAGGCAGTTACACATCTGATTCTAGGTGATATTGTGATCTCGATTCCAACAGCTCGAAGCCAAGCATCGACACAATTGCATTCGCTGAAAATGGAATTGGTAATATTAACCGTACACGGTACTTTGCATTTACTAGGATACGATCACTTGGAGGATCAGGTGGCCGAATTCATGTTTCAGAAACAAAATCAGATCGTCCAAAAAATTAGCGCGCAATTTAACCTACTATTTGCCATTTCTGATCCAGTACTTGATCCTGATTGGCGATAAGGAGTATTCGATCCCGGTTTGGATGAGATCGGCAGCTTAAGAATTTTCGGCATCCTCAGTACATTGGTTTTGGCTACGGTGTTTTCTCTGGCTGAGTTGCTCCTATATCGACTCAGCAAAGGCGAGATTATAGATGTCGCAGAAGCCGGTGGTGGAGAATATGAGATTCTTCACTCTTTACTGTATGCCCCGCAAAGATACCACGCTACGATTGCGATTGTCAAAAGCCTGTGTATTCTAGGTGGATTCGTACTTTCTCTCCACTTCTTCTCCGGTCAGCCAGAAATCATAGCTGTGACTGTTGCCAGCCTCGTTCTGGCACTCTTTACCGAACTAATCCCCAAAAATTATATCCGTAACACTAACGTCAAATCAGCAATTCGGATGCTGTACTTTCTGCGTCCTATCTACTGGTTTCTGTTTCCGATTGTGATGCCGATGATTTTTTTATCCCGACTTGGTAGCCGTACTCTCGGTGGTAGTACTTCTGCTGGCAATGACGGCTTAGTCACCTCCGAATCTCTAGAAACTTTTGTTACCATAGGGGACGGGCAAGAGATCTTGGACCAAGACGAACGGGAAATGATCTCACGCATCTTAGATTTACCTGATAAAGTCGCACGGGAAATAATGATTCCTCGAACCGATATGGTCCGGATTGATGCAACGATACCTGCCGATGAAGTTTTACACATAGCTATTCAATCTCGTCATTCTCGAATTCCAGTCTACCGAGGTCGAGTTGATCATATTATCGGCATTTTGCACGTCAAAGAATTATTAGATTGTTGGGCAGAGAAGAAGCCGATCGCGCTCGAAAAGTTAGTCGCTAATCGGCCACCATTTTTCACACCAGAAAGTCGAAAAATATGGGATCTGTTTCAGGATCTACAAGCCAACAAACAACATTTAGCCATCGTGGTTGACGAATACGGAGGAACTGCTGGAATTGTAACGCTTGAAGATATCATCGAAGAAATTGTGGGAGAAATTCAAGATGAATATGATACTGATGACGAGGTTGAGTGTATTCAACTTTCTGAACAGACCTATTCGGTGGATGCCCGAATGCACATTGATGATTTCAACGATATCTTCCAGACAGAATTGAAAGCTGAAAGTGTGGATACCATCGGTGGTGTCATGATAGATCACTTTGGTAAAGTTCCAGAAAAAGATGACTTCTTTGTATATCTTGGATTAAAGATTTCAATTTTGGACGCTGACGATCGGCGGGTATATCGGGTACGTGTTGATAAGCCATAATTAAGGAAGCAGGCTAGATAAAAGCCCTTATGATATTTTCTCAACTACCTGGTTGCAACTCGATGCTTGAATTCAAGTCTCCTTTTCTTTGTTTCCTTGGTTTGAACAGATATGGTCGTTGATTGATCGCGAGAACTCCTATCTTTTGATAGTGTTAAAGAGCTTTGGGGGATCATCCTACCTAGTTACACTCAGATCATCCTTTTCCACTGCTATTGCCTCACAATTTTTTGGTAACAACAGATACACACTCAATTAACTTATACTGAGTGGTAAAACCAACGCAGAATATACAGGCAAACAGCCATCGATTCACCTGCGAGTTTCTGACCGCCTCTCTTAAATTAGTCACTCGTGACCAATTGCGGAGGCTTCAGCCTAACCCAACTGAACGGCAAGCAGCCTTGGACATGTTTTGCGATCATTCTCAGAAAACTTCTCAGTTATGATAACAGGCAGTTATCTGGGTTCCACCGTGCTTCATCGTGGTCTGCAACAATACCAATCATATCAACATTAAATTATAATTCAGACCGTAACGGGTTCACATATAAAGATTATAAAATACGCTTTTGTGGAAGAAACATTAAATCTCAAAAAGCAACTCTTATTTATGACTTAGAAGAGGGTGTTTTGTGATCACAATGATCACAAATGTACCGGTAGGAGTTTAATGTCAGTAGTAGACTCAAGCAACGGGCAACTCTTTGAACCGGAAATGGTTATAATCCCCGCTGGTTGGTTTCAGATGGGGGGTAACCAGAACGCCTCGAATGAGAGTCCTGTTCATCAGGTCTGGCTAAGTGCTTTTCAACTTGCGATTTATCCCGTCACCCGCGGTGAGTACGTACGCTTTTTGAAGGCGACCGGTCATTTGCCTCCCCCTTATTGGGAAGAACCAAAGTTTCAATTATCAGACCAACCGGTAGTCGGTACCAGTTGGTACGATGCTATCGCTTACTGTAATTGGATGGCGTCGGAAAGCAGAAAGGGATATCGACTGCCGACCGAAGCCGAGCGGGAAAAATCTGCTCAAGGCGGCAAGATGGATCAGGACTATCCTTTCGGCAATAGTTTACCGGTTGATTGTCGAGGTGGACGGGATACCGAACTCAAACCGGTCGGTAGCGAAGGTCCCAACGACTACGGCCTATTTAATATGTCGGAAGGGGTTCACGAATGGTGTGCTGACTGGTTCCAAGCTGATTATTACGTAGAATCACCGGCTAAGAATCCGAAGGGGCCAGAGTGTGGGGAGCGTCGGGTAGCGCGAGGCGGATCTTGGAGACATCGTGTGCGTTATGCCCGTTGTGCGGCCCGAAGTGCCCTGGCCCCGGACAAAACCTTCAGTGACTTTGGTTTTCGGTGCGCCTTAAGCTAAAGACCGATCCACCGAACACGAAGTTCCCAGACCTAAACCGAGGCCACACTAGTTTCTCGCTCACCCTGTCAGACACTTTCCCTCATTATCCGACAGGCTTGAAAGAAGTCCTGATTGGAAGCAGTAAAACCGTACTGTTGCTCCACCTCACGAACAGCGATTTCAGTGGTAAAGGTTTCGTCCAGAGTATCTGGGAACTCGACGCCGGTTGTCGCTTCCCGCAGGAGAATGATGTTATAGCCTCGACCAGCCATGGCGCGAATACCGTAGTCACGGCCTAAGACACACCAATTGGTGGCAAAACCGACATAGATCAAGTGCAGAATCTGGCGTTCAGCCAACAGTTGATGCAATTGCTGGCCGGTGGCAATTACCTCTTCTTCTGGCTTGACCTCGATTTGTGGCGAGATCGACAACTGACTGGCCAGCCTGTTCCAATGAACGTCAATCCCTGGTGGTTGACTGCGCGGTCCTCGGAAAATCTGATATTCGTCTGACCGCTGCCGGAACTGAGTTGGAGGCCAATCGGCCGGTGAGCCGGCGGGTTGCACCGACGGGTTTTTCTGGTGTCGGGCGAGTTGCTCAAACTGAGCCGCCGCCGGCGGGGAGGGTGCATGCACGATGGTCACCCGCTCTCCGTTTCGCTTACATTGGCGAGCAGTATCCAAAATCGGTAGAATCGACTCCTGTGTAATCCGTTCGGCCTTCTCAATCCAACTCTCAATAAAGTGAACATTCCAAACATCGACCAACACCAGGGCAGTTTGGGATAGCGGCAGTGGCATCCTAATGTGACGACGAACAAAGTTTTCTTCCCGACATGGGACATCTACGGGTGTACTATCCTGAAAATAGCGAACACGAAGATCTAGTATCGCCATGGAATTCCTCCATAACCTACTTACGTGGTTGATAAATTAAGGTCAGTATAAACACAGATCTAATTGAATCCTACTTTGCTCATCATATCACAGTTGATTGGAAAAAAGACAATTTAATTCTGGACCTTTAATCTCTCAGGAATGATAACAGGTTCAGGCAAGGTTGTCTGAAGACGGAGGATCTGTCATAATAGGATTGGTAGATATTTTAGCTTAGTAAAGACCTATACAGAAGAGGAAGGAAAATTATTACTTGACCATCTAGTCAACGAGGAGTTTTATGAAAGCGGTTGTTTTATATGAGCAGGGGGGAGTCGAAAAGTTGGTCTACGCCGATTATCCCAATCCTGAAATCACAGTTTCTGAGGTGTTGGTACAGGTTGAAGCCTGTGCCCTCAATCGCCTGGACTTGAAGGCGCGTCAGGATCGGCCCGAAGTGGATCCATTCCCCCATATTCTGGGATCTGACATTGCCGGAATCGTGGTTGAGGTGGGAGCTAAAGTGAAGCAGATCTCGGTTGGTAATCGAGTGGTACTATCCCCCAATATCAGTTGTGGGCAGTGTAGCGATTGTGTCAGTGGGTACGAAAACCTATGCAACCGTCAAAAACTAATCGGCTTTCAGACCAACGGCGGATATGCCGAATACGTCGCTGTCCCTTCAGTCAATGCTGTACCAATCGCAGACGATCTCGATTTCTCTGCGGCGGCTGCTATTCCGATCGCCTATCTAACCGCCTGGCACATGTTAGTCACCCGTGCCAGGATCCAGCCGGGCGAAGACGTCTTGGTCTTATCAGTTGGAAGTGGAGTGGGTAGTGCCGGCTTGCAGATCGCCAAACTATCGGGCTGTCGTGTATTTGCCACGGCCAGTTCAGAGGAGAAACTTCAGGTGGCTCGGCAAATGGGGGCCGACTTTACCGTCAATTACACCCAAACCGACTTCAGCCAGTTTGTGCTGGATCTGACTAATGGTCGAGGGGTCGATGTGGTACTGGAGCATGTCGGTCAGGCTACCTGGGAGCAGAGCCTCGACAGCTTAGCCAAGAACGGTCGGCTGGTCACCTGCGGTGTGACGACCGGGAATCAAGGGCAGATCGACATTCGGAAAATGTACCAGAAACAACTGTCCTTACTCGGTTCTGCCTTAGGCTCTACGCCAGAACTTCGCACCGTTGTTCAACTGGCCAACAGCGGAACACTGAATCCGGTAGTCGATCGAACTTTGCCTCTACAACAAGCCCAACTTGCGCATCAGATATTGGAAGATCGACTCAATTTTGGCAAGATCTGTTTATCTCCGACAATCCGTGACAGCCCTACAACTGTGTGATATAATGCGGCAGATAAGCAGTACTGGTTGAAAGATGAACGATAATCTCGACGCAATTGATAAGCTGGTACAGGGAAAAGACCTGATACTGAACCAACTCCGTCAGGTTGTAATTGGGCAAGAAGAAGCTGTTTATCAAATCTTGATGGCTTTTTTTGCTGGTGGACACTGCTTGCTGGAAGGTGTACCTGGATTGGCAAAAACCCTGATGATTAAGACCATCTCTCAGGTTTTAGAGCTACAGTTTAGCCGAATCCAATTTACCCCAGACCTGATGCCAGCCGATATTATCGGTACCGATGTTCTGGAAGAAGACCGAACAACGGGGCAGCGTCAGATGCGGTTCATTCAGGGCCCAATTTTCACTAACGTCTTGTTAGCGGACGAGATCAATCGTACCCCACCCAAAACCCAAGCTGCTTTGCTGGAAGCGATGCAGGAACACCATGTGACGACTGGTGGTCAGGTTTATCGATTGGATCAGCCTTTTTTTGTCTTAGCCACGCAGAATCCAATTGAACAAGAGGGTACCTATCCGCTACCAGAAGCACAACTGGACCGGTTTATGTTCAAGATTGTTATCGACTACCCCACGGAACAAGAGGAATTCCAAATCGTGAGTTCCACGACCGGGATCGATGAGGCCACTTTACAACACGTCCTCACAGGGGATGATATTGTCGAGTTGCACAGAATTGTGCGACGAGTGCCAGCGGCAGATAACGTGGTCAAATATGCGGTCAGGATGGTCCGTTCGACACGGTGTAGAGACCCGGTTGCACCGGATTTTGTCGAGCAGTGGGTACGGTGGGGAGCTGGACCGAGAGCCGGACAATACCTGATTCTGGGTGCGAAAGCTCGTGCTATTCTAAAAGGACGGTTTAACGCTGCTTGTGAAGACGTCCGTGCGGTAGCACATTCTGTTCTGAGGCATCGGATTTTGACTAATTTTCAGGCAGAAGCTGAAGGTGTCAACTCTGATACCATCGTTGATCGTCTGATTGAGAACATCCCTGAATAAGAAAATTGGGTTGAGTAGTAATGTGAGCAGCATCTAGGTTGTTATATAGAATCTAAGCTGAAGGAAATAGAGTGATGAAAGATCAAACTAAACTGCATTACTTCTTGGTTATGGTTTCCATTTTTCTGGTGGTTGACCAGATACAAGCTGATAAAAATGCGATCGAAAAAGCGACACAGTTCTTGTTGGATCATCAGAATGAAGATGGCAGTTGGTCACTAATCCCGGGTGATGAAAGTGATGCGGAGGTGACAGCTATCACCATTCAAGCCTTACTCGCTAAAGGGTTTGGAACGGGAGCACCAACAGTCAACCGGGCGGTCGCTTACCTTATCAAACAACAGCGAGAAGACGGAAGTTGGAATGGTAATACGGCTCATACTATTTTTGCCTTAGTAGCACTGAAAATGGCAGATCGAGATCCAAAGGTAATTTTCAAAGGTTTAACCTGGTTGGATGAAGCACAAAATGCCAACGGTAGTTGGGCCCGCAAGTTGGGAGCACCAGGGAATATTCTCTACACTGCGGCGGTTTTATCTGGACTGAAACGCTTGGTGACACCTCGTTACTCTTCACTCAATAAAGCTGCCAATTGGCTAGCTGACCCCAATCGTATGAACGACGATGGAGCATGGTCCTTGAAGCGGCTCTCGACCTCCGAAGTGATGGTGACCTCGTGGGTTTTGCAGGGATTATCAGCTACTTACGACGTTGATGATCGGTTGGTATGGTTGAAGAAGATGCAGAATCCAGACCACGGATTTGCCAATTTCAAAGGAAAACCCAGCGATCCTGAGATTACGGCCTATGTCATTCTAACTCTGGTGGCTTCACAAGACCCACTCAACACTGACCTGGTTGCCAGTGCCTATCTCAAACAAGCTCAACTACCAGACGGCAGTTTTAAAAGTGCGACCCCAATTGAGTTGAAACAGCCGCAAGTAAATATCCAAACCACCAGTTTTGCCCTATTGGCCTTGAATGCCAGACGCTACGAAAAACTATTCCAGAAAAAGTAACAGACATATTTGCCGGAAGGAACGTTGAATGAAAGACTATATGACGCGTGCAGCACACTGCGATTATCGTGCAACAGAAGAGGAGATTTTCCAAACGCTACGCCGAATTACGGATCCGTTGACTCGCTCCTGGGAGAAAATCGAGAAGGCTAAGAAAGTGGTCATCAAGTTTAACATGATGAAACTGCCCGATCGGATCGAATATTTTAAGGGACGACGACGTGAACTGGTCGATGATGTAACCTGTCGAGCCACTTTGCGCTTGATAAAAGAGCATACAACCGCTCAATTGATTGCGACCGATACCAATCCTTACAGCAATGGTAATGTGATGCCAACCGACTTCAATTATCTGCACTTATTGAAGGCCTTTGATGTTGAGTTCGTAGACTCTAGCTTACCGCCTTTTGCTGACTACGAGGTCCCAGGTGGAGGCCTTATGTTTGCGCGCTATGCGCTGAGTGCCTGTTTCGAGGAAGCCGATGCGGTGGTTTCCGTCGCCAAAATGAAAAATCACGCCTTTATGGGTATTACCCTATGTACCAAGAATTTATTTGGCTTGCCACCGATAGTCCCACCGATTGGACGAACACGGAGTTACTACCATCATCTAATTCGGCTGTCCTATGTTTTACCGGATCTAGCTATGATTACCAAGCCGTGCCTAAACATTATCGACGCATTGACAGGGCAGTGGGGTCGTGAATGGGGAGGAGAAGGTCGAATCTGCAACGCATTGATTGCCGGGGACCATCCGATTGCCACCGATGCTTGTGGCATGTACCTGATGGGCCACGACCCTGAATCGGATTGGCCAACCCCACCCTTCAAACGAGATCGAAACCACCTTTTAACTGCGGCGCAAAGCGGTTATGGCACCGTAGATCTAGATCAAATCGACTTTGAGAGTGAAGTCTCCGCTCCACTCGCCGAGTTTGACTCGGTCGAAACCGATTCATCCGAAACAGTTGCTAACTGGCGACGTACTACTTGCGAGCAAGGCTTGATTTACCAGGAGCAGCAAAAGGAATTGATAGATGAATATCGGAACAATTTCATCTATCTTCAAGGCGGAGAGGTCGTTTGGTCCGGTGAAGATCCATCCAATTTGGGTAGTCGTCGGCAATTGAGTGGTGACAAAAAAGACAGTGCTTTGTGGTTAAAGTTGGTTGATCCGGAAGAGCATGAAGGTGAGCAGTTCCAGGTCTACCAGCAATGTTTAGACGCTTTTGCGACCTAAGGATGGCAGAAGATGAAACTTGGAGTCTCAACCTATTCTTACTGGCACTTTACCCCTGAGAAAGTCCCAGTTGAAACCGTTATCCAGAAAGCGGCTGAGTTAAACCTGGACGGAGTCGAGATTTTGCATCAGCAGATGGACTCTGAAGACCGGAGCTATCTGCAGAATCTAAAACGGATGGCCTTTATTCACGGACTCGATCTATATGCGCTCTCCATTCATCAAGGTTTCGTTTCACCAAACCCGGATGAACGACAGAAAAACGTCGACCATACCAAACACTGCATCGAACTGGCATATCAATTAGGCATTCCTTCTATCCGACTCAATTCCGGTCGCTGGGGAACTATACCTACCTTCGATCAATTAATGACCAACGGTGGTCAGGAGCCTGCACTGCCGGGTTACACCGAAGGCGACGCTTTTGGTTGGACTATCCAGGCCATTGAGAAGTGCCTTTCTTACGCTGAGCAAAACGGCGTGATTTTGGGTTTGGAAAACCACTGGGGGCTGACCAATACTCCCGAAGGGGTGAACCGAATCGTCTCTGAAATCGATTCTGATTGGCTCAAAGTAACTATGGACTGTGGTAATTTCTTGGAAGACCCTTACTCAAAAATACAGCAGATTGCACCCGAAACTGTGCTCGTTCATGCCAAAACCTACTACGGTGGTGGTGAATGGTATACACTGGAGTTGGACTACCAGAGAATTGCCCGGATTCTTGCTGAGGTAGAGTTCAAAGGATATATTTCGCTTGAGTTTGAAGGTAGAGAGGATGCAGACGTCGGCGTGCCGAAGAGCATTGCGCTACTCCGGCATGCCTTTGGACTTTGAGTGGTTAATTCTGCCGGGTATTCACCTCCGCATATAGAGGATAGCATTGCCGTCTTTGCTCAATGGAATCAATTCTCCCATCTGGTGGAGACAGTAGCAGATACGCTGTGCCAAGCGACGAGGAATCTTGAGTGCTTTGGACAAGTCCGCAGTTGAGAGCAGATCAGGTAATGCTGGCAGAACCATTGATGCCAGTTGAGTTGGGGTTTCAATCCGGATCCGATCCACTACGCTTAATAGTTTCCGACCCGTTACTTTCCAGCCTTTTCGATGTGCGGTACTGCTGACGCGTCTCTCTTCCATCTCGATCAACACGACTTCGATGGAAAAGTTGTTTCGCATCAACAGGTCTGGGATCGCCACTAGTTGATCAAACAGGTGAAGCCATGTTCCTCGTTTAGGGGATTTCCGACGGCTTCCCTCTTTACACAACCACTTCGTTTGTGCGATTGGATAGACCAGATGTAGCGGATAACGTTCGGTCAACTGGGTGAGCTTAGTTCGGATCTGTGAAAAATTGCCGGTCTGGATTTCGATCAGTAGATCGGATCGCACCAGGTCGATGATGTATCCCTCGACTTCGACCTCATGCTTGTCACCAAGTTGGCTGTACCACTGTTTGAGATCGGCGTGAAGCAACCCTTCGTTGAGTGTTCCGATTTGTCGCAAAGTGTTGCCCCCTCCCCAAAATTTATAGTGTTGATCTACCGGTTAGTTTGGGCTAGACATTGCTTTTACCATTACCGGGTTCTGTTTATTGAGGTAATCTTGTTGCTAAAAGCTGGTTGCCGGGTTATCTACGTGTCTAGAAGTTTCCAGAACAGTTAATTTAGCCGAACGGATGTCACGCCCATTTGCCGATTGCAGCCTGATCTCGATTAGACTATAATAGCCTTGTTGCCGACAAAATTTCAATATCTTGGAGGGCTTTGATGAGAAGGATTAGTTGCTTACTAGCGTTAGCCATATTAGCTTTCTCTATTTATGCAGACGATGGTGAGGATAGGTTGACCGCATCATCGATAGAGATCTGGAGAAACATTCTTCAAACGCCAGAACTGACAGACTATTTTCGAGGAGTCTTTAATCATTTGGGAATTGAAGTCGAGGAAACGGGTGAGCGGTTTACGATTCACCATCAAGGCCGTCGATTTGCCTTTGAGGAAGGAATTAACGAGGGAAGTGTCGATTTTATCGTACCGGTCAAGATACGGAATATCAACAATATGGTTGCCCACGCTGAAGATGGTGTCGTTAGTCCAGATGAATCGTGGCGGATTTTAGATGTGCTGTTTACCCCTTTGACCAGAGTAACACTGCAAACACCGGTTTTGTCAATCAACTGGCGCAGGAAACTGGCGGGTGTAGAGGACTTGACTCATGTCTATCTCATCAATCCGTCCGGTGGGGAAGCTTCAAAGCACACACTAATCTATGTCAAAGGTCAATGGTTGGTCCTGAGAGGGATACACGGCAAGCCGCGCAGAACTTACCGTATGAGTCCGGAACAAGCATTAGAATACCAGCGCAAGATATTTTCAGCGATGCAAAAGAATACCTTATGGGCCTGGTGGAAGTTTTCTCGATTTTACAGGAAATGGCGAAAGGTCAATTCCGTTACCCATAAATTTTAGAGAATGGTCAAAGCCCACGATGGCTGCGTCCGAAGCTATCGCGCTATGTGGAATCCAATATACTAATCGCCTTTAAGTAGAGATTGATATGCCCAGTTTAGATGCACCTATCCCTTTTGCTACTAACAACTAAAGGCTACCGGACGCACTATCGCAGATCACATAACGATTAGTCCAAACTCGATCGGTACACCGCAATACACACTCATGGAGGCAAAAGGGAGGATATACCCGGGTTTAGTGTTGCCGGTGTTACGGTCTACAAGCACCAGGGCTAAATTAATGAGACGTAGCCTTTCACTTGACAGGAAATCAGAGGTTGGACGCTAGAGACCGAGGCCTGGCTAAACCTACCGAAAGAAATGCGTGATGAAAGAGCAGAAACTGCTTAAGGATGCCTGAAAAAGCCCAGACATTTTTCTTGACAAATGCTGGTGTCATGGATAGGCGATTTACCCGATTGTCGATTAGTCAACTGAACTCAACTTCCGGTATATGGCAAAGTGTTGCCGCTCTTTAATCCGGTTTTTCCAGTATAAGTTGCCTTCAAATAAGTTTACCAACTGGTAGCCATCAATAGATGCCAACGGTTCTTTCGGGCGACCGATAATGACCAGATCAGGTTGTTGTTCCAAGATCCAATTTAAATTGTCATCGTGTCTGTTATCGTTAGCCCAGAACCAGAACGATGGTCGTTGACCGTTATTATGGTTGAGAAATATGTTCTGGTCAAAAAAAGCTAGGATCGAAGTGGACCAAAAGGTGGTAGCGTAGATTTTAGCTTCGGACATTTGATGAGTCTTAATATAGTCGGCCGTTGCCCGACCGGCTGAGTAACTGCCTCTCAGATCCGAGATCGAGGCTGCTCCTGCCCAGTAAATGTGAAAGGCAAACACCAAAGATGCCATCAGTGTCATCGCTCGCTTGTAACGGGAAAACATGACTTCGCCTCCACGGACATTACCCTTCGATTGAGATTGAAAACTGATCCATAAAGGGAGAATCCAGGCCAGAAAGAGAATACCTTCATGCCAGGAGTTGAAATACTTGACCGCAAACAGAAAAATGATGGATAGCGAAGACAAGAGATACAGTAGCAAGACTCGGTTTATCCAGAACCAAACGCAGGAAACCGCTAGAATCGAGTAGGAAATGGGTTTAATCTCCACCATAATTAGATCCGTCACCTCTAAAAACCTGGAGGTAACGCGGTCGAGTTCAAAGTGGTAGTTCTTGGCAAAGGATGAATCTGTCGGTTGCCAAAGCTGAAATGCCATCAGGATCATAAATAGCCCGAACGCGGCGAAAGAAGCCATCTGCTGCTTTCGCTCTTCCCCTTCTAATTCTTTCCACCATTTCAACAGATCCAGAAAATGGACCAGCATGATCGAAATGGCGATCAGCGCCGAAAAGACACTAACGTAGGCTAGTAAACAGAGCAAGAGGGTGAACAGGTAGACCCGACGAAACCTTTGCGGGTAGTAATGACCAACCAGAAAAATCAGCAACGGCAGGAGAACATAACTCCTGGCGACTACTGCATATTGATAAAAGATGAAGTAGGTGAAGGGAAACAGGGTTTTGAGGATAGGTGGGAAAGGAGATGTACGCCAGAAAACAAAGATACCAGCTACCGCAATTGAAAAAGAGATCACCTGAATGGTGGGATAGTAAGGCAAGATTTTGCTGGGGATCATCAAGATAAGATACCATAGCCCTGGATGCCCCTCGTACCGCAGACGTTGAAACAGCAATTCAACCCCACTGCAGTCACGGGCGATTAACCAGGCCTGCGCTTCGTCCGCCCACGGTTCGTGTTTCCACAATACAACCGCTAGCAGAATAGCGTACAGGGGTAGAACCGGAAAAAACCCAAGTCGTTGTTTGAAAAGGTTCTGGCCTTCTCTCCAACTAGTGTTGGTTAGCTCCAGTTTATTTCGGATCGTCATAATAAAGTTTGTTAATAAATAATAGTAGAACCAGTTTTTCAGTTCGAGGTTTACTGATTGTAGGCACCAGGTAGCTAAGTAATTATTTTTGATCAACCGATCGTTAGCTTTATCGGAAATCCGTCATCGGTTCATCGAAGAGTGATCAGGCCAATGCCTTGAACCACTTGGTGGATGTTTACTTAACCCTAGTTGGACTTTTTAGGCTTGTAGGTATGATGGGGCTTTTCCAGAGGGAATCATCAAGACTAGGATACCTAATCTCAGCTGAACTTGTGTTTTGACTACAGGTTGTTAAAGATGCGATACTGCCACAATTAAGCTGCACATTCTATGCGTACAGATAATTGCAATCTTTCCGGCTTGCAGTCAGAGAATTAACAGTGTTCATGTCACCATATTTAGTTGGATTCATGCTAAAATCATAACCTACTTTTTCACGCTACGGTACAACTCCTACTTCCTGTTAAGGAAGATAATCCACAAACGTCGAGGCTATTGCTCTAACGGTACAAGGCGTATAGAATAGACAAGATACACGCTAGGAGAATGCTATGAAACTCTTTATTGTTACAGAGTTAGATGATTTTTAAACAGGTTCTTATATCAATTCGAAATCAAGTACAATGAAAACATGGCAATTTGAACAGGTCAGGCCTATCCCTCTGGTAAGTTGTAAGATAAAATTAACCCGGCGTTATTCTCCGTTGATTAGAGCTTGAGCCAAAGCATAGCCAATCAGGCAGTAGTTGGAGGCGGAGCCGTTGTAGTGGCAATACCAGTGGTTTCCCCGTTGCAAGTACTCGTCATTTAACTCTTTGGTAGGCAGGTGATTTTCTTCGCTGTCTGGAATTCCCTTCTTCCGCTTTTCGTTCCACCACCGGTCGCTAATTTGCCGTAGTTCCTGAAGCCGGTTATCCCAGAAATCGGCGGTGGGAACAAAGGTGACCTTCTCGAGCCCGGATTCCGAAGCTACAGTTCGTTGTCCTTGACGGAAATGAACGATCGCCCGCGCCTCGTGGTTATTTTCACCCTTGGCTTTTTCAACCATCTCTTCTCCTCCAATACCGAGTTCACCGATCACGAAAGGCATCTCCGGCACATTGAGGTCTTGGCGTAGGTCGTGAATCATGGTAGATAGATGCCGGGGATAGTCGCTAATGATTCCCGGAAACTCCGGCCACTGACAAAAGTCATTCCAACCCTGGAACCAGACTAATCCGGCTAACTCGTAGCCCTGTCCCTGGTAGCTGGGCACAATCTCCCCGATCTTCTCTAGAGTGTTAAAGATCTCCGAGACCATCAACCGGTAGTAGACGCCGACCTCACGCCCTTGGCCCTCGGACCGTTCTTTCTCCAGTCGGCGCTCAGCATCCCCATCAGGATCGCCAGCCCCAGGCGAACGAAAGTCACAGTAAACGTCCTTACCACCCCAAGCCGTCTTAATCAGCAGGATAGGCATATCATACTCCCCGCTCATGATAGTGCCAAACATCAGTTCCGGACCGACCGAATTTTCTGTTGCTCCTTGACCTACACTGAGCGGAGCATGCCGACGTGGTTGACCGTAGGTTTGCCACGAGACAAAGACATTATTACTCACCGCCCAAGAGCTGTCCAGCGCCTTGAGTTTCTTCAGTAGATGCCCATATTGCGGGTGATTTCCTAGATGGTCTAGACTTTGTATCTGGCCATGACCTTCCATATTGGATTGCCCGGCCAGGATAAAGACCTTGACCTTTTTTCTTGTTGCCCGCGCTTCAGCGTTAATATCTGTAACCGCGGAGGTAAGTCCGACAAACAGACTAGTAAAAACTAGTTCTATCATCATAGTGATCTCATTCGTAAGGGTTATTTGTGTTAGATCTAAAAGTTGACGTTTTTAGCTCGAGCTAATCTACCAGATTGAGCGAAGTTCGTTAACTTCCAGATGTAATAATTTCGCCGGTCCTCCTACCGCCGAAACGGTAACCATCTCGACTACACTTGGAGCATGTCTCTTTGTTGTGATAAACACACGACCGTTATTACCGATAATCTCCAGCATTGGACGATCTACTAAGATTTGTAACGAAATCTCTCCATCCACAGGTTTCATCTCCACTCCATTGAGTTGGTTGGCTTGAACATCGTAGGTGATATGCTCGCCGCCAATGTGAAGCACCAAAGTTGTTGCTTCACCGATAGCCAAGGTAGCCCGAATGTCGAACAGTTCACCTGACACTGGTAGCTCGACTGGCTGCGATAGTGGCTGATCTTGGGCGGTATGGGTCTTTCTGTATAGCGTTTCGATCTCTTTTATCGGTTCAGCAAACATGCGGATGCCATCTTCTGTTGACCTCAACGACAACTGGTGAGGGAAGCTAAAGGTCTGGTTGAATGGCATATCCGGCATCTCAATCTGAGCCCAACCGATCTGAATTCTTCGTCCATCCGGATTGTTGCTGAACGTTTGCGATGCATAGTAGTTGCCATAGTGAAGGCAATGCTTTCCCTCGTGTTCAGGGGTGAAGGCTTTTCCATCGAAGGCACCGATGGCGTATTGAGCATCGGCAGCAAAAACGATCCAACGAGTATCACTCTCACTCCCATCGACCGGCAGTTCAAATATTTCCGGGCATTCGTAGTAGCCCTCCAGTTGACTTTGAAATTTCCAGTGTTTCATGTCGGTGGAGGTATAGAAAGCGATGGCTCGCTCTGATGATTCGGGTTCGTCGTAAACCGCCATTACCCAATGCCCTCCTGGCTGATGCCAGATCAGCTTTGGGTCACGGCCGCTGTGCTGAACCACCGGGTTACCTTCGTATTCAGTGAAGGTTCGTCCGCGATCGTTGCTATAGGCTAGGCACTCACCACGGCCTGTACTGGTCCAAGCCGCTACAACCACCTTTTCCTCCCCGGTCTGCCAACCTGCAGTATTGTTTTCATCGACTACTGCACTCCCGGAGAAAGCCCAGTCACCGCGTTGTTTATTATAGATGGCAATCGGTTGCTGTTCCCAGTGAACTAGATCTTTACTGACTGCATGCCCCCAGTGCATATTTCCCCATTTCCATCCGTAGGGATTGTGCTGAAAATAGAGGTGCCACTCACCATCATAGTACACCATTCCGTTTGGGTCGTTATTCCAGCCGATCATCTGTGAGAAGTGGAACTGCGGCCGTAGTAGTTCGCTGTAAAAGGCATCAGCATCCGGAATCTCGTCGGATTGGACGATAAGTCTAACGCCCTCTTCTGTTGCCCCTTCTAGTTGAAGAATTGCTCCCTCTCCTTGGAATTCCGTAACATCAAGGAATGACCAAAAGCTAATCTGTTCCTTAGTGGTCGCAAGCTCAGCATCAAACTCTCGCGCATTCTGTCCACCAATGCTCACGTTAATACGAACCACTTCAGCCCCGTTGCAGATCGGCAACAAAAGATATTTTTTCTCTAGTTTAACTGACAGGCTATATTTGTTCATAAGTTTACCTTTCTGAATGTAGTTGTCAAAATTTGGAGATTCATTCCAATAGTGAATACACTAATGACTCAATAGATTCAACCAATAGCAAAGATCTCGGTCAAGTATCCAAGTAAGATTCTCAGAATCGAACGACTGAATGTAACCCCACAATAATGTTGGCTGGCTGGTTAATTCCAAACGTCAAGATTTATGCTAACTTAGAGGTTAAATACCTTGGATTTCCCATTTACTTGTAACTCGTAGGTCTGGCCCGGAATGAACTTGCTATCTAGGATCACTTTATAACTTACTTCGGTAATGATCTGTAGACAAGCTATCTCCTTTGGCCTTTTCGACCTGAAGCGAAGATAAACCGTTTGCCCCAACCTTGTCTGTTGAATCCGATGCAACTGGGTACAACTATCCGGTAAATAGCCGTTAACAGTAGCTTCAACCGATGTGAATCTCTTCTGATTTAACGGCTGACTTAACACTGGCCGAATATCGATCTCGGTAATGGGCAGATCTTGGATGATCCAGATCTGGTTCGCTCCGAATTCCACCTCTACCAGGTTGCTGACCTGAAACCCTCTCTCTTCGTCTGCTATCATTGCGTTCCAATCGATCCAAACCTTGGTTGGAAATCCGTACTCCAGATCGTATTCCGACACAATCTTAATTGCTTCTTCGTCTATGGCAGATTGGATGAAAGTAAACAGTTCATCAATTGTCAGATAGCGACTGAGCTTATCTGCGTCCACTGACAAGCGAGTGTGAGTATACACCACACTGTCAATTATCCCTTCCCGAACCGTCACTAAAACTGGAGCTACATAGTCAGGCAGGCAGAAGCACTGCCAGGAGAACTCGAATTGATAACTGCTCAAAGCAGCCGATTGCCACTTCAATTGATTGAGTGCAACCTGTGACATTTCTGGGGATGCCTCCTGGCTTAAAAGTGTCTTAACTACAGCAGAGGTCTCCGGCTCCAGGGAACAACCCATCAGGACAAATATCACAAACATCAACGTTGAACAGGACTTCATCTTGTCTCCTACGACATAAAATATCAGGTATGTTTGGCCCTAACTAATGGTATCTGAGTAATAGGCAAAATATCAACGGGCACTCCTCTTGCCTTAATTTCCGTTTCAACTCCTCTCTAAATCAGTTCAAATCTGCTACCATTCCTCCCCTTTCTAACCTGGACTCGGTAACCCTTTCCACCAACTTCCGTGGCTAAGAATTTATTAAAAACAGTCAATACCTGCTCTAGCGGCACCTATCTTTCTGTATATTTAGCACCCCTAATTCTGTTGATCAAATTCTATCCGTTTGCCTGCGGTTTGGGCTGCTCCGTATCTGAGGCGTAAACGGTTACTTATAGTGGTTACTGACAGTTTGCAGAATAGATTGATGCTCCGGCTACTGGAACGGTTCAGTCACCAAGTTAAGAGTTTTTTCCGACTGGAATTACCGCTAGCATCAGTAACCATAAGTCAAATCCAGATCTAACCCCCTTTAAATCGGATAAAGAGCAATCGAAATTAGGACTAGATACATAGGTAGGTGTGTACATGGAAAAATAATACCTAGAATCGGCCATATGCGACCTACTACGAACTGCCCCAATGCCAATCCCAAGAAAAATGGGGTTGCCTTTCGGCAGATATGAAGTCCACCCAACTTCAGCAACAGAAATTTTACCATCTAGGCCGAAAACAAACTGAACCAGATACATTAATAACCCAGCTACCAGACACAGCCGTAAAGACCGCTGGATACAAGGGCCACCATAAGGATTTCATCCTCATTAACATTAGGACTACAGCAAACAGTATTCCGAACAAACAGAACCCGATGGCGTTGTAGTTGGAACCTAAAGGATTAACTAACCATCTTTAGTAAATGACCCCAGACTTCCTGTCCATAGATCATTAGCCCCCGAGGTATTTGATTGACCGCTCTAAGTTTATAGGAAATGGATAATAACTATCGGTTCGCTGATTTTCACGGTAGTTTGAAAGAATTGGACTCCAAGCCTGTGTCTATTTCCAGCGGTAGTTCCAGCAAGTGAAGGATCGTCCGATAGCCAAATTAAACGCACGGTTTCGAGATATAACCATCAGGTTGTTTCAAAAGCACGGTATGATAATTATCGGTTTTTGGGAAACAACCATTGGTGATGCCACAACTACCGAACTGGTTTACGTGTTGGCTTTCGACAATTTAGCCCACTGCGAGCAAGCCTGAAATGCCTTTATTGACGATGCCGAATTGCAGGCGGATCAATGGCTCACCGAGTCAAATGGCCCACTGGTCAATGTGGCCGGATCAAAATTTTAGAACCGACTAACTACTTACCGTTGGAAGAATCAGTCGGTAGCTATCAAAGTGGTTGCGCACCTACTAACCTTGTTAAAAATCTCCACAAAGGCAGTTGAGGTAAGTATTCAACAAGGCAAAAAACAGGCTGAGTTAGTACGTAAAGCAATCGACTACACCTGCCACACATCGTTACACACCACCGAAAGCGACAACCCACAGTCTATCGAAATTCTACAAGAACAGGTAGCCGACCAAAACCAGCGAATCAACGTCAAGAATGAACAGATAGAACGTCTCCAGTCGGCACTCGATCAGTCACCACAACTCCAGGCTCTAGCAGAAAACCGTTATCGAGCTGAACATCAGCAATTAGCCGAGATTAAAGGGCGGTCGCTGCTGCAATGGCTAAAGGTAGTTCTAGTGGCTAATCCTTAACCATGCTGAGTGGCTTCGTTTTTAATTGGGCCTCTTGTTTACGCTAGTGAAGCCTACTTGGGCTAAGTCTAAAACACGTCTACGAAAACGAAAATGCCTTAAGCCTACCTCGCCAATTTCGCCTCTTAAGGCGCCCAGGTGGCCCCAGAAGAGTTTTTGTTTCTCGCCCAAGGAATAAAAAAAACACTGAAGAGGAGACGCCTGCCTTTATATCGAACCTTCGTGCGTTCTCCCTTTTTTTGGTAAAGGGCGGTTATTTTGTGCTGTCAACAGGCGTAATGGAACTGCCAGTATGACACCGAATTGTTCGACCTTATCCATCTTGGGCATTCTCACCTTTGTAGTTTGTCTACCGTATTGTTATGTTATGATTAAGGTCTTTACTTACTGGCACTAACTGCTTTGAGTGCTTCGGGTGTTCCTATATCTCTTAATGCATATGCCGCATGATAACAAACAATCTCATTATCATCCTGTAATGCTTGGATTAGAGCAGGTACTGCCTCCTCTCCGATCTCACCTAATACCTCTGTCGCATTATAACGAACATCCTCATCATTATCCTGTAATGCTTGGATCAGAGCAGGTATTGCCTCTTTAGCATCTTCTCCAATCTCACCTAATACCTTTGCCGCATTATAACGAACATCCTCATCATCATCCCGTAATGCTTGGATCAAGGCAGGTACTGTCCTCTCTCCTATATCTCTTAATGCAAATGCCGCATGATAACGAACACCTTCATCATCATCCCGTAATGCTTGGATCAGAGCAGGTATTGCCTCTTTAGCATCTTCTCCAATCTCACCTAATGCAAATGCTGCATGATAACGAACATCCTCATCATCATCCTGTAATGCTTGGATCAGAGCAGGTATTACCTCTTTAGCATCTTCTCCAATCTCACCTAATACCACTGCCACATGATAACGAACATCCTCATCATCATCCTGTAATGCTTGGATCAGAGCAGGTATTGCCCTCTCTCCTATATCTCTTAATGCAAATGCCGCATCCCAACGAATATCCTCATCATCATCTTGCAGTGCTTGGATCAGTTCTTCAATCTCCTGTTCGATCATTATTCTCCAAATAATTACTATTACTTTCGTCTAGGTCAAATTGTTGACTTCACGCGTTAACTTCCTGGCCTGGTTACGGCTCAGTGGATAGCCCCGTACATTCAAAGCTGTTTTCATCCGGCGGCGGTCATAGGTATAGTTACAGTTTTTGGCTAGATCCTGGATCCATTCCAGCATTTCCTGATGTGTCAGATCATCCGGTCTGTTCTTTAAGCTCTATACTGGTAGTAATCATTACGTTTTACACCCAAAAGCCGACACGGCAGGCCGACAAGATAGGCATTCTGATGCGGGGTGATAAACAAGATCCAACTTAAATTCTTTTGAATATTTCTTTCTGGTTGTCATTCTTTTTTACCTCAGTTAAGTCAGTTATGAACTGGGTTGTACATATGACCGCCTCACAACCGCCTCTGAGGATTTAATGGCAGCTAAATATCTGCTTGCGAAGCGTCCTAATACCGTCCTGTACGGGCTGCGAATTGGATTCCCAACTGCCTACCGAAGCAGTAACTGTTTCTCTGCTACATTGACCGATGGCACATCCAAGGCATTGTCTTTCACACTGAGTGCCAAAAAAGCCGAATAGACATCTCGTTGAATGTTCAGTCCACAATGGGTAATGCACTCGTTGCAAACTCGATAACCCCACCGCCAGCAATTCTCAGCTTTGCGACGCAACATCTCAATCAGCATGGCGGAGGCATGGAAACCCACGCTCTGGCCGAAGTTGCGTTCTTTGCCTTTCTGCATCTGACGAACAACAGAGAATGCTTTGATTTGCCTTTGACTTGGTTAAAGATTTCCTGGAGTCGGATCTCAATAGCATCAGTTAAGACACCTCGTCTGTATTTAGGGCAAAAGATAACATGGTATTGGCAAGCATATACGAGGTGTTCAGGGCGGTTGTATTTTTTGGTAGCCTCTACAATTCTCATGGTAGTTATTACACTATATATCTATTGAAAAAGAAAGTTATAATTCATTCTACCCATTAAGAGGAGTGCGCCGATTCCTCCGCACAAATGAATTTCGGTGGCTTCCTCGGCGCAAAATCAAAATATTGTGAAGAGGTGAAACTCGACAGATTGATGATACCACCACTAAGCATCAGCAGAATCTTTATACCCAGTATTGTCTGCCATAGAGTAGATGTGTGCGGTGGATGAATGTTGTTGGTATTTTCGGGGAAAATTCTATGGACTCTTCTATGAACTCAATGTTACCAGAAAAGCCAGGTTTTCGCAAAAGGGGGATCCGCCTTGGTTTAGTATTATTAGCCGAATCCGCGCCCAACTGAGGGCTGCGGTTCACGACTTCTGGTCATATACCGCAGCTAAAATCTTTGGTTATCCGGATATGATGCTGGTACCGGCTTTCGGTACTCGGTGTCTTGGCGCCAATAACTTGACGATATTTCATTTTTTAGGGGGTTTCACAAAGCCTATTGAGGAGGGGCCGCACCTCATCAGTTAGAGGGATTTAAAACTAGCCGAGCAGTCTGGGATAAATAATAGGCGGCTTTTCTAGGCAGTTATTTTGGCCATGGTGGTCAGGATTATCTGCTGCCTGTGTACGTTGATGCACTTTTCCTATCAAATGGGTGCTCCCGGAGTACATTATTATGGTGGTGTTTATTTCAACAAATACCTACCCTGCTGGCTGTCTTATCCAGAGACAACAGATTACTCCAGCATCATGGCCATCGGTGCTGACGGTCTTTTTACCATCTTTTTGGTGGTTATGCAGCGAAGATTTGTTGGATGGCTCTTCCATCCGGTTGGATATGTTCTGCCTGGTAGTTGGATAATGAATTTGGTCTGGTCAGTCTTCCTACATCTACAATCTTGAACTCAAACTCAAATCCTGATTTTGAAAGAGGTCTACTATTCCATCTCTGATCTAGCAAGGTCTATCCTTGCTTAGGTATAATGAAAGGCGGACAAACGATCCAAGTAAGTATTTTCAAACATTCAATGGAACTATAAGTAGGAGATAAATCGATTTGAAATCCAAGACCATCATTTTTACCGGGCCAGAACAAGCTGAATTAGTTACAGTCGATTTACCGGACGAACCTGCTCCACACGAATTTGCTATCCAGACGCGGATTACGTTGATGAGCATGGGTACCGAGTTAGCTTGCTACCGGGCAGACTCTGAGCCGGGAAGTCACTGGCACGGTTGGGTCAAACACCCATTTTTCCCCGGTTACAGTTGTGTCGGCGAAGTGATAAAAGTTGGTTCTGATATCGAAGGGTTACAGGTGGGAGAACGGATTTTTCACACTACCTCACATCGGCAATATGCTAATCTGCCTATTCCTGCCGACCAAATTGTCAAAATCCCTGATGGTGTCAGCGATGAAGAAGCCGCCTGGAGTAAACTCGCCACCATCACACAAACCGCTGTCCGGCAAGTTGAACACGCCATGGGCGACAGAGCCGTTGTTATCGGGCAAGGTCCTATTGGTCAACTGGTAACACAATATCTGCGTTTGTTAGGATTAAGAGAGATACTGGTCATTGACCAAATGCAAACCCGGCTCGACTTGGCCTTGGCACATGGCGCAACAGCGGGGTTCAACGGCAGTGCGGCCGAAGCTAAAGATTTTGTCCTTGAGCACACTGATGGACAATTAGCCGATGCTGTATACGATGCCACCGGACACTTCTCCGTACTACCTTTAGCCCTACCTCTAGCCAGGCGATACGGAACCGTTATGCTACTGGGTGATAGCCCACACCCGTCCAGGCAACATTTGACCCCTGATTTACTGACGCGACAAATTCGTTTGATCGGTACACATAATGAATCACTGCCACCGGCCTACGCCTACTGGACACCGATTCGCCAGCAACGATTATTTCTGCAATATGTTCAACGCCAACAAATGAAGGTTGATGATCTGATCACTCACCGTTTTGATCCCGACCAGGCCAGTCAGGTATACGCCGATTTAAATCGGGATCGTTCGGATAGCATTGGGGTCATTTTCAGATGGTAGATGAGTTGATCCAAGCAATATGGATAGTTTGGTTCGTGGTCTTTTTGATAACGGGTCTCGCCCTGCTAACCCCGTTTCTGATTTCACAACATCAACTCAGTTTACGCCTTCCAGCCTGCCAACAGATGTCAAGAACCGCTTCTTCCTGTCCAGCTTGCGGTTTGACCACTGCTTTTTATGCACTCTCAGATGGAGACGTAACAGCCGCCCAGGATTGTCATCCGGCAGGTTCATGGATCTGGTCTTTGTTCCTCACTAACCAGATTGTTTTTTCTACCGTCCTTATTAGACGGAGCAGGAATATATACCGAACATTCGCTCTCTCAGTGAAGGACATCATCAGTTTCCGCACGCAGGAGAAACATTATGCTTCGCGTACTTAGCCTGGCATGGGGGATTTTATCCATTCTGGGAATGCTGGTCGCCTTTGTTCCCTGTTTTGGTTGGCTCAATTGGGCGGTAATTCCGTTTGCCACCGTTGGCCTGGTAATTAGCGGACTAGCTTATGTCGGGGCCCCTCAGGATCGACGAGGGAGCTCGATTATCGGGTTGATCACCTGCAGTACGGCGGTAGTCTTCGGTATCATGCGCCTGATGGTCGGCGGCGGCATATTCTAGTTGGTTCTGAGTCGATCTTATCTGCATATCCCGAAAGAAACATCTCGAACCGCTCCCCTTGTTTGACAAAAGGGCGACCAAGGTTTAGGTGACGACACCTCCGCTTGTTAGCAAAGCGACCTATTTGGCATCTACTTCAGTACCCGAATTTACATAGCTAGTGCAACATCTAGCGTGATTTTCTGATTCAAAAATAACTCAGCAGGCATCGATCCGC
>JASMLX010000529.1 GCA_030748495.1 Candidatus Poribacteria bacterium | reverse complement strand
AGAAAAATGGAAGTGGAGTTTAGAATCGGGCAAAGAGAGGAGAAACATTGCTGGTGGGGAAGTAGATGACCCTCATCACGATATTTCGTGTCCGTCACATGGAATTGAGAAACCGATCGACACTATCCAAGTAGATTGCAGAGAAAAGTAAAAGCTAATAAAACAAAAAAGCCCTTCAAGCGAAATTCATCTTAAGGGCTTTGTACCTAAAATCTAGATCGGGTTGAAGACTACTTCAGGGTCACCAGTTTCCTGGTTTCTTGGTATTCTCCAGCTTGCAGCTGAATGAAGTAAGTGCCTGAAGACACTAGCTCACCACTTTCACTCCTTCCATCCCAGTGAATTGCTTTCTCAGCTTCTACATAGTTTCCTGCAGCTAAATGGCCTAGTTCAAGGGATCTTATTTGCCTGCCAGTTGCATCATAGATGTTTGCTGTAACACTGGCATCATGGCTAAGCTGGAAGGGTATCCAGGTCTCTGGGTTGAAGGGGTTAGGATAATTAG
>JASMLX010000528.1 GCA_030748495.1 Candidatus Poribacteria bacterium | reverse complement strand
CAACAGGTGAAATAGCCTCAGCGCTGGTGACACTAAAAACGGCAGATGGATCATTGATAACGGGACGTGAGGTTACGCTAGTAGTAGATCCGGCTGATAATCTGAGGATGGTTCCAACTGTAGTGACTAATCAAGATGGTCAAGCCAGGTTCAAATTCACCTCCTCTCAACCCGGTATCAGGATGATTACAGCTAGTGTGGGTGAGGTGAGGCTGGATGCCAGTGTGGCGGTTATCTTTTCTGGTGATGCGCTTGACGCTTTGCCCTTTATAGGAATTACTTGGCAGAAAGACGGCGCTCAGATGATGCTGATCCCGGCGGGTAGTTTCGAGATGGGCGATCATTTTGATGAGGGGCGTGAAGATGGTAGAGAATTACCAGTACATAGAGTGGGGCTAGATGGATTCTACATGGACGCCCACGAAGTGACAGTGGGTCAGTTCAGGGAGTTCGTCAATCAGAGTGGGTATAAATATGGTGGCAATTGGGATTCTGTAGCCAAGTA
>JASMLX010000527.1 GCA_030748495.1 Candidatus Poribacteria bacterium | reverse complement strand
GGCACATTTTCAGCTATTATGGGGCGATCCCGTTTGGCTTAATCTGCTCCGCCAACATCTCCCCAAGCTGGATGACGCAACCATGTTGTTTATTGCGGCAGTTGGGTTGGGCCCTTTTGCCGGTGTACTAGCACTGAGTTTGCATACATTAGGAACACTCAGCAACTTCCCGCTTGAAAACGAAGTGACCGTTCTGTCGTGCCATCGATTCAACTCATAAGTCTAATCTCTCGGTCGGTTATAAGAGATCAACTTTTAGGAGACATTGCCATGAAAAAGGGTTGCCATAATAAAACGAGAGTGTACACCTTCGCTTCTTACTGATATATTTTATTATCGTTTGATGGTTTAGTGTACGCTATAGAGTTTTGGCTACTCGACTCCTGCCAAGATTCATCTTGATTACCAATTCAATTAACACCGATCAAAAAATCTCACCTAGCTGTCCCCAATTTTTGGTCTTGACAATAGAGGCAACTATATTACAATCCATGGTGCTGTCTACT
>JASMLX010000526.1 GCA_030748495.1 Candidatus Poribacteria bacterium | reverse complement strand
CACAACTGCCACAGCAACTGAGGGATCAGGCGGAGACTTACGAGGTAAAGGTGACTAATCTAGCTACCGGCCGACTATTGGCAGAGAGCGATAGTTCGCAGACAGAATTGCGCTTGCCGATGGTGGATTCGATGCGGCAGAATATCGTCCATCAGGGCGATCAGATCCGAGTGGAAGTCTCCAAATCGGGCGGGAAGCGAGTAGCAGACAGCCAGTTTGTTATCCAGCCGCAGGATTTGGCACGTGCCTACCGGCGGGTGGATTTGCAATACAACCCGATACCGGATCTGACGCGCTTGTTGCAGAACTACCCAAATCCTTTCAATCCTGAAACCTGGATACCTTTTGATCTGAGTCAAGATGCCGAGGTCGTAATCAGCATTTACGATGTCTCCGGCCAACAAGTACGAACTTTGCCGATTGGTTTCAAGCCAGCCGGTATTTACAGCAGTGCGGAGCGAGCCATCTACTGGGATGGACGTAACGCTTCAGGTGAATCAGTATCTA
>JASMLX010000525.1 GCA_030748495.1 Candidatus Poribacteria bacterium | reverse complement strand
CAGATTACCAACAAAGCGTCCTGCTGACGTTAACCAAATCGAATCAACACCAGTCTAAAACACATCCTGCTATTTGTAAACACTTAACTTGCTCCTCCTAAGAGAACCACACAAGCTGATTCGCTTCAAAACTTCTTCCTGCCAAACTGTAATCGTGTTGGTTGGATCGAGGTTTGCTTGGAAAACCAAAAAACCTAAAATATTGGGTCGGTGTGCCAGCTTCTGGGACTCCCCTCGACCCCGCACATCAGCAGTTATCCGAGATGCGTTCTCGCTCGGTACTACTACGCCTGCGAGCCCTGTTTGTGGCCGACTGACCAGTGGTAAAGGCTACTACTCTAACCCCTTAGTCGTGAACTTGATGGTTCCGCCTTCCAGAGGGTTACCAGCGGTATCCCTGACACGAGCAAGGGTAATAATATAGGCCGTTTCATTAGCCAGCCTTCTACCGGGCAACATTTTTAGCGTTAATTTTTTGCCTTCCCACATGGCTTCAATACCAATAAC
>JASMLX010000524.1 GCA_030748495.1 Candidatus Poribacteria bacterium | reverse complement strand
GTCTTTTTTGTTGGCGGCTAATAGCGTTACCACGACACCTAATACTCTCGAGCTGACGGCTATCCCTCTACAGAAAGTCAATCAGATTTTGTCTCGAGTAAAAGGCCAACAGTTACTATCTATAATTGATGCTTGTCGAAATAACCCTGACTCCGGCCGAGGTGATAAGGACAACTACTTGACCGATGATTTCTCCAAAGGTTTTAAGGTTAAGCGTAGTAGTAGCAGTGGAGGCCAACCTAGCGTCAGCGCCACCTTGTATGCCTGTAATGTTGGTGAGAGGGCCTATGAGTGGGCTGAGAAGGGTCATGGGGTGTTCAGCTACTATCTGCTGGAAGGGCTGAATGGTGAGGCAGTTAACAGCCAAGGGGAGGTTACTGTCACAGGATTAGCAGAATATACTCAGAGTAATGTGGTCAAGTGGGCAGAAGAATTTAGAGGGAAGAAGCAGACCCCATGGTTAAGCTTGCAAGGTGGGACTAAACTGGTATTGGCAGAGAAAGTGGGGA
>JASMLX010000523.1:243-510 GCA_030748495.1 Candidatus Poribacteria bacterium | reverse complement strand
CACCGTCGCGGTTCGATTCAACACCGTCGAGGTCGACTTCTATCCAATGGTTCCCGTTCGCCAGATCGTTTCGAAGAAGTCGGTTTTCGCTGTGGCGATATGTCATGAAGAGGTCCATGTCGCCGTCCTGATCGTAATCCGAGAACGATCCGCTGACACCGTTCTTGTCGGCGTACAGGGGATCCGCGAAAACACCCTCGTCGATGGACACGAACAGTTCCCCGTCGTTGATGTTCTCGAAGAGTCTGGTGGGGCTCGTCCCGTCCA
>JASMLX010000523.1:0-233 GCA_030748495.1 Candidatus Poribacteria bacterium | reverse complement strand
ACACGAAATCGCCGTCATTTCGAAGCAACTTGTTGTACCCGCCGAAGATCTCGGGGTTATCGCCTTCCCATCCACCAACGATGATGTTGCAGATGTACAGGTCCATGTCACCGTCGTTGTCGTAGTCGCCGGCAGCCACGCCTCGGGCATGGTCGATGTTGATCGTGACTGCGTCAGTCATGTTCGTCAGGACGCCGCCCGCGTTGGAGAACATCTGGTTCTCCGCTCGAATG
>JASMLX010000522.1 GCA_030748495.1 Candidatus Poribacteria bacterium | reverse complement strand
ATGGCACGAAATCCAGGGCATCTTGAAGGACGGCGACCCGAAGAAGATGCCCCCCTACTTGAAGGACGCCGCCAAGTCGTACGGGAAGTGGCTCTGGAACGATAGCAAAGACCCGGACATCTTGGCCAAGAAGGCGGCGGGGCTCAAGCAGGGGGACACCTGGGAGGGCATCCAAAGCCAGGACAAGATCAACGGACTGCCCGAGCCCCACAAGAGCGTCGCCCAGAAGGCCCTCGACGACTACAAGCGAAAGAAGAAAGAGTGATGAAATTACTTATATCAAATGATACAAAAATTAAAGCAGCAGATTTAGTTCGTAAAAGAATCACTCCAAACTCTGAAGCAGCTCATTCCTTGCTATTTAAAATGGTTGATAAAGGCATGCTCGAAAAAGAGAAAGTGCCCCCAGCTAAAGGCAAAGGTGGACATACACAAACACTTTACCAGCGGAAAAGATGAACCTTGTGTACTGTGCAACTCGTGCATCTTGTGCAACTCGCTCTAGCGAACCC
>JASMLX010000521.1 GCA_030748495.1 Candidatus Poribacteria bacterium | reverse complement strand
CCTCAAGTGGAACGGCAGCAGGTCAATCAAATTCAAATACATGGCTGATGGACTGGATTGCACCTGCGGTAGATACGGGGAAAATTTCATTCTATGCCTCAGGCAATGCAGCTAACAATAATGGGAAAAATACAGGTGATAATGGTTATAAGACAGAGGTCACCATTGAAGCTGAAGTTGAAGCAGGAGTCAACATCCCCGATCCGAACCTAAGATCAGCACTGGAGAAAGCACTGGGTAAAAATGAGGGAGATGCCATTACCAAAGAGGATTTGGAAGGGTTGAAGGAGTTGGTTGTAAATGGTGATAAGTTAGCCGAAAATGAGAAGATAAAAGATCTAACGGGACTTGAGCATGGCACAAATTTAACTAAACTGGCACTTGATTTCCAGCAGATTGATAAAGTTACTCCTCTGTCTAATTTAACTAACTTAACTTCGCTTCACTTGGCATATAACCCGTTTGCTCCATCTTCGTTGAACAAACTTACTAAATTCACCAAGTTACAACGTTTA
>JASMLX010000520.1 GCA_030748495.1 Candidatus Poribacteria bacterium | reverse complement strand
AGACTAAACTGTGAGAATTATTACATCTAAACGCCTGAAGTGACCTATTGGTAGCAATACATTACATCTTAGCAAATAACTCCAAAAAAGTAAAAGTGAAAAATTCCATTCTGAATTAATTTATTGTGATTTTGGATAATGGCGTGAGTTAGTTGCCAAATCACGTTAGAAAGCAAATGCAAACTAACGGAATTAGGCAATTATCATAAATCTCCCTCCACACATATTACCATCTGTCTACAATCCGATTCTTGGTCTTTTAATTCTATCAATAAAGTAATTGAGCCAGACGTTTTTCTTCCAGAGGGTAAACCACTAGAGGAACAAAACAATCTGCGTTATTAGCTTATTTGATTATAATGTTCAGTCTGAAATACAAATTCAAGCCAGTTTCTGTCATTTAATTGCCAAGTTAGGTTAGTCATGCAAATGCGGATCTAACATCATCTGGCAATTATTCCACTCAACTAACCGATTCCAGATGAGATTCTAAACCAACAAATAGCATTCCT
>JASMLX010000051.1 GCA_030748495.1 Candidatus Poribacteria bacterium | reverse complement strand
TGGCGGATCGATGCCTGCTGAGTTATTTTTGAATCAGAAAATCACGCTAGATGTTGCACTAGCTATGTAAATTCGGGGATACCCGGATAAGCCAAAAACGATCTTAAGCGCTTATAAAGAATACTCTGGTCCTAGAGGGTTGGGAGCTATCTTTAAATTCCGTACTAGCAAACAGTTTCGTCGTAGATAAGGATAATTTAGTTAGAGTTCAATTAAAAAGAAGGATTGGAAAGTCGCTAAAAATGATCAATGGCCCATTGACTTAGGTGGCGTAATTGGTTATTCTTGAGTGAATTAAACTTGGAGGATAATCTTTGCACCAGTACCGTTCAAAGTTAATTGGCCCGTGAACGGCTTATTCTTAAGCGCACCGGTGGTATTTTGAGAAAGGTTATAGACATGTCTCTACAGTTGTTGTGTCACAACCCCAAGATATTTGGAGTTCACCCGTAGTGATCGGGAAACTTTGGGAAAAAGGCAAATCTCCGTCTGGAGGATGAATAAGTTATCAAAGGAATACGAGCCCCAAGTTGGCAGGGATGGAATCTCAGAAAGTTTTGAAAAGTACGAGTTAATTTTAGTCGACCTTAGCGATAGATTGGTCGAGCATTAAAGCGAAACTGATCATCAATTCTTGTTCGGGAAAGGGAGAAAACATATGCATACAGATAGTGCTAAATCTGGTTTTAGTTCTATGTTCAATGGAAAAGATTTAACCGGTTGGGTTGGCGACCCAAATCTCTGGAAAGTCGAGGATGGGGTTCTGGTTGGACGTACGACTGAAGATCTGAACTACAACGATTTTCTGCGAACGGAAAAGGAGTATGACAACTTTATCCTCTATGGTGAAGCATGCTTGCGGGGTTATAACAGTGGAATCCAGTTCCGCAGTCTGGTTCAAGAAGATGGCCATATGGCAGGTTATCAAGCCGACATTGGTGATGGATGCTGGGGCGCACTGTACGAAGAGATGCTACGGGGGCATCTAGTTCACTATCGCCCCGAACTAATCGAGTCGATCCTTCACTTTGAAGATTGGAATCAGTATCAGATTGTGGCGGTGGAAGATTATATTTTGCAAATTCTTAACGGTGTAGTGACCGCCGAGTTGAACGATCCAGATGGTGCCCGGTCAGGCTTTATAGGTCTACAGATTCACTCCGGTCCACCGCAGGAGGTGGCATTCCGAAATTTGTGCATCAAGGAGTTGTAGAATACCTAACCTTGTCCGGCGGAGCAATCGGCTAGGGCAAGGACTATCCTTGAGTTTGGCTACTGTTACATGGGTCATATAGAAGATTCGCAACCCTTGAGGAGGATTTAAAGGTGGAAACTTATCGGACTGCAATTGTCGGTGGTCGGCGCGGGGTACATCACGCTCGCGCCTACCAGGATCTGGAAAACATGGAGGTAGCAGCTATCTGTGAGGTCAACGACCACCGCAGAAAAAATGCTGTAGAGGCCTTAAATGTTACCGGTTATGCCGATTATGGAGAGATGCTAGAGAAGGAACAACCGGATATTGTCCATGCTGTCACCATGCCAACCGTACCACGTCATATTTGGGTGGAACCCGCCGCCGAAGCAGGCGTACGCGCGTTAGTGATTGAGAAACCGATTGCCCTCAGGCCCAAAGAATTGGAGCTTTTGGACGCCGCTCAACAGCGGACAGGTCTAAAAATTATTGTCAATCACCAACGCCGATATATGCCCTTTGCCGACAAACTTCGTGAATTTCTATCGGAAGACCACCTGGGCGATGTCCATTTTGTCCGTGCCAGTACACAGGGCGAAATCACAGATATGGATACCCATTTGATGGATTTAGTGTTGCTGGCTGTTGGCGATGTCCCACCCACGGCAGTCTGGGCAACGGTCGAAGGTGGTGAAACTTACCACTCAAATTGGTTGAATTGTCCGGAAAACCTGATGGCTGTTTATACCTTTTCCGGTGGAATTCGTGCCTTCTTCGAATCGACCAGGCAGGCTTTGGGTACCGCAGACTTCCCGGACAGCAACCCGAGATGTAACATCGATATTTGGGCTACTAAAGGCCGAATCTGGTGGCGTGAGAACGGTTCTTGGGGATATCTGCTGGATGAAAGCGGACAGCAATTTATGCAACCGACCTATTTCGGTGAAGACGATGCCTGGGCTCAGCAGCGTTTTACTCGCGCAATTGCAACCTGGTTAGACGACGAGAGTCAGCCTCACCACTGCCGCTATCAGCTAGCCAAACTAGGATTTGATGCCATTATGTCAGCTTATCGTTCAGCACTGAAAGGGCAACGCCTGGCGATGTCACCATGCCTGCAGGATATAGAATGGGAACAGTTACGAACAAAGCTGACGAGTTGATGCTCTGAGGTAACAACTCCTCCACGACCGACATAGCTTCTTTGAATAGGGCAACATGGACATAATAGCCCTCTGGTGCTTTGTCATCGCTAAAAAAACAGTGTCATGTCAACTATCTAATGTTGGATAATGCCTTTTGGGTTTTATCTGTGCATCTTTGGTTATGAGTTGCCAATTGGCTTTGGCATTCTTGGTCTTTCTGGCTTTCTGCCAAGCAGGCAGCTCTTTTTTTACCTCGGAGGTGTTGTCAATCTGCCGCGTTAAACATTGTCCGCTTAAGACATTTAACCCCATTTCGGCCATCATTGTTTTGGAGATTCGTCCAGGCATAAAACAGGGCGTTTGGGGTCATAGGGCGCTTATAAACGTCCCTATGGCCATCTCCATATTGGCGATGAAACCGCTGCTTTTTTGGGAGGAATAGCCCACCTCTTTTGTTGCCAGGGCTTGGGGAGATGCTATCGATATAATTGAGTTCAACGACTCTATCTGACAGAAGCTGTAAAAACCAGCGGACATAACCTTCAGCAGGTTCACTGTAGCTTACTTCAAAGTCGCCGTCGGCTTTATTGGCGTATAGGCTGCTTCCTTTTTCGCCGTTGAGTGCTATATCGTGTCTACCTTCCACCAATCTTTTCTTGATACGGTCTATTTTTTCTCATGCTGACATTGAGCAGTAGCCAGACAAGCGGACTTTGAGCATGCCCTGACCCGCTATGAGGTGGAAGACGCCGACGGGGATGTAATAATGGTTAGCGTTAAAGTTTCGGCTAGCAACAAGCAGTCCTTCGATGTACCAGTAACAGAACTAGATGGGCAGTAGTGGGGTATTACCAGCGGTATAGGTAAGGAGATCGTGTGGACTATCACTCAAGATGTGTTTTGCATTAGTACAGTGAAGGAGTGGATTGGTTACGTTTGGTAGGAGTGGAGTAGACCTCCTCCTCGGTCCTCTCCCTTAGGAAGCAAAGGAGAGGATGTCCAACAGGACAGGTGGGGTTTTGACACTGGCATCCACCAATCTAACGGCAGTTGTGTAAGAACAGAGTAGCAACGAAATATTTGTCTGGTGGTAATGCGGGGGGCATGAGTAGGATGAATTCGACCATTGAAGTTGTATGCTTCGCCCCTACGGTGCGGGGGTGGACATACCCTCTCCTAGCCTCCTCCTTGCTAAGAGGGAGGTGGTGATTTTTAATCACCGGTAGGGGTTAGGACAATTAGATTTATCGGGTTTTTGATGTCGCTAATTATTTGCGAAGCTAGCCCTAGTTGGGAAATTTGCGAACTTTTATCAAGTGGATACTGTAATTACAATGACAAAAACAAACACCATATCAGTAGGTTCACCTTATATTTCGTCACGCTGTAAAGATAAAATCAAATTTATCTCGTTTGGCCTGGGGCCGGTTGGTCTGCTGATTTTGCAGGCGGCTGTGGTGAGGTCAGACTTTGAGTTGGTCGGAGTGGTGGATGTCAATCCTGATCTGGTGGGACAGGATATTGGTCGATTGATCGGAGAGAGCCGTGAAATCGGTATTCCGGTTAGCCCAGACTTGTCGCCGGTGATTGATGGGATTAGCGGCCAGAATCAGGTCGATCTGGTTTTTCATGCCACCCAGAGTTTTCTGGATCAGACGACGCCACAGTTTATAGATCTGCTCAGTTGTGGGTTAAATGTAGTTTCTACTTGTGAGACTTTGGCTTACCCCTACCGGCGATATCCAAACTTGTCAGACCAACTCGATCAAGTGGCTAAATCTAATCGTTGCACGCTGGTAGGGGCCGGCATCAATCCCGGTTTTCTCTTAGATCTGCTGCCCATCTTCCTGACGACAGCCTGTCAGGAGGTAACGGGAATCCAGGCTGTTCGCAACATTGATGCAGCCAAAAGGCGAGGCCCTTTCCAGAAGAAGGTTGGACTCAACCTGTCACCCGAAGATTTTGCCAGACAACGAGAAATAGGACAACTATCAGCCCATGTTGGGTTGACCGAATCGGTCTATCTGATTGGTGACACGCTGGGGTTAAATTTGGATCGAGTGGTAGAGGAACACCGGCCAGTGATCGCCGACTGCGCCTACTCATCTGCTGAGGTCGAAATTCAGGCTGGACGGGTTCGAGGTGTCAACAGTTTCGGCCGGGGGGTGAGAAACCAGCAAGAGATAGTGCGGATAGATTTCAACGCGGTGGTCGGTAGTCAAGAATACGAGGAAATCAGAATTGAGGGTTATCCGCCAGTTATCTGGCGAAATAAGCTCGGTACCGCTGGCGATAGTGCAACAGCAGCCGTCATACTCAATATGGGCAAACGTGTGGTAGCTGCACAGCCCGGTTTGCTAACCGCTGCCGATTTACCCTTGCCTCACTTCACCCGTACCTAATCAGCGTAGGGATCGGTGGCATCTCGAAGGGCGTCGCCCAAGAAATTAAAAGATATAACCACCACCAGAACAGGAATAGCAGGTAGAATTAGCCAAGGGTAGTGCAACAGTACGGTAACCCGTTGGGCCTCTTCCAGCAGAACCCCCCAACTGGTCATCGGTGGGCGGATGCCTAAGCCGAGAAAGCTAAGTGCGGTCTCCCCCAGGATCATGCCTGGAATGGCCAAGGTGGCGATGACAATGATATGGCTGTAGGAACCCGGCATCAGGTGACGAGTGATGATATGCCAGTGACTGGCACCGGCAGCCTGAGCCGCCTTGACAAAGTCCAGCTCCCTGTAAGCCATTACCTTACCGCGAACCTGTCGGGCCAACCCACCCCAACTTACCAGTGCCAGGATAACGGTAATACCGAAGTAAACTGCCACGCTCGACCACTCAGCCGGTAAAGCCGCCCCCAATGCCATCCAGAGCGGAATGGAAGGGAAAGCTAACAAAATTTCTATCGCCCGCTGAATCAGCGTGTCAGTCCAACCGCCAAGATAGCCGGAGATCGTGCCCAGGATCGAGCCAAAGATCAGGCTGATGAAGACGCCGACCAGACCAACTGTCATCGATACCCGTGCCCCATGCATGATGCGAGATAGCAGATCCCGTCCCATTCGATCTGTTCCCAGCAAAAACATCGGTCCGTCCGAGCTTAGCAGATGTAGGCCATTCTGATTATCACGATATAAAAATCGAACCGGAAAGATCTTGATCTCATCAGGGGTAAAGACCAGTTCACGGGTTTCTGGTGTCCGGACTGACTTTAACCCATAGACGTGGAGGCCTCGTCGCAGAGAGAAGCGGAGCTTTTGGGGAGGAACATGGCGATAGCGCATCTGAATCTGGTTGTAGTGGTAGGGGGCAAAGAAGTTAGCCCCCAGTGCAATCATGTAACTGCTCAACAAGATGATGGCGGCGGTAATGCCCATCTGATTTTTGCGCAGGCGTTTCCAGATCAGTTGTCGATAGCTGAGATATCCGAGTTCCTCGCTTTCGCCCACTGAGTCGAATGGTAGGCCTGCATTATCAGTGTTGTTGTCCGGGGCGGAGGGCCTTTCTGCTAAGGGGTCTGAGGAATTACTCATATCGAATCCTCGGATCGACCCAAGCCAGAGCAATGTCGGCTAGCAGATTACCGATCACCAGCAGGGAACTGAGCAACATAATCAGCGTTCCCGCCAGATAGATATCTTCATCCAGAAGGCTGCGCAATAACAGCGGTCCAACGGTTGGTAATCCCAAAACAACAGACACAATAGCTGCACCTGAGAGGATGGTCGGTAAACTCATGCCTAAGATACTAACCAACGGGTTGATAGCAAGACGAACGGCATGCTTGACCACAACAACCCACTCTTTTAACCCTTTGGCTCTTGCGGTTTGGATGAAGGGTTGACCCAGAACATCCAGCAGGTTGCCGCGCATAATTCGCATCAATCCAGCCGTGCCGTTGAGGCCAAGGACGATAACTGGAATCCAGAGGTGTTGAATTAGATCGCCTAGTTTACCGACGGTCCATGGTGCACCTTCATAGTAGGAGGAAAAGAGGCCAAAAAGAGGTAAGCCGAACAGTTCAAAGGCAAAGACCATCAGGGTTAATGCTAACAAAAAAGCCGGAATTGACATGCCAACAAAACTGAGTAGGGTCAGCAAATTATCCGAAAATTTGTATTGGTGAGTAGCAGAATAGATGCCAACGGGAACAGCGACGATATAGGTGAAAAATAGTGAACCGATCGAGATTAGCAAAGTAAAACCGATTCGGTCCCAAATCAGTTGGTTGACTTCGACCTCGTAACGAAAAGATTCACCAAAGTTACCTTGCACAAAACCAGTAATCCAAGACAAATAACGTTGAGGCATCGATTTATCCAAGCCGTATCGTTGCCGCAATTCCGCTGCCATCTCCATCGAACTGCTATCTCCGTACTGTTCCTCCAGTTCTTGAATCCGACGGTCTAAATAGTCGCCTTTAGGTAGCTGGATGATGATAAAGCTGACAATTGAAATGGCGATCAGGGTTGGCATGGCAATCAGTAGCCGGTGGATGATGTAGGTGGTCATCTGACCTCCGATTTTCTGTCTACATCGCTGATGAAATACTGTTCCGGATAGCTAGTGGCCGGGGTCACAATTGCCCAAGGTCCTAAGATACCATTATCAGGCACGTTATGAAATCCTTTTTTTACCAGTACCAGTGAAGGTGACCGAGCAGCTGTACCCAAATGGAAAGGCCCCTGATCGATATGGATCTGCACAGCATCTCGAACATATTGGTGTCGCTTTTGTAAATCTTTTTCTTTCTTAATCGCGTCGTATAGATCCAATAGCTCCTTCAGCGGACCGGTTGGTGGTTCCCCTTCTTCACCACCCGTTTCGTACCATTTACCGACCCGTGGATGCCAGTATTTAGCCAGTGTTGGAAAGACCCAGTCGGGATAGGTAAATAGATCCATTTCGGCCTCTCCATGCATACTAACAGTGAACTTGCCTAGATTTCGGCGCAGACTTAATTCGGCTCCAGGTGGTGTATTGAGGATCACCTCAAGGCCCATTTTCCGCCAACCATCGGCGATAATAAGGCCGATGTCGTTCTGTTGCCGATTGAGGTTTGAGCTTGGCATATCCATCACAATCTGCAACGGTTGGCCGTCTTCCCGTAGGCGGATACCTCGTTTGTTGCGTTGAGTCAGGCCAAGTTCGTCCAACAGTTGATTGCCATGGTTGATATCAAAGTCAGCGTCTGCCCTTTTCCATTCTTCAAATAGCTCTTGTCCAGCTTGGTCAGCAAAGTGCCAGCCCTCCTGGCTAACGGTAGCAGCTTGTGGTTGGAGCAATCCTCTCCAAGCAATCTCATTGCACTTTTCTCGGTCAACGCCTAATGCTAAAGCCTGTCTAAATTTTTGCTGACGCATTAGCTTCCGCAATACAGGATCAGGATCAGTCCAGTTCAGCAAGATAGCCGGTTGTGCACCTGCTGTACTCTCCCATTCCCGAACCGCGTAGTTACCCCGTCGTTCCCCTTTTTTGTATAGGGCGAAATCTTGTAACTGCATACCCCGAAACTGGCAGTCGATTTCCCCTGCTAAAATCTTTAACACACGAACTTGCGGGTCTGGAACCAAACGGCTCTTAACGCGATCGATGTAGGGTAGTTGCCGGCCCAGTTCATCCACGACGTAATAGTAGGGATTTCTTTCCAGTTCGACTTGAAAACCACCTTTTTCGTACTTGACCAATTTCCAGGGCCAAAGAGTCGGTCGTTCGATGTTAACGTGATTGGCATTCTTCTTTTCAAATTGGCTGAAATTGTTGTAGGCCGAGTGGTCCGGATGAAACTGGGTCATATAGTGCTGAGGAATATTGTACTTTTCTGAGTGCCAGAATCCAGTGGCCAACCAGAGTGGAACGAGCCAGTTCGGCCCGGCGAATTTCATCACGATAGTGTATTCATCCGGTGTCTCTACCGTCATCGGTTTACCATCCACCAAGCACCAGACAGGAGGTGAATAGATGTGCCGTTCATCCAGGCACAGATCATAATAAAAGGCAAAAGACGCCGACGTAAATGGGTGACCATCCGACCATCGAATCCCTCTTCTAAGTCGGATGGTCAAGATTGCTCCATCTTGGCTAAACTCCCAAGCTTCAGCTGTTCCCGGCTCCAGGCCGGTACAGTCGAATCGCCAACGAATTAGGGGGGCATATCCGGCCGTCATTTTCCAAGTTCCCAGTTCCGGATGGTCGTGGAACCGGTGCCATTGACCTCCGTAGAAGCCAGGTTTTTCGTAACCGTCGTAATCGGTTTTGGCGACTAACGGATTTTCAGGCAACCGTTCCTCTAATGTAGGTAACTCTCCGTCAGCCACTTTTTGGGTTAGCATTGGTGCCTCTTTGGCTTCCAGACCTGCAGATGTGCTGGCTCTAAGTTGTGTGTTGGATGAAATAGCGGGTGCTGATTGCTGCCCAGAGCAGCCCCACCAGACCAGCGCCAGCATAGAAAAGAGAGAAATCGTAACCGCTAGCTTGTGGATTGGATGATTCGGTCGGCTTATCATTTCATGACACCCCTCGCAGATCGAGTTCTGTCCGGAAATGACAGATGGCCATCACCTCGTCGAAATCGGAAGTCTCACCGGCCACAGGTTCTTCTTGGTGACAAACCTCCTGCACATACTGGCAGCGGGGATGAAACCGACAACCGGAGGGGGGATTGGATGGGTCTGGTACATCGCCGCTGAGGCGGATGCGTTGTCGTTGGCGTTGCTGTTTCGGATTAGGCACTGGAACAGCGGAAATCAGGGCTTCGGTGTAAGGGTGCTGCGGTTTAGTGTACAGATTCTCGGCTGAACTCAACTCAACAATCTTGCCCAGGTACATCACTGCCACTCGGTCGCTGATGTGTTCGACCACGCTTAGGTCGTGGGCGATAAAAAGATAGGAGAGCTGAAATTTCTCTTTCAATTCCTGCAGTAGGTTCAGAATTTGTGATTGGATCGACACATCCAAGGATGAAACAGGTTCGTCGGCGATAATCAGATCGGGTCGCAGAGCCAGTGCCCTAGCGATGCCAATCCGCTGTCGTTGCCCTCCGCTAAAGGCATGTGGATAGCGTCGCATATCGTCGCTTTTTAAGCCGACAGATTCTAACAAATCAACAACGTGTTCTTCTATCGAAGGATAATCTGCATTGCTAAACCCTTGTCTGGACTGAACTCTTAGTGGCTCAGCCACAATATCGCTTACAGTCATGCGCGGGTTGAGCGAGGAGAAAGGATCCTGAAAAATCATCTGAATACGTCGGCGGAAAGGGCGAAGTGCGGTCTTGCTCAACTGGCAGAGGTCGACTGCTTCCCGACCAAACAAAACACTCCCCTCCGTCGGTTCGACCAGACGCATAATACAGCGCCCCGTAGTAGTTTTACCACAACCGCTCTCCCCGACCAACCCGACGGTTTCTCCCCGATAAACATCGAAGCTGACCCCATCCACCGCTTTGACGTGACCGACCGTTTTTTGCAAAATCCCCTTTTGAATTGGGAAATACTTTTTTAGATTTCGCACTTGGAGCAGTTTCTGCATTTGAGAACCAGGCTAGATCCTTTCAGTTAACAGATGAAGCCAGCATCGGGTGGCGTGATCGCCTTCGATCGGTTCTAACGGTGGTAATTCCTGACAACTGGAGAAAGCTTCCTGACAACGCGGGGCGAAAGCACATCCGGGTGGCATGGCCAGCGGGCGTGGGACTGTACCGGGAATGGAGTACAGTTTTTTCTGCTGGTCCGCCCCTAATTCAGGGATAGAAGCCAGCAGACCTTTGGTGTATGGGTGTAATGGACGGTCAAAGATCTGGTCTAAGCTCCCCTTTTCGACCACCTTACCAGCGTACATCACTACGACTTCATCGGCAATGTCGGCAATCACGCCTAGATCATGAGTAATCATCATGATAGCCATCCCCAATTCCTCTTGCAAAGATTTCATCAGATCTAGCACCTGAGCCTGAATAGTGACATCCAGAGCAGTGGTCGGTTCGTCAGCAATTAGCAGCGAAGGATTGCAGGAGAGGGCCATGGCGATCATCACACGCTGACGCATCCCACCAGAAAGTTGATGTGGATATTCGTCTACCCGTTGCTGAGGTGCCGGGATCCCAACCTTGATCAACATCTCGATGGCCCGGTTTCTAGCCTCTTTTTTGCCGACTTTCTGGTGTAGACGAATGGCTTCACCGACCTGATTGCCTACGGTATAAACTGGGTTTAGCGATGTCATCGGTTCCTGAAAGATCATGGCAATGTCATTGCCACGGATCGCTCGCATTTGGTCGCTTTTAGGAGAAAGCCCAGTGATTTCGATCGATTGGCCATTTTTATGGTATCGGATATATCCAGCTTCGATTTGTCCCGGTGAAGGAACCAATTGCAAAATGGACAGTCCGGTTACGCTTTTTCCGCATCCACTTTCACCAACCACACCGAGGGTCCGACCACCTTCGATAGTAAAACTGACATCGTCTACGGCTCGAACTTGCCCGTCATCAGTATCAAAGACGGTACGAAGACCAGAAATTTCAAGTAAGGGATGGTGCAAAATTTGACCTGAGGCAGCACGAAAGTCGGGTTGACAATTGCCACAGTGTAACAAAACAGGTTTAATTTGTCAATACTTGACACCCAATGCTGGTTTTGATATAATCGAGGAGTATTTTGCCGTTTTCTAACTGTTGCTTTGGTGAAGGTCATTACATGTCCCAGACAGAAACAATTCGCATTGGTCACAGTCCCGATTCTGACGATGCATTTATGTTCTACGCGTTGGCTAAAAACCTCATTCCAACTGATGGAATTGAAGTTGTCCACGTGATTGAAGATATTGAAAGTTTAAACCAGCGTGCGCTAAAGGCTGAATTGGAGGTAACCGCAGTTTCAATTCACGCTTATGCCTATATTGCAGACACATACGCCTTGATGCCGTGCGGGTCGAGCATGGGGGACCGCTACGGACCTTTAGTAGTTGCTAACGGCCCGTTGGATATGCTAGATCTGAAAGGTAGAAAAATCGCCATTCCAGGCAAGATGACTTCAGCCTATCTAACCTGTAGCCTTTTTCAGCCCGATTTTGAAGCGGTAGTTATTCCGTTTGATCAGATTATTGATTATGTCAAAAGTGGTGAAGCGGAGGCCGGTCTGATCATTCACGAAGGACAATTGACCTATGCTGAGAGTGGCTTGCACAAAGTTGTAGACTTGGGGGAATGGTGGTATCATGAGACCGGTTTACCATTGCCTCTAGGTGGTAACGTTATTCGTCGGGATCTGGGAATCGAAAAGATGAAAAAAGTAACCCGATTGGTTCAGCAAAGTATCCGATATTCTCTCGACAATCGGCCACCGGCCCTCGACTATGCGATGATCTATGCCCGGGACATGGAAACCGAAATAGCGGACCAGTTCGTTGGAATGTATGTTAACGATTATACACTTGACTATGGTGAATCAGGTCGTGCTGGTGTTCGCGAACTACTCAGGCGCGGGTACGAGGCGGGAATCATCACACAGTCGGTAGATATTGAGTTTGTACAGATTTAAGTGTAAGTGTAGAACGAGATGAAACACTCACAACGGGGTAAGCGCAAGCCTAGACCGTTTCTGGGTATTGTCTTTAAGTGTTGCAGTATTTATAGTCGTATTCATCTTAATAAAAAGAGAACTGCTTTTGTCGGTTGGTGCCCGAAGTGTGCAAAACCAGCAAGAGTTAAGGTTTCTCCAACTGGCAGTAATTCCCGGTTTTTTTCTGCTTATTAGATGTATGCTAGGCCTGGCCAAATGTCTAAGTCTGGGCCAGTTGCGATGCTGATGATTACAGTGTAACCCGGATGCCCGATTGATCGTACATAAGTCAATATGAAAGACTGAAGATGGTAACGCACAAATGATAAAGGTTCAATTTTGGGGCGTCCGTGGTTCTATTCCGACTCCTGGACGAGAGACGATTCGGTATGGTGGTGATACCACCTGCATTGAAATACGAACCGGTAACGAATTGATTATTCTGGATGCGGGGTCCGGCCTCCGTCGTCTAGGGTTGGACTTGCTGTCTCGTACCAAAGATCAGCCGATTAAAGGGCATATTTTCATTACTCATACCCACTGGGATCATATTCAGGGCTTCCCGTTTTTTACTCCCGCCTTCATCCAGGAAAATCTATTTATCATTCACGGGCCCCACTACGACGACAAATATCTGCACCAGATACTTGCTGGGCAGATGGCAACGGAATACTTTCCTATTCCAATAGACTTTATGTCTGCGCACTTGGACTTCATCGGCCTGTCCGAAGAGAAGATCAAAATTGGAAAAGCCACCGTCTCCTCAATTCATGTTAACCATCCGGGTATTGCCCTCGGTTATCGCGTAGATTATCAGGACAAAGCGGTTGTTTTCACTGGTGATCATGAGCCCTACCACTTTTTCCATGCCGACCCAATCAAACAGTTGGAAGTTAATGGTGAAATTCTATCGGCAGAAACAACAGACATTGAACGGTTTACGGGAAAACTGGATCAGAAACTGGTCGATTTTGCCCAAGATGCAGACCTCCTTATCTTCGACACGGCTTATACCTACGATCAGTACCAGAACGGTAAAAAGGGGTGGGGACACTCCTACCCGGAATACGCAGTCAAAATTGCAGCGCAAGCCAACGCTAAAGCACTGGCCTTAACTCACCACGACCCAACAGATACCGACGATTGCGTTGAGGCTAAAGTGGCTCATACGCTTCAACATATTCAGCAGCAGGGGCTGAATATGGAGTGTTTTGCAGCCAAAGTTGGTGACGTGATTAATCTGGATTAACCAATTCTTCCTGAACAAATTCAAAAATCCAGGTTAGATTCAGCAACCAACTTCTCAACAGCCGCACTCAAATCCATTGATCCCAGATCACCTTCTTCGCGACTACGAACAGCCACTGTTCGGCTTGCCTGCTCACGTTCACCAATAATTAACATATACGGAACTCGCCCCAGTCGTGCCTGGCGAATTTTGGCCCCGATTTTGTCGTCCTGGTCATTGAGTTCAGCTCTCACCTCCTGTGATTTCAATAACTGGTAGACCTCTTCCGCATAACCGACAAACCGTTCGCTAATGGTCATTACTGTGCATTGAATAGGTGCCAACCATACCGGAAATGCCCCGGCATAGTGCTCGATAAGCAGGCCCATGAATCGCTCGAAACTACCATAGAGCGCGCGGTGGATGACCACTGGACGTTCCGGTATTCCGCTGGCAGAAGTATATGTTAATTCAAAACGCTCCGGTAATTGAAAGTCGAGTTGAACCGTTGCGCACTGATGCTCTCGATTGAGTGAGTCTCTGACATAAAAATCGAGTTTGGGACCGTAGAATGCCGCGTCGGCCGGGCTAATCTCAAAATCGAGATTGTTGTTTTTCAGCACACTCTCTAAGGCACTCTCTGCCTGGTTCCAGACGTCTATCTCGCCCATGAAGTACTCTGGATTACGGGTACTGAGTACACTTCTATACGGAAGATTGAACGTTTCGTAGATACGGTTAATCAGGTCGAGGATACAGTTATGTTCCTCTTCAATCTGTTCTGGGGTAATAAAATTATGTGAATCGTCCTGGCAAAATTGGCGTACTCGTGTCAACCCGCTTAGTGCCCCCGTAATTTCGTTGCGATGCAAGACTCCTTGGTCGTGGAGACGGTAAGGTAATTCTCGATAGCTCCGGCGTTTACTTTTGAAGATCAGCATATGCGCAGGGCAATTCATCGGCTTAAGTCCACTTGCTGGTTGTCCCGACTCGTCGGGAAAGGTAAACATATCTTGACGGAAATGTTCCCAGTGGCCGGATGTCTCCCACAGCGATTTGTCGTAGATCAGCGGGGTGCGAACTTCGTTATATCCCTCACTTAAATAGAGCTTGCGTGCCTTATCTGACAAGATGTTATAAACAGTTGTTCCTTTGGGTAACCAGAATATTGAACCCGGTGATTCCGGATGTGTTTGAAAGAGTTCTAACTCTTTTCCCAAACGCCGGTGGTCACGCTTTTCTGCCTCCTTCAACATTGTCAGGTAGGTCTGAAGTTCGCCTTTGGACGACCAGGCAGTGCCGTAGATTCTTTGCAACTGTTCGCGACTCTGATCAGCCCGCCAATAGGCGCCTGAAACGCGAAGTAGTTTGAAATAGCGGCATTCTCGTGTTCGCTCAACATGCGGTCCCTGACAAAGATCTGTGAATTCACCTGAGCGGTAGATTGAAACCCCGTCTTCAGTGCCCCCTTCATCTGTGCTCTCTGCGTCATGGTCGGAAAGACCATCAATCAATTCGAGCTTGAACTTTTGCTGTCGTTCCGTAAACCATTCTCGTGCCTGATCGAAAGTCCAATTCTCTTGCTCAAAAGGCTCATTATCTTTGATCAGCCGTTTCATCTGTTTCTCTATCTCAGAAAAATCGTCGGGGGTAATTGGACGAGGCAATTCCATATCGTAATAGAATTCGTTTTCAATTGACGGTCCAATTGCCAGTTTGACGTTTTCTTTGCTGAACATCAGTTGAACTGCGTGAGCCATAATGTGGGCAGTGGAGTGGCGGATTCGGTATAGGTAGTCGTGGTGTGATTCTGTATTTTGTGATCCCTGCATAAAGCGTATCTACCCTGATTTTTAGCCTTTAACTTAGTTGAATTTAGAAGGCAATAAAAAAAGAGCCGCCGAAGCGACCCTTTTGAAAGGAGGTGTTAAATGTGATGGGCGGTACGGGATTCGAACCTGTGACCCCTTGCGTGTCGAGCAAGTACTCTAACCAACTGAGCTAACCGCCCGAAGGAATTAACCTCTTAAAAGTAAAGGCGGCGGTCGGAATTGAACCGACGCATAGAAGTTTTGCAGACTTCCGCCTTACCACTTGGCTACGCCGCCAAAAAGAGCGGGAGACGAGATTTGAACTCGCGACCTCCACCTTGGCAAGGTGGAGCTCTACCACTGAGCTACTCCCGCAAAAGGTAAGCTCAAGTATATCAATCTTAAAGAATAGATGTCAATGAAACTTTTGGCAAAAAAGAGCCCGCATTTAGGCCCTTTTATAGGTCAATTGCTTTAGGTATTGGTGCCTCTTAGCTTTCATCACCACCACGACGTTCACCGCCACCGCGACGTTCACCGCCACCGCGACGTTCACCGCCACCGCGACGTTCACCGCCACCGCGACCACCGCCGCCGAAGCGTTGCGCCTGTCGCTGCATCTGCTCCTGTTCGTATTTTTCCAGCTTGGTCATCTGCTCTTCACTCAGGATTTTCTTGAGTCCATCCTTGTGAGAGTTGCGGATGGCTTCCATTTTGGGGCGTATACTCTGCCAATCACGATTTTCCATAGCTTCGGCCATCAATTTTTTGGATTTGTCCATCGTCTTCTGGTAAATCGGGCGTGCGGCCAACAATGTTTTGTCATCAACATTGACTTCAAACGTTAAGCCAATCCAAGAAGTCCCCATCATTCCCGTAATCATGCTAGCCATACCGCCGCCGCGGTTTCCACCTGGTCTTCCTTCTCTCTCTCGCCCGCGACGACCTCCTCTTTCTGGACGGTCAGGGCGTTGGGCCTCAGAAACCTGACTGAGGGTAAGAAGCCCTGCGGTAGCGGATACCAAAAAATCTTTCCGTTTCATAATTTACTCCATTTTCTATGCTATCTTGTAAGTTAAGGTTAGTTTGCGACTGCGGTTTTCCGCAATTGATCCTTCAGACGAAACTATTTTGTTGAGGTTTAAGGGTTATTGATGAATGATTCAACAATTTGGGCCATCTCGGATTCCGGTAAAGATCCGATTAAGGTGAAATTAACGGAATCGCGGGTCCATCGGTAAATATGTACATCAGTGCGATCCATAATGGTCACTTGGACGTCTGAGATTTTCTCCTTTCTAATGTTATTTCGCCGACCACGTTTCTTGTCTGGAACCACGGTATTACCATCCTTGTCATGTGAATCCAGATCCCTATCACGTCGATCTCGTCTAGAAAGTCGTCGACCTTGGTTTTGAAAGACTGAAATCGTCTCCAGTCCATCTGTATAACGAATATGGGCGGCAGGTGTAGGCGATAAGTCCATTAGCTCTATCTGGCTGATCTTGAAACCGGAAGGGAATCGCTCCGGTAGAATAAGTTCGCGCTTGAGTGCTTTCTCGGCTTCTGATCTGGAAACAAAGCGGGATTCCTGTTTTTTGTCACCGGCTTCAAGTGCTTTGAATTGTGTTATCTCCTCCAATATTGATTGAGGATCAAACTGAATCTGGGTTAAAAACGACAGCCATTGGTTTCGCTGGCCTTTGATCTCTACTCGCAGCAAAATCCCAGTTTCTGAATCGATCCAGACTTTGAACAGCCGGTTGCGGTTCGGGTTACGGGGCTTAATTGACCAGAGTTTTGAGTCTCGCCAGCAGATCGTTTCATTTTCCTCGACCAATTGAAGTTGATAGTTATCTCGAATTAACTTTTGATGCTGAAGGAGAATATCCGCAGTAACAATCTTAATACTACGTGGGTCGAACGGTTCTTTCTGACGGCCTGGTTGCTCTTTTCGCTCACCTCTTCTACGGTGACTTCGCTTACCGGTTTGTGGTCGATTGGCCTCTTTTCTGTATGGTAAAACTAGACGAGAATAACGAATGTCTGGCACTTTATTAATCACCATCGACTCAAAGGCTATACATCTATCTTTTGTCCATCCAACGGTCAACCTTTTTCCTATCCAATCCATCTGATTTCCCCGGCTGACAAGGTCAAAAAACTGACTTTCGTCAGTAACCGCCATTGAGTATGTTGCTTGAATTAACAGGCAACTAATAATGATTAAATTTAGTTTAATTTTACTCATGGTCATTCTACTCATAATCATAGTAGGCGCTAAGTAGTGCATCCGCGTCTTCAAACGGCTCTGCTTCACTGGTTGCAGTGCTTGAAACAGCGGTTTCATCCAAAGATATGCCATCCAAAGCTGGGTAATCCATTGTATATTTAGCGTGAGCCAACAGGTAATTGTTGATAGGATCAAACACTGGATCTTCAGAAGTTGGGAAGAGAAAGATGATACCGATAACCAATAAGGCTGCTAGACCGGCAGTCGGTATTGGCAACCACAATCGTTGCCACAAAGGTGGTGAGATTTTTTCGTCAATTGGTTCGCCAATTTGGCCTTGAATTTGACTCCAGATATCGACGGGAACATCGTGCCTGAGGTTAGAAATCAGGTTCTTCTGAGTTTGAAGGTCGGTTAAAATCTGGCGGCATTGATCACAGTTATCAAGGTGTTTTTCCACCTGGATTGTTTCTGAAAGTTCTAGTTCGTCGTCAAGATAAGCGGATAACTGTCGCTGAATTATTTGGTGATTGTTCATCTTTAATTATCCTGTTTAGAGTCTAAACACTATACCTCAAATTGTTAAGAAGGCTTTTCGGAGAGACAGCCGAGCTTCGTGGAGTCGAGATTTGACTCTGCCAATGGAGCAGCCGAGAACTTTCGAAATATCATCGTAAGATAAGGCCTCCATCTCCCGCAAGACTAAAATCGTGCGATGCTTCTCTTTTAGATTATCGAGTGCTCGAAGCAACAGTTTTTGTTGCTCATTGACTAACAGTGTCGTTTCTGGTGTTTTTTCATCGACGGGGACCCAGGTTTGAGAATCATCGATTTCTGTGGCGTCTGTGCGGCGCCGTTTCTTCAGGTTTTTCAGGTTGAGCGACTGGTTCTTGGCAATTTGATAGATCCAGGTTGAAAATTTAGAACGGAACTTAAACTGGCCAATTTTATTCCAGATCGTCAGGAAAACATCCTGTGTGATGTCCTGAGCATCTTCCTGATTGCCAACGATACCGAATGCTGTATTATAGACCTGCTTTTCGTATAGTTTCACAATCTGCTCCATCGCCCGTTGGTCTCCGTCCCGACAGCGTTTAATCAGGTTGTCTTCATGTGCGGTTGTGGACTGATCGTGATCTTTGGCAAAGATGGTGCCAATTGAAAAAATCTGTTGTACTTGCATATACTCAATTAGACAAGTTTCCAGACTGATTGTTCGGCTAAAATTGTTTTTTTTCATTTTTTTGACTATTAGCCACATTACCCCAGCTACCCTAACTCAAAAAACACTTTTCTTGGACAGATGGTAACCGATAATAGCACCGATTGGCGATAGTAAAGCCCCATAAGCTGCACCACGAAATTGATCTGCTTGATCGGCGTTCGGTCGTTGATCCGCAATAATTCCCCCGATCAAAGGGCAAAGCAAGGCACCGGCGATGACATTAATGCGTCTCCCGCCACCGTAGCCAAACTCTTCACCTACTAGATAGACCTGCTCAATTCCTCCGATGGCAAAGCCAATTGCTCCAATTTCGTAAGGGACAATCCCTTCCTCCGTTTTAGCACTGATTAAATTACCGCCCAAATAAGTCATCATCGCCGCCCCAAAAGCCATTAAGTAGCTACCGAAAAGTTGCAGTCGAACCTCCGGCCAGCCCTCGATGGGGGGCGGCAGAATTTCAGGTGGCAACTTCCACCGAACAACCTCAAGATTGACCTGTGCGCGCCCATAATCAGGCTTCAACTTTAGAGCTTGCCGAAAAGCCTCAGCCGCTTCGAAGTAACCTCCCTGTTCATACAAAGCTTCCCCCAGATAATTATAGGCTTCAGTGTGAAGCGGATTTAATGTTATCGCTGACTGGAAGGAGGCTATAGCTTGATCAAAATTGCGGGCTTTAAAGGCCCCCATCCCATTTTGAAAATGGTCGGTAGTCTGATTCTCTTGCGCCGTTAAGCCGAAGACAATCAAAGTGAACAAAAAACACAGTAACTGGAGCGAAATCGACATAGCCCTCTAGCTTACAGGTACGGTATAGATCTTGACTGAAGTGCAGGTTAGAATTTGTCCAGTTAACTACCCTAAGATACGATCAGCTTCGTGAAAGTGCGTCTGGATAATCTCTTGCAGGAGGGGGAGATCGTGTGTTCCACCCTTTGCCCCTTGCATAATGTTACGATTATTCATCCATTGATCCTGGTACCAGGTGCAGGCTTCAAAGGTATCGTTTTGCGACTGCATCCATCCCAATAACATCTCTCTATAATGACGTAGCGTCGATGCCCAATTTGCATCTTCAACCAGGTTTCGGGTTTGGTAAGGATCAGCCAGATTATCGAAAAGAAGTTCTTCGCGATCACGTCGATAGATGGCATATGTGAATTGTCGATCCTTCAACCCCCGCCACTCCGATCCGTCAACCCAGGCGGCGGTGGTTCCCATTCCCTGCATAAAAGCGGCGGTAGGCTCCGGTCCCGAACGCTCCTCTACCCAGTGACTGAGATCTACACCTTCTACAGTCGTTGGCACGGGAAGATCCATCATCGATAGAAGTGTCGGCATAATATCGACCGTATTGAGACAAACCTCGGTTGTAGATCCTGCAGGCGTACGCCCCGACTGACGTAGCAAAAATGGAACGTGGCAGGCCTCGTCATAGAAGATGTTTTTGGCTCGTCGCCCTTGAGAGCCAAACATTTCACCATGATCAGAGGTGAAAACCAAAATCGTACTTTCAGCCAAGCCGAGTCGATCCAGGCAGTCCATCACCCGTCCTAAGTTCCAGTCAATATTAGCCGTTTGAGCGTAGTAACCTCGCATCGAGGATTGCAAATTGCTCAGGTATTGATCATCCAGTTGCCCCCACTGATCCGCATAAGGGTCCGGTTGAGCTGAGAAATTGGGGCGTGGCTGAATATCGGTCTCTTGAAACATCTCCCAATATTCAGCTGGGGTATTATCTGCTCCCCATGGATCGTGTGGTGGCCCCCAAGAGAGGAAGAGGGAAAATGGATTATCCTTTACTGCGGCCTGCTGGATATAGTCTAGTGCCATCTCGGTTTGGATGTCGGCCTCATACCCCTGATAGGGAATTGGGTCGCAGGTGTTCTCGAAGTAGTAGGCATCGTAGGAATTGTGGTTGAAATTAGAACCGGCCCAATAGCCGTCGAATCCGAGTCGATAGGGGCCGGGCGGCACAAAGCCATTACGTACGGCCCGGTGATTGCCGAGTTCATTGGCCCACAGATGCCACTTACCGATGTAAGCGGTATCGTAGCCGTTTTGCGTCAAGACATGGCCAAAACAGCGATGCTCAGGACTTAGGCGGAGTTCGTTGATGACCATGCCGTGACTGCTCTGGTACTTGCCCGTAAAAAGAGAAGCTCGATGCGCCGCACATACCGGGGTACAGGAGGTGGCGTTGGTAAAGTCGACGCCTTGCTTAGCCAGTGAATCTATGTTCGAGGTCTGTGCCCACGGGTCCCCAGCAAACCCACAGGCGTGGTACCGAAGCTGGTCGGCAAAGAGGTAGACGAGATTAGGCCTAATCCTGGTATCTGGTTGCATAAAATTTATAGGTTGATTTAGATTAGCCCTTTATATTCAGCTTCCAGGTCGTTGGTAAAGGTTGTCACCCGATCGATAGCGGCTTGCGCATCATCTCGCTCGGCTGACGACAGATTGCCGTTCGTCAACTGTTTCTGGCGTTGAGGAATCCACTCATTTTGCAAATAGTTGAGTTGATAGGCGAAATCTGGATCTTCAACCTCACTGACAAAGTACTCGATTACACCCAGCAATCCATACTTGCGATTGATTTCCAGATTTTCCAATTCCTGATTCATCTCCGTTACCAAGTTACGACTCCTAGTTTGACGATTAGCCGCTACCTCTCTTGCGACGTCGGTCAACAGATGATTGACGAAACTGTCTTTAGAATCGACAAATTTCGGTAATCCTTCAACGTATCCTTGAAGTTCAAACTTGCCGTTTCGCTGAATGGCGAAATGGGCGTGAATATGAATATTGCGGAAAAAGGCCGTATACCCTATATTTGGATCCATCGTATCGGCGTCGTACAAAATCTGATTCTCGATGTTTTTGTAGAGGATCTTGAAATCGTCATCAGTTATGTTGATCGGTTTGAGATGAGCAAAGACGATAGAACGTACCGCTTCAACAAAATCGGTATCAAAACCAAAATCAACTAGGATTTTCTCCGTAATCACCGCTCCAGAGTCGTGATGTACAGTATTATAGAGGTCGTACCGGTCGTAGAGTTCGGTAACCACGTTCTGTTGGCTAGGCTTCAACTTCTCATTTAGCCAAAAGCCTTGGGAACTGGTAACCCGCTTACCCTCCTTGTCGGTCAAGATTTCCCCATCGTACTTTTTCGTAATGTCGTGTAGTGTCCCGGCCAACTCTAGTTTCTTGACATCACCGCCGACTTTGCGGCCAAGTTCCATCCCCATTGCTCGTACCCGTTTGGTGTGGTTCCAAGTATAGTGTCGCCACTGAAAACCGATGCGGTTATGATCCCATAGACTGTAGGTTTCAAGAACCAGGTCTTCGAGTTCAGTCAATACTTTCTGGTAATCCATCAATATTTCCCCTTTTCAAATATTTTATGTAAGCGTTGTTTACCAACGAACGCCGACTTTAATCACTTCAGCCGGGTGATGTAAGATCTGCCCATAGGCCACTGGCAACTCGTCCGGATTGACAATTGGTGAAGGGAGTCCATGAGGAATTAAATCTCTCTGACAAAAGAGCTGGATTAGAATCTCAAAAATTCGCTCTTCACTCCAGTAAAGATCGCGTTGCGGATGGCTACAGGCCCGGGCTGAAATAATGTTGGTCTGATTAAAGTGAAATTCCTCGCCTAGAAACAGCCCTTGCGATTCCCCGGTGTAGAATGCCAGTAGAACTACATTTCCGGCGTAGCGGGTGGCGCGAATCGCCTGATTCAGCGCATGGTAATTACCGCTGGCTTCAACGGTGACATCGGCTCCATCATCGAACCACTCCCGTGAAGCCATCCCAAAGTCGCCAACTTCATTCGGGTCAACGGCCACAGTGGCACCGTGTTTCAGAGCCAGTTCTCGTCGATTAGGAAGCGGATCCACGGCAACTACGTCGATAGCGCCTGAAAACCGGGCTAGCTGCACGGTGAAAAGCCCAATGGCCCCCATGCCAAAAACAATTACTTTTTCACCTGCACGGATATTACCATCTCGAACGGCAGCCAGCGCGAAATTAGCTGGGTCCATACAGCAGGCGGCTTCCGGGCTAAAACCGTCTGGCATCAGTCGAAAATGACTCCCTTGATGAACGGTTCGAAAGTTGCCGTAGCCCCAAACCAGATCTCCCTCTTTTAGATCTGTCACCTCAGAGCCAACTTCAATTACTCTACCAACAGTCGTATTGCCAACACCACGCCACTGTGACGGGTCGTGTTCTTGCTCTTGTGAGCGATCAAAGACTTTTTTATCCCCTAAATAGGGTACTTTAGAGTAGATCGATTTACCCAATAGCTCCGAATGTTCAGTGCCGTGTTTAGCCGCTGTTAATTCACTCTTAACACGAACCTCCTTTGGATCTAGATCTGCTAACTTATACGGCTCCCAACGAGGTTCAAATTGATTATTACAAACTAACTGTTTTAATTCTATCCCGCTTAGTGTTCCCATACCTGCCTTTCCTGAAAGGGTTTTCAAAACCTATTGGGCAGTATAATCGATTTTGATTGGTAGATCAATGTAATTTGTGATACTCTATTTCTAATGTTATTTTCTCGCCGAGCTAAATGGATAAGCATTTGCACGGTTTGGTCTTGAATTATCAGTCACAAACACACACGTTTTCATTGAGTATGAACACTACTCAATCCAACAAACTTTACTACATAGAGACCAACTAGCCCTAATTGAAGAGTCGATGGATCGAAGAGTTTTCATGAAATCCCTTACTGGTTTAACCGCTGGTGTAATGCTAACTAATTCCTTGGATTCGGCACAACAGGCGGTTCAGCTTAGCGACAAACTAGGGAAACTTTTGCCGACGCGTAGGCTGGGAGAAACTGGCGAAACGGTAACAATGTTAGGCATTGGTGGATGGCACATTGGTCGGATGGGCGAAAACGAGGCGCAAAAAACAATTGAGGTCGCAATTGAAGGCGGTGTTCGATTTTTTGATTCCGCTGAAAGCTACCAGGATGGTGGCAGTGAAAGTCGATTGGGAAAGTTGCTGATCCCCAAATACCGTGACCAGATCTTTATCATGACCAAAAGTGCGGCACGTGATGCCAAGACAGCCCAGCAACATTTGGATGCCTCGCGGAAGCGGCTCAAAACCGATCAATTGGATCTATGGCAAGTTCATAATATCACCAGCGCTCAAGATGTCGATCAATGCATCCAGAATGGTGTTTTCGATGTTATGCAGGAGGCTAAAGCGGCCGGTAAGACTCGGTATATTGGTTTCACCGGGCACACCCAACCCTCGGCTCACCTACGCCTACTGGATCAATCTAGTATTTTTGATGTCTGTCAGATGCCGGTCAATGTTGCCGACTTGAGCTACAAGAGCTTTGTCGGGGACATACTGCCTAAACTGGTTGATCGAGGTATTGGCGTACTGGCTATGAAAACGCTCGCTAACGGCGGCTTCTTTGGTGGTTCGGAACACGGGGAACACGGGAACCGACCCAAAGTGGTGCCCAATCGAATTAGCATTGCAGAAGCGATCAACTTTGTTTGGTCATTTCCGATTTCGACCCTTATTTCTGGACCAGACGATGCAACTCAGATGCAAGAAAAGATAGATCTTGCCGAATTGTTTAGCGGTATGGATGAATCAACTCGTCAAACTCTGGTGGAGCGGGTAGCAGATATAGCTGGTCAAAACGTCGAATTCTACAAGGCGTAGTGTGGATGAAATATTACAGGTATTTGAAAGGATAGATAGTGCAAGAGATCTACCAAAAGATTCCAGAGCTGATTGAGAATGGCGAGACGAGTGCTTACTGCACGGTTGTTGAAACCAAAGGATCAACGCCGCAAAAATCGGGTGCCAAATTGCTAATTCTACCCGATCTACAAAATATCGGTACCCTAGGTGGTGGCTGTGTCGAGGCTGAAACCCGTCAGCAGGCTATCGACCTGATTCGGGAACGAACGACCCGCTTGCTGGAGTTTCAGCTTGATAACGATTACGGTTGGGATGATGGACTGATTTGTGGCGGACAGATGAAGATCTTTATCGACCTACCCACCTCCAAAACCGAACAAAATCTATTCAATTCTTTGCAACGCCTATCAGTACATAAAATCTCCCTTTATGTAGCAACCGTAGTTGAGAGTGAAGACACCGAGGTTCAAGTAGGACAAAAACGATTGGTCGCTACTAATGGAGAAACCGTTGGTAATCTGGGTCGCACCGCACTGGAAACTGAGGTGCATCAAGTTGCTTCTGACGTCTTACGGACTAGCGAGCCACTACTATTCAAATGGAATTCGGGGAATGAAACAGGACAAATTTCAGTCTTTATTGAACCCATCCAATCACGTTCCACCCTGTTGATTGCTGGGGCTGGACATATCGGTCAAGCTTTGTGCCATCTGGGCAACTGGACTGACTTTGATGTAACGGTGATTGACGATCGGGTAGATTTAGCTTCTGAACGCTACTTGCCCGATGCCAAGCAGATCATTGTTGGGGACATTGCTACTGAACTCAGCCAATATCCGATAGATCACCTAACTTACGTGGTAATTGTCACCAGGGGTCATAACCATGATGAAGAAGCACTGCACGCTGTGATTAATTCTAAAGCCTGTTACATTGGCCTCATTGGAAGTCGGCGTAAGATTAAGCTGATCTTCGACGATCTAATCGAAATGGGGATTTCACCTAAACGACTGGCACAAATTTATGCACCGATTGGCTTGGACATCAGTTCTAAAACTGTCCCCGAAATTGCAGTTTCTATTGCCAGCCAGCTCATTCAAGTTCGTAATTCGGCCAAATCCGTTAACCGCCTTGAAAGCAAACCAAAACGAATGCCGACGATTCAGGCCGCTAGCTAATGATACAAATCGAAGAGAAGAGTTACACCGCCAAAGAGATTTCCGAGGTCGTTCAACAGATCGCTGGTTATATCGGTAAACAGTCTCATCATAACACGTTGTCCTATTCAGCCTCTGACGTCTACTGGGTGATTAGAGATCTGCTCCGTTATATCAATGGCCGAATGGACGGTGAGTTTGTTTTGACCGCCAAGCAAAAAGGGATGTGGCAAATCAACTATACCGACCAGAAAAGCGGTCAACGCCGGGCTGGAGAGAAACGCCAGCAAGAACTTCGTCAGACAACCGATTATCTGGCAGACCAGAAAGCGCTTCGTCGTCAACGTGCGACTCAAACAACACGAGTCCGACCTCTGGAACAAATCTTATCCCAGAAATAGAGAAACAGTATCTAGTACTGTTTCTCCCTCCGATTAAAAGCGGATGCAATGAGCTGCCGACAATTTGCTTTGTTGGGTACTCACTCCGAAGTCTTCGCTCCTCAACGCGAAAAACACCCAGCCGGTTTATCGATCTCACTCAACTCACTACCCACTCCCTCACCTTTAACTCCTCCTTGGTCAGTGTTTGCCGAAATTCCTCCTCCGTTGTTTCTTCCCATTCTGGTAAAAACGGTTTGAATACTGACATGCCATCGACAAAACCACTCGCTGTTGGAAGCTACTTTACCAGAGACTCATACCATTGCTATGGTTTTTTCGCTAACTTCCCCAGCATTAATGGGCATTTATACCTCCTTCTGGGATCAATAGACTTCGCTTCCTATTTCGGATGAAATGCAGGTGTATTCTAAAGAAAACCCGTCAGAACTCCTGTGATTACTGGCTTTCTGAATTATTGTGCTAAAAGTCCGAAGGTAAACGATTCAGCGAAGAATTGCTAACCGACTATAGACTTGAAAACTTTCGTTTCGATCCTCCGCCGAAACTGTATAAAAGTAGATCCCATTCGGTAAAATTTGCCCTTCTTGGTCCCGCCCATCCCAGATAGTTTCATTGTACCCTTGACGAGTCGGTACGTCATCTAATCGGCGAATTAAGCGACCTGATTGAGTATAAATGTGGATTTCAACCTGATCTACATACCGGTTCAGTTCATAGACAAAAGTTGTGCGCTGATAAAATGGGTTCGGATGGTTGTGTGGTTCAGCGATCATCAACTCCGGCGCCTGTTGTTCTGAGCTTTCGAGTTCTCGAATCAGCGTTTGAGCCGGAAACTGGTGCAACCATTTTGCCTCTTGCTCCAGTTTTTTAATTAGACTGGTAATAATAACTGCCCGGGAATAACCAAAAACAGGGACATAGCCCTTGATTCGATAGACATTACCGGTCATAGCCTTACTATGCTGGATTGCTCGCTGAATGTGAACCTGGATTTGTGGCTTTTCCACCGCAGGTGTATAACCCACCACTATGGCTTGGACCAGGCTGAGTCGACTGGCAAATAACTGCTGCCAAAGCTCGAAAATCTCTGCTGTGTCGAGCAAATTCCGGCGGCGATTATCATCAATCTGATCTGACATTAACTCAACTGCCTGTGCAATCTTCTCGGTTGCTTGCTGTTGCTGATTTAGCAGTGACTCCAGCCGATCTCTAGCATATTCGGCTTGCTTGAAATTTGGAATGGCCAACGTATCGTCAACCGCTTCGCCTCCGATAATATCCCAAAAACGGGTCGCGAACATAGCAGACCCTTTCCCGTAATCACCACTCACCGAGGAGGAGCCCGCATAATCGGAAAAGTAGCTCGACATCACCCAGGTGTTAATTCGCACGGCTGACAAGATCAGCGGAGAGATTTGCCGACCATACCCGTTGGACAGATAGTCTTGCATCAGTTGAAAATGGTCGATGGTGGGATCAAAATTCATCCTGGCGCTTAAGATCTGATCGAGCCAACCTAAACCAACCGTTGCCCCCTGAACGGTAAATCCACCCAGTCCAGGTGTCAGGTGGTCAGTGCTAAACTGTCGCACGCCCTCCACAAAGAGATCTCCTTCCACCATCCACAGCGGCATCACCTCCTCTACGTCGTGGGAAAGGACAATCAACTGATGTCCCGATTGACCCAATTTTTTTAATAGTGCCGGTGGAATGTTTGGATCGGTGACTGGCTCTCCATCATAACCCCATTTTTTGGAAAAAATCGTTCCGCTCGGCAATTGGCGCGCATAACTACCGTCCGGGTCACGCAACCAAGATTGGTTGTATCCTGATAGGTAGAACTTAAAGTCAGGTCGAACCTGCCGGGCGGCCTCGACAATGGTAAAAAAGAGATGCCAGAGACGTTTCTGCCCAACGTCAGAACGGTCGCCACATTTAGGGCAGTTACAGGCACGTGTTTCATACCCCCAGGCCCGCAAGTGAAACCCCGCCAGATCCGGATATGTTGTGACAATCTCCTGTATTAATTGACGAACCAACTGCAAAAAATGGGGATTTGACCAACAGAAGGGACGGTAGCTGACCCCATTTCTAGCTCCGCCATAAGCGACGGCCGGTTCAAATAAATCTGGCCGTTGCTCGATTAAAGCCTGGGTAGATTCGCCAGTTACATACATAAATAGGTACGAATCTATCCCACGGGATTTTAGTTGGCCAAAGCGGTTACGCAGTCTCGCAATCCGCCCTTGGCGTTCAGGCAACGGTTCATCTTGGTAAGGCTCAAAGTCGGCTACATACTTGAATGCAGTACCTAAACCATCGTCGTTGCCGGTACCGGTCCAAACCCCTTCACCGCCACTCATATTTAACCGGTGACGCACCAACCAATCGGGGGCCATTACCTCCAATGTGGCCCGAACCGGATAAAAGGGACCTTCCCGTATATCGAAAAGAGGAAGTTCAATGTCATCCGATTGTGGCATCAGAAAATCGAGGTCTACACCGGACAAACCACTAAGTTGTCTCACCACCGATTCAATTAAGGCATAACTACCATAGATTAGTCCGCTTCCGGTTTTTGATATAATCAGGACGGCTTCTGGATTCGACTGAATTACGTATCCATCGTTGGTTGAGTCCAAAAAAAACAGATCTTTTTCGGTCAGTACTGGTTGAGTTGGTAATAATGGGGCGGGTTTGATAATGATGTACACCGCCTGATCTGTTGGTCGAGAGAAACGGTGAATCGGCAATTCAACCTGGCTCATCAGATAGACATAATACTGAATCTCGCGAGCCGCTAACACCTCTGTTTGACTGGCATCTTGGTCAATCCAGATGGCGGCCTTGGACACACCCGATGTGACCAGCGACAAGCTATATCCAACGCCAGATATCAAACAAAGAAAACAGAAAACCAGCAATCGACTGATATCAAAATAGATTTTAGACCGATGGTTAATCGTCAAATATACTGACATTTTATTGATTTGAAAGTATCAATGTATCTTCACCGATTCTATTGTCTAGGTCAACTTAGTAAAGTGAAAAATATCTGGACAGAACTTCCTGATCGGTGTATCCTTTGACTCCGTGACAGTCTAACTGAATACAGTTGTATTGGCCTAAAATTCTCATTCCATTGAGCAGTACAACGCTACCAATTAGAATATTGATTCTCGGAGCTATTAGATGAAAGGTATCCATCGATCAAACTTGGCACTAACTTTATCCGTTGTACTACACCTGTCGATCGGTATCATCGGATTCTACTTTTGGATGCCAGCGAAAGAGGAGGGACGTGTAGATCGGATAGAGGGAGCCTTAATGGAAGCCCCAAAACAACGGATTAAGCGAATTATTCCTCCCAAGCGTATTCAGCTTCAGAAACGAGAAGTAACCACGCCGACCGACCAAACCAGTCTGAAAATCTTGACTAGTAATGCACCAGTTTCTGACCGGGGGATTGTTTCTGCCGCGCAACCGACCCGTTTTGATCTTTCTCAAACGGCTTGGCTTGACCAACCGGTCGGCCTCGATACCAATGTCGATATTCCAAACCAGCTCCCAGTAATAGAAAAACCCGTTGTCATGAGAAGAACGCAGGAAGCAAAGAGTGAGACTCCCAAAAGTCGGTTAGTCAAATTCATTGAAAAGCAACCTGGACCACAGCGGATCATTTATGCAATGGATCTGTCTTCCAGTATGCTGAATTTGAATCCACTTCGCTTGAGTCGTATACGGATGATCTTGCAAGACTCGCTCGGCTTTTTGGAAGACCACGATCAATTTAACCTCTTAACCTTTAGTGAAGAGGTCAAGAGGTGGCGGCCCGACTTCTCTGCGGCAACTAAAACCAATGTCACGCAAGCGATTGAGGAGCTTGATCTAGCCCAACCCAAGAAAACAGCTCAGGCTTCTGATCAAGATATGTTAGCCGCACTGGACTCAATTCGAAATACCCAACCAACGATCGTGGTCCTATTCAGTGATGGGATTTTGACAACGGCAGGAATCCCTGATTTTAGCAAAATCAAAAATGAAGTTCCAACAGGCACTAAAGTATTTGCAATGGGAGCAGAGATGTCTGCCGATTTCCCAGGAGCCGTAATCATGAGGACACTATCAGAGCAAAGCGGCGGGGAGTTTTGGCTGGTTGGAGAAAGTGAAGGAAACTAACTAAAATTAGCTCCCTTCATCGTTGTCTTCTGCGCCTATCCGGTCGGGGGGTTTAGCTACTTGTATCCAGGTCATTAAGTAAACGGTTCAGCTCACGCTTCACCATTTCGTTGTCCTCTTCCTTGTCCATATATTCGTAGATTTGATATTCCAAATTCTCAAATTTGTTGATCTTAATCTGATTTCTGATTCGGTCTGTTCTCAGTAGTTTAACCACCCTCAGGCGATCGTCGGGATTCTCCATGTCTTTAATCTTGCCGACTAATTGCTTGGCTAACCCTTTGCCATACCCTTTACTGATGTGTTCAACAGCAGCAGTAGTTGCCGCCTGTTTAACACTCACATCTGGATCGCTAAAAACGGCTTCCAAAATCGTTGCCAAGGCAGACTTGGCTGGATATTTCGCTAGCGCATCCATCGCATGCAATCTAACCTGTACATCCTGATCCTCAGCCGCTTTAATAATTTGGTCAGTGGGAGATTTGTTAATTAGTGACATCGCCCGCGTTGCTGCACGTCTCGTTTCGACATCTGTTGCGCTGAGACCAGCAATTAACTCAGACCGATATTCAGTAGTTCCGAGTTGATAGAGTGTAGCCTCAACTTCGACTCTCAATGCCCCATTTACATTCGATCGAAAATTGACCAACTGCTCCTTGGCATCCAAATTGTTGATTTTGCCAATTACGCGGACAATCTCCATCTTTTTAGCCGTGGACATACTGGAGTTACCCAACGCTTGGATTATAGATGAGGCATCTTGATTTCCAATCCGAACTAGCATCTCTTCCACTTCGGATTGAATTTTGGTGTAAATCGGACTGGAAACTGCTCCCAAGAGAACAGGTACTCCTTTTTGGCCTGATGCAACGATCACATCCATCGCCGCTTTGTGGTAGCGACGGTGTTCCAAGAGCCGATCAAGAATGGCCTGTATCTCAGTCTTACTTAGGCTGGAGACGAGGTCGTTTCCTTTACTTTTGTAGGTAGATTCTTTCCCTAATGCCCTAGCATCTCCAGTGGAAAGACCATAGGAATAGGCAATTGCTAGTAGTGTTCGCGCCTCTGTTGGGTTTTCTTCAACCTCTTTTGCCTTTTCCAGATGGCCGACAGCCGCATTTAGGTTACCCGACCCATTAAACATATCCCTTCCAAGTTCCATATCGGTGACAATTTGGTTGCTTTGATCACAACCAAACCCCACAATTATCACCACTATCGCTGTGAGGCTCAAAACCTTCTTCATAACGGATGAATTTCGCTTCTCCTTAAAACCTTTAAATCTAAAAAACCTTCTCAAACCAGATCTCAGCTAGTTTACAAAAAAAACTTAGTCCTGTCAAGTCGTTTTCCGACTCCTCCCAAAGTAGTCGTATCTAAATTCCTGGTATCTTTCCAGGTGTTTTTCATCTTCACCTGCTTTGTATTGCTTCCTGAATTCAAGTAGTAGGTACAACTATTTAGGGTTAGAACGGAATTGATGTTCAAGAATACCTCCGCAGGTGTTTTAGACTTTAGAGTTTTCCCCAGACGGTTGTTCAATCTCTTCTGTTGTGACTGAGGACAGGTCACAACATTTTGGAAACTACGGTCTGATTAGTCCAGTTGTCTTTTCATTCCATCCTCTCTGCCGGCAAGCATCGGCTTCGAGTATTTTTGCCAACGCCTGGTGCATGATCCAAAGTAATGGTCTGGACACGGTCTTAATGGGGCTTGATGCTATTAGTAACCTGTTAAGAGATTTTCCCTCTAGCAGAGAGACCAGAGAGCCTTGATGTCTTCTTCCTGTGATTATCTCATCCTCCCAATCACCAATTCTCGGTTTTATCTCTATAACAGATGGTCGTTCCTCGATGAAAATACGGTCTGTAAGTTGTTCCCGGCGGTCATGGTATCTCTTTGTTGCTGGCTAAGCTGTACATAGTCTCTCATAAGCACTCCCTTGGCTCGATGGTTTAAGAAGCCTTGATACTGCCACAGTTTACCCCTTAAATGCGTACCCGCTGTTGCACTACTTATGAGTTGAGTTCAGGAATGCTTTAGCCCTTGAGCCAGGCCAAAAGCGGGTCATAGGCTGGGTGCGCCTAACGGAGAAAGATGCCTATGGTTGGTACTGGCTGTTGCGACATTGGGAGGTAGGTCAAGACGAGCCCCGGTATCTGCTCTCCGATCCGCCGGGCCAAGCCGGTCGACTGAAAATCTACGGTCAGCGCATGTGGGTGGAAGAGACGATATGAAGGGGCATGGATTTGACCTGGAAGCCAGCCAGTTGAAACAGGCAGACCGTATTGGGGAATTGTTCCTAGGTTTCGGTCTAGTTTTTGTCTGGTTAATCACTTGGGGAAACTGGCTGGTTAAGCGCAGCTATCACCATCTGGTGGACCATAAAAGCCGATGTATACTACCACTGACTACCGTCTACGGTCCGTTGGCCAAAATCCGTCAGTGTCACGAGTCACCGGAATCAATGTACCACAAAATATTGTTCTGGCCATGTTGGCCAGTGGTGAGCTAACAGGACTGGCCGTAACTATAGATCTAATCAGCATCAGTTCTTATCGGCTTTTCCAACCGGCAGACATGAGTATGTTAGATCCTGGTTTCATTGGAGTCGCAGTTTCACTTCTGGCCCGATTAAATCCAATTGGCGTAATTTTCTCTGCCTTGCTGTTTGGTGGATTACAGGTTGGGCAGATGCCATGCAGTTGATGGTTCACGTGCTCTCAAAACTGACCTCTGTTATTCAAGCCACGGTTCTATTGCTGGTTCTGAGTTTCAGTGCGATTGAACAAAGAGCCCCATTTCAGAAAGAAACCAAAAGTATACCAGAGGTCTAAATAGCAGAAGTCGTGCCGCTAACAAGAGAACCTAATTCTACTAAGCCATAGCTTGGCCATGCTCGAAATTACAGTAGATATTCTGGTGGTAACAATTCGTCAGGCAACCCCTTTATTAATGATTACGTTAGGCGAAATAGCATATTGAGCGGTCAAGTGTGATTACCATTGGTATAGGGAAGAATGCGATTATTTGGGGCCTTTGTCGGCTGGTTTATCTCTTTACATATGGCGGTTTGGGGCAACTTAGCTCCCATTGTCGACATGTAGCAGTGCTGTCGACGTATGTGGCCTTAGCCATACTATTTTCCTGTTGCTCTTGGTCTAAAAACGGCTCAAGTTGTGACCGGAACCGGGATCCATTTGATAGGGCCTTTAGGCTGGTTCATTTACTGTATACCCGTTTCGTGGGTGACAACCGGCAGGCATTCAGGTCTGTCACCTTTATTCCATTTCCTATTCCGGTACTAAGGGCTGTTAACATTCACGCCAACCAGATGATGGTAGACACCAAGTTGAGCCTAGACCCGAAGTTACGATCCAGCTTTTCATCGTCCCTGGCAAGACGGCCAAACTGTTTCCTTTTATGGCAGAAACGCTCTACCAGGTTACGGTCTTTGTAGCAGTGATCATCAGACTCTGGTTGTTGGTTGCGATTACTGTCCACTGGTCTGACCACCATCGCTCCCATGTCTGGATTCAAGCCCTGGATGATATCGGAATCTTGACCCACGGTCAAAATAGAACCTAATGGATTGCCTGGCCCATCAACGGCTGAATCAATTTGTCAATCCACCAGGCGACCGACCGATGGCCGGAGGCCCCTCTTTTTTGCACCTGCGCCAGGCTGATCAACTGGAATGATTGTGCTATGGAGGAGAAGTTGTTGCAGATCAATATCATCGGAGACCTGTTCCAGCCGAGGTTTCCAAACCCCTTTTTGGCCCCAACCGGAGTAGCGCCTGTAGACACGGTGCCAGTTGCCAAAGGTAGGAAGCAGGTGGGGCCAAGGTGGCCTAGTCGGTGCAATCCACCACACAACTTCAATCAACAATCGGTTGTCCCGGTCGGTCTGGCCAGGGTCACCCTTCTGGCCTGGTAGAAGATGTTTGATGCCTTGCCACTGGTGGTTTGGCAACAGTTTTCTGTTGATATGGTCTTTCCTCCAATGGCCATAGAATACACTAACGATGAATCAATGTTAACAGGCCCTAGTAGCGCACAGAAAAAGGGCACCCGCTAAGGGCAGCTGATACCCGTCTGATAACCCCGCAGGGGCAATGTCCCCCGTGCAGGTTGCTTTTAACTATATTCACACTTGGCAGTATATTCCGTCTTCCATGAGGGCTTAGTATCAATATTTATTACTCAGCTTTCACAGGGTATGCTATCTCAATCGCTGAGGTTAATGCCTTTTTGTAAGTAAAAACCCATCCGATCAAGCCCGAATTAACCTTATCCACTCGGTTTTTCTAAGTTGGTTCGCAATTTTCATTATACTTAAAAAGTAGCTTCCATTGTAGATGATTTTTCTTCTGAAGATCGTAAAGAGACCAGGTAGACTAGCGAATATCCAACCATATGCTACAATACGCATTCCAAAATAGGTATGCTGAATGTCAATCCCCACTATTCAACGATATCGAGGATCTATTCTTGGTCTGGCCGCTGGTGATGCGGTCGGCACCACGGTAGAGTTTCAGGCACCCGGCACATTTGAACCGGTCACCGACATGAACGGTGGCGGTGTGTTTCAACTAGAACCCGGTCAGTGGACTGATGACACCTCGATGGCTCTTTGCCTAGCTGAAAGCTTAATCGAATGCCAGGGCTTAAATTTAGTTGACCAGTTGACCCGTTACTGCCGTTGGTACCGTGACGGTTATTTTAGTTGCAAAGACTTCTGCTTTGACATTGGTAACACCATCCGCACTGCTTTACACGCCTTTGAGCAATCTGGACGACCTAATGCTCCGACCGACCCATTTACCGCTGGTAATGGTTCCCTGATGCGCTTGGCTCCGGTCCCTCTTTTCTACGCCTGTAACATGGCTGATGCTGTCCATTTCTCGGGCCAAAGCTCTATTACCACCCACGCTGCTCCCAATGCCATTGATGCTTGCCGCTACTACGCCTCATTGATTGTGGCTGCTATTGATGGTCAGGATAAAGCTGACCTGCTTACCGATACCTATCTGGCTGATTATTGGCGGCAAGATTCCTTATCCGCAGAAATAGAACAGGTTAGATTGGGCAGTTTTAAAACTAAGCAACCGCCTGAGATTGTGGGTTCCGGTTATGTGGTTAAATCCCTGGAAGCTGCTCTCTGGGCTTTTGAACACAGTGATTCTTTTGAAGAGGGTACACTAATGGCTGTCAATCTGGGTGATGACGCCGACACTACTGGTGCTATTTACGGTCAACTGGCTGGTGCTTATTATGGTGAGAGCGGGATTCCCGCCCACTGGAGACAGCAGCTGGCTTTCAAACCGCAGATGGAGACTCTGGCTGATCAGCTTTATCAGGCTGGACGGGCCAACCAGTAATCAACGATCAGAAATAGGAGTTAGCCATGAAAGAAGATTTAACCGAAATTATCAGTCTTGTCGATCGCTCCGGTTCCATGCAATCCATCTTGGATGATGCCATTGGTGGTTTTAATACTTTTCTGGCTGCCCAGCAACGCCAGCCAGGCGAAGCCAAACTGAGTTTGATTTTATTTGATCACGAATATCAAGTTGTCCATCAAGCGGTTGATATTCAGCAAGTGGAACCGTTGAATCAAGACACCTATGTACCTCGAGGTTCAACCGCTTTGCTGGATGCCGTGGGCAAAACTATTGATGCGGTGGGGGAAAGATTGGCCGCCACACCAGAAAGTAAAAGACCGTCGCAGGTGATCGTCTCAATTCTAACTGATGGTTATGAAAACGCCAGCCAAACCTATTCCAAACCTAAAGTGGCCGAGATGATCAAGCATCAAACGGAGAAGTATAACTGGGCCTTTGAATTTCAAGCTGCCAATATGGATGCATTCGCAGCCGCAAAAGAATTATCTATTGCACCTGACCGTGTGGTTCAATTTGAAGCCACCAGTGAAGGCGTTAGAGACGCATTTGCCCAGCAATCGCAGCGCATCTCAGCTATGCGCACTAGGGATATGGATGAAGTTTAAGACAACTAACCGTCGCAAACCGTAGGTCTAGTAATTTTTAGACCGAGTATAAATATTTAATGCTACCTGCTAATGAATATCTCTTAGAATCCAGCGCAGACTTTAGAGGAGCAAGTAAAATGGCAATGCCTGTCGTCAGTATACGGTATGAAAATCCACCAGCTTATATTTACTCCCCCTTTAGCGGTCTTCCTGCTGTCACTGAAGAAGATGGAGAGAACAAGGACGACCCAACCCTGCTTTTTACCTGGGTCGGGAATGCTGGTGTGTATGGCTATATTAGCCTGCGTCTTCAAGATTTGCTGGATCAGAACCTGGAAGATATAGAAGATATAAATATTGATGACTTGCCTTCACTTTTAAATATTGACGGTGGGTTGATTTTGGCTGTTGATGAAGGGTTCAACGGAGTTAACTATTATGGGTTCGCCCCACTTACTAAGCCGACCCCAATCATGAAGCGAAGGGGTGAATAGACGGAGATTGACCCACACCGCCGTATGGTATAACCCCTCAAAGCGAAATAACAGATGAAACATTGCTGCTACATTCAGGAGTTGGTCCCTTGACCTACACCGCCACTATCACCAGCGCTTCCCTACGACTTCGTGAAGGCCGAATTATTGCCGGCTTGCTGCTGAAGGGAGTGAGCCAGCTAGAGTGGAAGCAGGCCACGCTAGAACAAAATGTGCTCCAGATGGGAAGCCCAGAATCTATCAGGAGAATTTCAGGGTTACTTCGAGCTCGGCTGGAACCTTTTGGTCCAGACCTATGGCGAATAGTTCACCAGGACGAAACTGTTGCTGCTACTCAGGCCGTTCTGGCGGGGGCAATAAAAAACAGCCGCCTGCTGGGTGATTTCATGGACCTGACCCTACGCGAGCAGAAGGCACTCTTCGCCCCTAAACTAGAACACCGCTTGTGGAACGATTACATCGCCGGTTGCCGGGCACGGGATGCTGAAATGCCTGATTGGAGTCAAAGCACTTTGAACCGGCTCCGTTCAGCCGTCTTCTCCATGCTAGCCCAAGCCGGCTACCTGAAAGATACTCGAAGTCTAGTGTTACAGAATGTTTTCCTGGATGAGGAATTAGCTAACATCCTACGCCATCAGGGTGAAGACTACGTTCTTCGCTGTCTGCAGGTGATGGAGTGAATATGGATTTGACAGACCGCCTGAACCGAATCCTGGAACGGGTGACTGACCCGGCCTTTTTATCCAGCCAGGGAATTGGTAACGAGATCGCCTGTTATATTTTTGACTACCCAGCGGAAGAAGAGTTAAGAGTGAGAGAGCATATCCAGATGATGATGAGCCGGTTCTCCACTCACCATAGCCAACTGAGAGTCTCAGAGCTAAACCTGTTCGAGGTGGCACTCGCTTATCTGGAAAAAAGAGGGTTATTGAAAAGAGCCCTGGAGATGCAGCAGTCCAAAGGAGAAACGGCTATGCTAAAAGCCCTTAAGGGCCCAATGTCGGCCGAAAGGATCCGAGACTTCATCGCCAGTGAATATCAACCTGCAGATCTGGATCTGCTGATACTTTCCGGGGTCGGTAGTCTGTGGCCTATGCTGCGCATCCACGGTCTGCTTAACTGTCTGCATACTATTATGGAGCAGACGCCAGTGGTGATATTCTATCCGGGCATTTTTGATGGGACCACCCTCCGACTTTTCGGGCAGTTGGAGGCCGGCTCATCCCAGCCGGGTCAAAAACCCTATTATCGAGCCTTTACTTTGGTTTCCTGAGGGGCAGAGACATGAAAATTTCCGACCTATTTGCACGCAGAATCGATCGCAACATCAACGGGGTGGTCAAGGCCGACCAACTGGACGCGGCTTCAGTCTGGCAGGAACTGGAGGAGTTCGTTGTTACCCGGGAGTTGACCCGACACATGGGGGATCTGGTAGAGGTGTTGCTGTCCACGGTGGAGTCCGACGCTAATGCCGAGGGTAGGAACGGGGTCTGGATTTCTGGCTTCTTCGGTTGTGGTAAGTCCCACTTTATCAAAGTGCTATCTTACCTGTTGGAAAACAATCAACACCTGCTCAACGGGCAAGAACGAAAGGCCATCGACTTTTTCGCCGATAAATTCAGCGACGCCATGTTGTTCGCTGACCTAAAAAAAGCCGTGGGCATTCCCACTGATACCGTTCTGTTCAACATCGATAGCAAAGCCGATCACAGCTCCGGTCGCGATGCCCTACTTCAGGTCTTCCTGAAAGTCCTCAACGAAAAGCAAGGCTACAGCAGTGATTACCCCCACCTGGCTCACATGGAACGTTTTCTGGACCAGAAGGGGAAACTGGAAGATTTCCATCAAGCCTTTCTGCGTGAGTCTAGCCTGTCTTGGTTGGAGGAACGCGACGCCTGGGAGTTTCATCGAGACCAGGTGGTGACCGCGCTTAATGAAGTGATTGGGCAGAGCGAAACCTCGTTGGAGAAATGGGTAGATGGTGGGGCTGAGCACTTCAGCCTGACGGTGGAGAACTTGGCCCACTGGGTTAAGCAATACCTGGACCAGCAGGGCAAAGGACATCGAATTATGTTCCTGGTGGATGAGGTGGGGCAGTTCATCGGCAACGATACCCACCTGATGCTCAACCTGCAGACCATCACCGAGCAGCTGGGAACGGTTTGCCAGGGGCGTGCCTGGGTGGTGGTTACCTCACAAGAAGATCTGGATGCTGTACTGGGCGATTTAAAGAGCTCCAAGCAGCAAGACTTCTCCAAAATTCAAGGTCGCTTCAAGACACGGCTCTCGTTATCCAGTGCTAACGTGGACGAGGTCATCAAGCGCAGGTTGCTGGACAAGAAGCCGATAGCAACTAACCCGCTGGAGTTAGCCTATAGCGGCAAACACGACATCCTGAAAAACCAACTCTCTTTTGTCAATGCTGGCATGACCTTCAAGACCTACCAGGATCAACAGGACTTCACCACCTGCTACCCCTTCGCCGCCTATCAGTTTGTTCTGGTGCAGAAAGTCTTCGAGTCCATCCGCAAGGCTGGTGCGACCGGGCTTCACCTTTCTCAGGGTGAAAGATCTATCCTCGACGCCTTCCAGAGCGCAGCCAATCAGCTCAGCGCCATGCAGATCGGTGCTCTAGTCCCCTTCCATCGTTTCTATAATTCGGTGGAGGGATTTCTGGATACGGCAGTTAAACGCACTATCGAGCAGGCCAGCCAGAATCACGCCCTGCAACCCTTTGATTCTACGCTGCTTAGGGTGTTGTTTTTAATTCGGTATGTGGATGAATTGCCGGGCAACGTGGATAACCTGGTGACGCTATGTATTGAAGAGATCGACACCGATAAATTGGCCTTGCGTCAAGTCATCGAAGACTCTCTGGCCCGGCTGGAAAACGAAACCCTGATCGCTCGTAACGGCGACCTTTATTTCTTCCTGACTAATGAAGAGCGGGACATTGGACGAGAGATAAAAAATGCCGTGGTGCCCTCCGGTTCTGAGGAGCAAGAGTTGGGCAAAATCCTGTTCGAGGACATTTTGGGTGATCAACGAAAACACACCTATAGCCTGACTAACCGAGACTTTAGCTTTAACCGTCTGTGTGACGATTATCCGGTCGGTCAGCAATCCGAGGGCAATCTGGAAGTGGCTTTCTTCAGCCCATTAGGTGACAGTTACAGCGATTATACTGATGATGCCCGCTGCATGATGCATACCAGCCTGGAACAGGGCCGGGTGCTAATCCGTTTGCCCGACGATAATAGCCTGGGGCACGAGCTTCGCACCTACCTGCAGACCGAAATCTATGTCAAAACCAAAAACACCGGGGCGCTACCGGACACTACTAAACGCATCCTTCGTGACCGCAGTGAAGAGAACCGAACGCGCCGCAGCAGGATTCTCCACCACTTGAGGACTCTGCTGAGCAGTGCCGACTACTTTGCCAGTGGAAACAAGGTGGAGGTCGACAGCAGTGATTTGCAGCAGGCACTCGGTCAGGCTTTGGAGTCTCTGATTAAAAACGCTTATCCCAAGATGGGCTTCATCCACACCCTGCACCTCAACCCGAAACAGGAGATCCAAAGCATTCTGCGAGCCAATGACCTGGAGCAAGTCAGCCTGGAGTTGGACACTCCGGAATCCAATCCGGAGGCGCTGAATGACTTGCGCCAACATGTTCAACTATCGGTTCAATCCAATCAGCCAATTGTGTTGCACCAGCTGATTGACAAACGCTACGGCGGACGCCCCTACGGTTGGCCGGAACTGGAGCTGGTGTTGCTGGTGGCACGGTTGGCTGTGCTAAAAGAGATCAACCTGCTGGATAGTAATACTAAGGCCCCGATCGCGCTCGATAACGCCTACGATCACTTAACCTCCAGCAGTAAGCAGCGGAGGGTAATTCTTACTCAACACCAGTCGGCTGGTCCAGATCTGATAAAGAAAGCAATAGCCCTGGCTAAAGAACTGTTCGCCCAGACAGGCCCCAATGCTGAAGATGCACTATTCGACTTGCTCCAGAAAAAACTATCTAACTGGAACAACGACCTGCTAGGCTACGCCCCACTGGCCGATACCGGCCAATATCCGGGTAAAGCCGAAATCGATTCCGGGTTGACGATTCTTAGCCAATATGTGGCCGAGACGGAATCACGAACTTTCTTAGAATGTTTCGTAGAAGATAAGGCTGACCTGCTGGATTTGGCCGAGTATATTCAGGATCTGCAGGATTTCTATACCAACCAGAAGCAGAGCTGGGAGCAATTGCGTGAGGCGGTTGATAAGTTGTCGCCCAACAGACTCCAGCTAGAAGCTGATCCGCAAGGTGGACCAGCCTTGGCTCGGATGGAGGAAATCTGCTCAGCCTCTCGGCCCTACAACTTACTGCGCGAGATTGCGGATCTCACCTACACCGCGAGGACTGCCAATGACCAATTGGTGTCCGGGGTACGCGGTCCGGCGGTGGCTGGGATTCAAAGGCATCTCGATGGCATCACTGCAGAATTGGACAGGGTATCAGCGGACGGGGAACTGCGCAACATGGCGACAGCTGAGTTGAACAAGCTGCTGGGCACAGCCAACCAGGCTACTAGCATTGCCCACATCGCTCAGGCTCAGCAGACTGCTGAAGTGGCCTTTGACCGGGCGTTGAGCGCCATCGAGAAGGCCCAGATACCGCCTCCACCCGAGCCCGATGCCCTCAAGCCGTCCATTGTGAAAAAACGCCGTGTGGTTGAGGCTAAGAAACTGTGCCCGGGCATCTTCATCGAGACTCCACAAGACGTTGAAATCTTTTTGACGAAGCTGCGCGAGGTCCTTGAGGCAGCCATCGACGCCGATGAACGGGTGCAACTGAAGTGAGGAGTATTCTATGAACACCTCGCCACTGAAAACATACGCCCCCGAGGCCAGAAAGAATTTTATCGCCGCCGTCAGTGGGCAGGTCGCTCAACTGGGTATTACCGCTACCTCGATTGCTGAAGCACAGGTCCAGGGTGACGTGCTGATAGTAGGTAATCAGCCCTTTTCCAGAACCATAGCTGAATCTCGCAACAAGCTGGTTAAACGTGTTCAGGATCAAGGCTTTGAGCAGGCAATGGAGTCGATAGCCTATACCTGGTTTAACCGCTTTGTCGCCATCCGCTACATGGAGCTACACGGCTACCTTGACCACGGCTACCGGGTGTTAAGCCACCCCGAAGGCCTGCCGCACCCCGAAATTCTTGACCGCGCTGCCGATGTCGACCTGCCCGGGCTTGACCGCGCCAAGGCCATCGAGCTCAAACTCGACGGCACCCAGGACGAGGAGCTCTACCGGCTCCTTCTCCTGGCCCAGTGCAACGCCCTGCACCAAGCCATGCCTTTCCTCTTCGAACCCATTGGCGGGGCTGACGAGCTGCTCCTGCCGGCCAATCTGCTGCATACCGACTCGCTCATCCGCCAGTTGGTCGAGTCCATCGAGGAAGAGCTGTGGCAAGACATCGAGATTATCGGCTGGCTCTACCAGTTCTACATCTCGGACAAGAAGGACCAGGTCATCGGCAAGGTGGTCAAGTCGGAAGACATTCCGGCCGCCACCCAGCTGTTCACGCCCAACTGGATCGTTAAGTACATGGTGCAGAACTCTCTAGGGGCACAGTGGCTGGCCACCTATCCCCACTCCCCGCTCAAGACGCAGATGGAGTACTACATCGAGCCGGCTGAGCAGACCGAGGAGGTCAAGGCGCAGCTGGCAGGCATCACACCAACGAGCCTCGACCCCGAGGCTCTGACCCTGATCGACCCGGCCAGTGGCTCCGGCCACATCTTGGTGGAGGCTTATGAGCTGTTCAAGGCCATCTATCTGGAGCGCGGCTATAGACAAAGAGACGTCCCGCAGCTGATCCTGGAGAAGAACCTATTCGGCCTCGACATCGATGGACGGGCGGCACAGCTAACCGGCTTCGCGCTAATGATGAAGGGCCGGGCCGATGACCGGCGACTGTTTGAGCGGGGCGTAAAGCTCAACGTGATGGCGCTGGTGGATAGTGCGGGGTTTGATGCCGAGCGACTGGCCCAGGGGGGGGAGGCTTGCCGACTACGGGCTGCAACCCAGCTACCTCATGGAGCTGAAGCTGCTCTTTGAACACGCCACCACCTTTGGCTCGCTGATTCAGATACCGAAGGGGCTAGCGGCGAAGCTACCGGCGCTGAAGCAGCTGAGCGCGGCGAGCAGCCCGGACCTCTTTGTGTCGGATGCGCTCAAGCGTTTGGGGCCGCTGGTGCAGCAGGCCGAGATGCTGGCAGCGCAGTACGACGCGGTAGTGGTAAATCCGCCATATATGGAGAGCAAGTACCAGACACCTGATCTCAGAAAGTTTCTTAAGGTCTACTATGAGCCGTTTAAGAAAGATGTGTTCGCAGCCTTCATTGAACGTGG
>JASMLX010000519.1 GCA_030748495.1 Candidatus Poribacteria bacterium | reverse complement strand
GTACAACAATCAGCGTTACCGTTCCAGCCAGTAGTGCTGGCCTGGTGGATGTGATGGTGACTAATACTGACGGCCAGACAGCCACTCTCAACCAGGCCTTCACTTACAATCCGGCCCCGACCTTGACCGGTCTGACTCCGATTGAGAGCCCCTTGGCCGGAGACATAACGGTAACCTTGACCGGCACCGGTTTCTTGGCTGGAGCCACGGTGGAGTTTGGAGCTAAAGAGGCCAGTAGCGTGGAAGTGGACGCTTCAGGTACAACAATCAGCGCTACCGTTCCAGCCAGTAGTGCCGGTGCAGTGGATGTGACGGTGACCAACAGCGATGGCCAGGCGGGCACTTTGCCCCAAGCCTTCACTTACAATCCGGCCCCCACTTTGGCCAGTCTGACTCCGATTGAGAGCCCCTTGGCCGGCGGCATAACGGTCACCCTGACCGGCACCGGTTTCTTGGCTGGGGCTACGGTGACTTTCGGAGATAAGACGGTAGATGTGGAAGTGGATGCTTCAG
>JASMLX010000518.1 GCA_030748495.1 Candidatus Poribacteria bacterium | reverse complement strand
AGCAAATGCACCACCACAAATAAATAAAATATTTGTTGTATCAACTTGTAGAAATTCTTGTTGAGGATGTTTTCTTCCTCCTTGCGGAGGAACACTAGCAATTGTTCCTTCCATAATTTTTAATAAAGCTTGTTGAACACCTTCACCAGAAACATCTCTTGTAATTGAAGGATTCTCTGATTTTCTACTAATTTTATCTACTTCGTCAATATAAACTATTCCTCTCTGAGCTTTTTCAACATTATAATCTGCTGATTGTAATAATTTTAAAATAATATTTTCAACATCTTCTCCTACATAACCAGCTTCGGTTAATGTTGTTGCATCAGCCATAGTAAAAGGAACATCTAAAATTCTAGCTAATGTTTGTGCTAATAAAGTTTTTCCACAACCTGTTGGTCCTACTAAAAGAATATTTGATTTTGATAATTCAACATTCTTACTTGTTTTACTTTCGTAATCTAATCTTTTGTAGTGATTGTGAACAGCTACAGATAAAACTTTTTTTGCATAA
>JASMLX010000517.1 GCA_030748495.1 Candidatus Poribacteria bacterium | reverse complement strand
AGCAGAATTGACCGCTGCTCCGGCCGGATCAATTTTTATCACGGCATATTCTATTTGGCATCGTCGTTCAAAATCAACGGCGACAGGTTGGCGAAATATGCTGAAATACATCTATTGGCGTACCACCGCCCCTAAACGGGATTGGATCGCCGAACCGGACTTCGAGTCCGGACAGCCGCCAAACGCGAAGTTTAGCCACCCGACGCATCAACAACAGCATCGGAATTGGTTTGATGCGGCCGAGATGTATTACTGGTTATGCGGTGAAACAGAGGCTTTCGACAATAAAGTGGGCCACGACCAGTGGCCGCCGGGATACCCTGTACCCAATTGGACCCCTGAAAACTACCATAATTTTTAGGCTTTGGAATTGTTTCCAGATCGAATGTCCAACTACTCAACGGCGAGCCAACTATCCTCATCCATTCAATCCAGAGACCTGGATACCTTTCCAATTGGCTGAAGATGCAACAAGTCATAGCTAAAATTTATGACGTAACTGGCAAGCAAATCAGA
>JASMLX010000516.1 GCA_030748495.1 Candidatus Poribacteria bacterium | reverse complement strand
GCCGGAGAATGTCTTGCGGGCTTACTTTTAATCGAACCAGTTTGGGATTGAAACCTCAAAAGAGGGCAACCTCACAATTAACCGGGCTACCTCCTTTTAATCGAACCAGTTTGGGATTGAAACCTCGCCGTTGGGTACGCTCGCTACCGCCGTCCAGACTTTTAATCGAACCAGTTTGGGATTGAAACTTTGCTAGCTCGGTACAGCCGAGACGACGACGAGTTCCTTTTAATCGAACCAGTTTGGGATTGAAACGGGCGAGGTGTTGACTACTCGTTTAAGGCTGAGCGCCGACTTTTAATCGAACCAGTTTGGGATTGAAACTTCGTCTATATCCATATAGGCATCGATAAGAAAGCTTTTAATCGAACCAGTTTGGGATTGAAACATCGGAACGAGTCGCAATTGGACGCATATTGGCGACCTTTTAATCGAACCAGTTTGGGATTGAAACGGTGGAAATAAATGTCAAGTAGGGTTGACATATAGACTTTTAATCGAACCAGTTTGGGATTG
>JASMLX010000515.1 GCA_030748495.1 Candidatus Poribacteria bacterium | reverse complement strand
AACTGAACTCTGAGCTAGATTTTCTGGGAATCTAGTAATAGAAGCTACTTCCAGCGCTCGAAAATATTTCAAGGGAGGGATCATCCAATATTCTGAAGAGCCGCCCAAGACCCATTTCATCCGGACTGTCTTCCTTTACCCCCTCCCCCCATATAACCATTACATATGCCACATTCAAGTTTCTCACTGAGCTCCACAACCTACCGTGACTCTGTTTTCATGTGCTCCCACTATAACGTCTCCACGCCGTCTTTGTAGCTAACTGACCAGTGGTAAAGGTCGCTCCTTCGTCGCTTGTAAAGGCCCGTGCTCCGCACGGGTCAGAAGTAATTAATTCGATCCTGACACACATCGAAACCCGCCGTAGTAGGCCCCAATTATTCGGAGCGAAGTAGCGGCGGCCAGCCACCCGCAGGTTGCGAGCAGAGTTGACCCAACCACCACCCCGCAACACCTGCCTAGAGCCTGTGTCCGGCCCTGGCGGATTCTTTGCTGGAGAACTACTATAATAGTTCT
>JASMLX010000514.1 GCA_030748495.1 Candidatus Poribacteria bacterium | reverse complement strand
AGGTAGTTTGCAGAACCCTCCTACCCAAATAACCTCCACAAGACCTCTGAACTCCGAAGTAGAAATATCTCCCATTAGAACCCTTGATTTAGCAAAAGCGGCAACCGAACAGGTAATTTCTAAAATTATCCACGCAGCCGGAATAGCCCTACTATCTCAAGCAGAAAATCTGTCTGAGACTGTCTCACGCCTTCTTGATTAGATCAATTTTGCAAGGGCTTGTCATTTTTCAGTAATTTCTGGTCAAAGATCTCTGTATATCGTAAAACAATCATATCTGACCGTTTCTTCTGTTCCGACAATTCTTGTTCCTGTTCGGCCCCACCATTTCAGTCGTCATACTAATATTCTCCAATTCCAGAATTCATACTAATAGCCTAGAATACTAGAAAACTTGGGTGGAAGTTACTGCTACAGATGTACCAAATTATTATCGGACATTTATTTTGTCAATTGAGACTCAATAAGAGCGGGAGAATCCCGTGATAGTAAGAGGTCAATTTGGGCTGAGTCTCAATC
>JASMLX010000513.1 GCA_030748495.1 Candidatus Poribacteria bacterium | reverse complement strand
AACTGTTCTTAATGTCTTAGGAGCCACACTCGCCGGGCAAGGCCAGTTACCGCAAGCGGTGCAAGTATTCGACCAAATGATCCAGTTGAAGCCTAATTTGGCCGAGGTATACATTAATCGTGGGGTTGCACTAAAAAAGCTAGGACAACTAGAGGCGGCAGCGGCTGACTATGAGAAAGCAATCCAGTTGAAGCTCGATTTAGCTGAGACGTACATTGACCGTGGCAATACACTCACAGAGTTAGGACAATTAGAAGTGGCAGCGGCTAACTATGAGAAAGCAATCCAGTTGAAGCTCGATTTAGCTGAGACGTACATTAACCGTGGTAATGCACTCACAGAGTTAGGACAATTAGAAGTGGCGGCGGCTAACTATGAGAAAGTAATCCAGTTGAAGCCGGATTCTGCTGAGGCATACAACAACCGTGGTAAAGCGCTAACAGAACTCGGGCGGCCGGAGGCAGCAGTGGAGAGCTACGGCAAGGCTATAGAGTTGAAGCCTAATTTGGTTGAGGCGTA
>JASMLX010000512.1 GCA_030748495.1 Candidatus Poribacteria bacterium | reverse complement strand
TCGGTTGGGAATCTGTATCTGTTTATTCAGCGAAACAACAGCAAAGGCCTGTTGCAAATCCTCGCTGCTTACTCGATAACGCCAACGGTTGCCCTCGGCTTCAATCTCAATCCAATCCTGAGGGTGAACCACCGACTGTTGCGACTGATCCACAAATGCAATGGCAAGCGTGTCAGCCGAAGTATGAACCGTTTCACCTGTCCTCAGGTTGCGGATACGCACCGGAGAATTAACTGGTAAACGATCAAAGACCAAACCGAAGGCCCAGACCGATTGAACACTCAAGGGAGCTATGGGGGCAGCGGCTGTATTGTCCCAAACGGTACCGGTGAAAGTAGGGGTTTGCGACCTTTTAACATTGACAATCAATCCCATGCCACCTTCAATGGTGAAGTTTGAACCTTCAAAGTGTTCAGGAACAAAAGGCACAAAGACTTTATCTTTAGGATCCAGACGGATGACCAGGGTAGCATCCAACTCTTTAGCCAGTGTTTTGGAGGTCATCTGTTGATCCGGCTTG
>JASMLX010000511.1 GCA_030748495.1 Candidatus Poribacteria bacterium | reverse complement strand
TCATAAATACTCCTTATTTTGGCGGGAGAGAAAGGGAATCGAACCCTCCTTGACACTAAGATCAATCATAGTTTTGAAGACTAGAAATTTCACCAGAAAATACTCACTCCCTAATCATTTAGATTATACTACAGCGTTTAATTTTTCTTCAAAATGTTGTTTTCCAACAGCTCCAACAATTTGGTCAACAGGTTTCCCATCTTTAAATATTACATTCATTGGAATTGATCTGATAAAGAATTTTAGAGATAGATTAGGATTACTGTCAACATCAACTTTGGCGAATAAAACCTTACCATCAAATTCTTCAGCAAGTTGATCTAATGTAGGGGCAATCATTTTACAAGGGCCACACCATTCAGCCCAAAAGTCAACCATTACAGGGATATTTGATTTTTCTACTATTTCTTCAAAATCTGATTCAGTTACATTTATTGGTTTTGACATAATTATTTCCTTTCTCTAGTTTTTATATATTTTTACTTTTTTACACTTTAATAATGGAACCATAGATGAAAAA
>JASMLX010000510.1 GCA_030748495.1 Candidatus Poribacteria bacterium | reverse complement strand
AGCAGAGTCAAGCGGTACAGCTCGGTATTCACTGAACAGCTCACGATAGACGAACAGTCTGGCTCCTTCGGTTCTAAGAACCAACCCTAGCCCCCACCAACCTGGCAGGCTACACCTTGATTCTTACCGCCTAACCTACCTTTAGACTTCTGGTAATATCAACAGGTTGAATTGTGGCGCTTGTTGCTGCTGCTAACGCCAGTCGGTTTAGAGGTGCAGATCTTTCCTAAAGAAGTTAAGAATGTACCAACTGAGTTAAAGGAAAAGATAGAGAAAGAGGTTACAAGTAAAGGTAATCTGTTGTAGGGGTTGCTATGGCATGGAATCTAAAGCCCCAAACCCAAACTGTTTCGATTAAAAGACATCTTCAATCAATGCTAGTGATTCCAGACATTAACTACTTTACTCTGCATCTGGTCACCTACCATCACCGTCACAATATACAACCCGGTGGCTACTATCTCACCGTCACTATCCCGACCATCCCAACGAATGGCCTGTTTGCCTGAGCCGAATGTAT
>JASMLX010000050.1 GCA_030748495.1 Candidatus Poribacteria bacterium | reverse complement strand
ACTGGTCAGCAAAGCGACTTTAACTGAGGTGCAAATCCCTTTAATGTCTTTACGGTTTCTAAACTCATGCTTGTGACAATAATACAATCGACACTACCGCACAAGCCACAGCGTATAGTTTCCTTGGGGTCAGTGCCTCCATTTTGAGTACTATCGAGAGAAACAGTGCAATGACGAAGCTCAAATTAGCAATTGGAATGGCAATGCTGGCTTCACCATGTTCTATAGCCAGCATCAGGAAACTAACAATGAGGAATACGAGTATGCCTGACAATAGTGAGTATAAAACTTTCTTTGCTGTCAGGTGAAAACGCTTTTCACGCAGGCTGGCATAACATACACCGCCTATGATCCAGCAAGAGGAGAATAGCAACAGCATTGCATTTGGGTCTGCATTCTGCGACATCCCAGCTTTTGCAGTTACACCATATGCGGCTCTAGCTAATGATGCAACAATAACAGCGGCAAAGGCAACAATAAACACGGTATTATGAGGAGAACTATTCTGTTTCTGATAAAGTAACGACACCCCGATGATGCCGGCGACGATGCCCAGAGACTTCAGAAGGCTTATAGGTTCTCTCAAAAAGAGGATAGAAAGAGCAATGACGCCTATTGTGTTCAGTCGGTAAATCGTTGAACCGAGGCTAACATCGATATGCGTTAAGCTCTCAATCAATAGAATATTAGAAATCGTCAAGAAAACACCTGCTGCTAACCCGAAAAGGAGTGTATTCTGGTTGAACGAAAATGTTGTGCCTTGGACTTTGAAAGTAATAACCTGCAATGCAGTCCATACGATACCAATACCAAAAATGTACATCCCTTTTGAGCGTACTTTGCGTGAATAACGCTTGAAGACAACGTCGTTTATACCCGCGAATAACAAGCTCAACAGCGCAAATGAGATAGTAAGGTGCATATGGCTCATAGCCCTTGGATCTTGTTCCTGGAGAAACCTCGACTTACAAGCGTATCTGATCGGTTATGTGAGCAGCTGATGAGGATACGATCCGTTATAGAATCAATTTTCTAGCTATCTTTGGTCGCGCCCGTTCGAGTCTTCCCTTAATCGGGATCGAAGACAGAGTTCTCAAGATGCTCTTGTCTTGGAAAGAAATAGGCAACTACGGTTTCTGCTGAGTCATAGCCCAATAGATGTCTGTGCCTCTTTCTCTTATCTCGAATGTGATATCAATAGCTTCAATATTTACAAAACCTGTTCGGGATATTAGTTCGATCCACATACTTTTTCCAAGCACGCTATAGTGATTTTTATTTTTTTGATGTTCACATCCAGTATCAGGGGCTGGAACTTCCACATAGAGATAGCCGTTGTTTTTTAAAATCCTGAATATTTCGTGTAAGGAAAAATAAGGAAAAATACTATGTTCTAGACAATGCCTGCACCAAACGAAATCAAATTCGGTGTCAGGAAAATCTAAAAAAGACAAGTCCATACAAAAAACTTCAAACCCTCTACGCCTCAATTCAGATATATCTTCTCCATTTACATCGATACCAATTACATTAAATCCTTTTTCCGCAAAAATTTCTAGTGCAACTCCTTTCCCGCATCCAATATCGAGTATCTTGGCTCCGGCGTTAAGTGAGTGCTTAGACAAGAAACGATTTATCATCTGGTTTATAATCGTTGAGTGAAGTTCTGTTACTGGTTCTGGGTAAGGATCATCTGCAATTTTTCTAAAAAACTGCTCTAGTTTTACTACTTGGTTTCTGTTTAAGTTCATTAATACTGGTTCCGTTTAGCACAATAAAAAAATGGTGAATTATCAATGGTTTTATTAGCTTCTTCTTCAAAGCCACTTATTGGAAAAAGAAGCGTTTGATAAATAAACTGAAGAGGTGTCACCGTTGTCCATCTTGCGAAAGCAAGTCCAGTCAGATTCATAGCCAATCTCAAACAAAGAGAGTGATGCCGGTTAGCTTACGGTGAATACTGTGATCAGTGTTTTTCAGCGACGAGAAATACGATTAAAGAAGGATTGCAGACCCTGATGTTAAAAATAATACCGTTCATTTAGTATTTAGCCCCCTAACTAAAGGAACGGAAATCAATGCAATCTGCCATATATCTACATGTAAGCAAGAACACTCTTTATCGTCGGTGACAGCGATAAAATCAACTGAAGGATACGTTGTTTCTTTATTCACTATCTCATAAGTTTCTTGAGCAACTATTGAAGAAGGTCAACCTTAAACCGAGGTGGGAAAGAGGACAAACTCTGGTGAATTAGAGACGATTGTTTTGGTGGCTTTTGCTTCCAGATTCACCTGGGAAGGTTGCGGCTGTAAAGAACGTAGACCGCTCAGAGAAGCCATGAAAACTCTTTCCTGCTGTAGTGGAGGGCAGACAGTATAGCAATCTCCTGTTTGAAATCTGCCATCAACTTCTCCGAAGCAGAAAAGATGGAGGGCTGCAAAAGACTTTGAGAAAAGACATCAAGGTCGGAGTCAAAAACAAAGGCTCTCAATCTCGGGAAAAAGCCTCTAAATAGCCTGCGTATCAGGCACCCAACAAATTCAAACTAATCATCGTGAAGAGTTGAGTACAGTCCAAATTGAGTAACCAATCTCTTTCCTAGTCGGGTTGGCTAAGTGGCGAGTTGATAACAGTGGGTGTACCCGGATTCAACTGAAGAACTCAATCAAACTGGCAGCGAGTGGATCAAATCTGATAGTCCTTGCCAAACCGACTCAGGAACTTCGGCTGTTGCCGCCCGGTAGTTCTGCTCCACTTCAGTTGCATTTTTTGATCCTGTCAAAATTGTACCGATCAGCGGTTGTCGAACCGAGAATTGGATTGCTAGATCTAGCAGATTCAGACCTTGATCCGAAGCCAACTTCCACAGTTGCCGCGCTTTTTGATGTTCTGACCGTCTGATATGGTCGGTCGCCGTATTGGGATTGGGTTTCACCCCTGATAATAATCCCATTGCAATGGGACTGCCGTTAATGATTCCGACATCATTTTCCTCTGCTAGTTTCATTAACGAAATTGCTGTTTGCTGAATCAGTGTATAGTCTAAGTAAGTCAGAATCACATCTACCACACCTAATTCGATTGCCAATTGATGAAATTCGTGTTGGCGAACACCAAGGCCAATATAGCGGATAAGCCCCTCCGAACGCATCTTTTGTAATTCATCGAATGCGGCCCCTTCAGCGATCACCGTCTCCATACTCCCGGGGTCGTGAACCAAACAGAGATCCAAATAGCTGGTACCCAGTAATTCCAGGCTATTTTCTACCGATCTCCGGGTTCCTTCTGCCGAGTAGTCACCTAGCCACTTGGGATGTGTTCCCGTCTTAGTCGCCAGATAGATCTGCTCCCGCTTTCCACCTTTTAAGGCTAAGCCAACGCGTCTTTCGCTTTCACCGTACAACGGAGAGGTGTCGAGATAATTAATGCCGAGTTCAATGGCTCGGTGAACTGCTGCAATTGCCTCTGCATCCGTAACCTCACCTCGGCCAATCCCTGCTCCGCCCATACCTAAAACTGTGACTTCCAGATTGGTTCGGCCTAATCGCCGACGTGGTAACACCATCTTAGTTCGCTACACCAATGTCTATTAGATATTGAAAAGATTCTTCAACTCGTTTCAACACTCCATCTGAGTCCAAATTCTCACCCTCAATCCCTTCCAATTCCATGGTATAGGGACCGATGAAGCCAACTCCGCTTAACAAGTTAAAGACCGCCTTAAAGTCAACGATACCTTCACCCAGTGTCGGGAAATTCCAAGTGTGATAACCACCGGTGGTATCTTTCAAATGAACAGCCTTAACATGGTTAAGAATTTTCTGGATCTCCTCCACCGTATCGATGTCTCGGTCGGTGTGGTAGTGGACATTCGCTGTATCGAAGTTGATAGCAATTCCAGGATGATTGACCGCCTGCATGGTTTCGAGCGCGACATCTCCGTTGGTGGCTAGATCAGGGTGTGTTTCCAAGCAGACCGTCAAACCTAAATCTTGCGCATTTTTGCCTAGATCTTGAAGTCGGCTATAGATAATCTCTTTGTCGATCTCACCTGCATGTGCGCTCAGAAAAATTCGCTCCCCCCCCATAGACTGAACGGTCTCCAGCGTGGTCTGAAAATCGGAGACGAAACCTTCGTCTTTTACATCGTGGCGGGCCATAGTAGTAGTGGTTGTTAAACCATAGTCTGCCAGTTCTTTCAGTGTTGCTTCGATCTGATCCGGTTCAGGCGTACCAACTTCGACGTTGGTTAAACCGATCTTGGCTAAATGCGCATACATCTCCTGAGTACTGAATTGTCCTCGATAGCTACCTAAATTACAGGCGATAATATTTCCCATTTTCTCTGAGAGCCGAAGATATTGGCCCTACTAACTCCTTTGTTGATATGAAGTAAACTTGATTATTAGCTGGTAAAATGCAACTGGCTAGTTACCTTGCCAAGCATAGACCCATTCTCCATTTTCGCTCCGTTCCGAGTGTACCCAGTGTGTATTGGTTTCGATCATCTTAGAAATTAAACTCTCCATAACAGCCACCGGATTGTCAAATAGTCCTTTTAATTCCGATTCGGTAACCAGCCCTCTTTCCATCACTAGACGTAGGGCTGTGTTTTCGTTGGTTGAAAGCTTGACTTCATCAACTTCGCTAACTGGCATTGAACTGAAAGTTCGGTTTGGAGCAGCATTTCCAATAATCGAAAGAGTTTTGTTAATTCGCTCCTGTCGAGAGCCAAAACTACCAGCCGAAATCTCTTGCCCTTCAGCTTTTAGTGTACTATCAATTGGCGTCAGTACCTCAGATTTCAGTACTCCTTGGCCCACCTTTTCCGGCTTTGTTGCAGAAGGACGAAAGGGTGGACTAAATAGCGACTCATCCGGCTCTTCAAGAGACGCTTGCTGTTGTTCCACCATACCTTTAAACTGTTTTTTGAGTCGGCGTAATTCTGAATGTAAGCTGTTGATTTCCATCCGTAGCTGAACCAATTGTTTGCTCACTTGAGATTCCGTGACCGATGAATCGTCAGAGGTCGGCATCTGCTCTAAGTCATCAAAGGCAGTGTCAACTGGAGCCGTATGAGGTAGCTCTTCAATACTGGGGGCCGCGCTTGGTAGCGGTTGTCTGACCCCGGTTGGTGCTAACTGCTCTTTAGCTAACTCTACTTCATAGTTATAGGCATTGATCTCTGCTCCGTTATTCAGATAGGTTACCTTAGCATAAAGATATTCTCCGGTTTCCAAACGTGCTAGGCGAGATCGAATCTGGTTCAGAAGCCGGGTATGATACCCCTGCAGAAATGTTAGGACGCTTTGTGTGAGCTTTCTGAAATAATTAATTGGATCTTCCTGGCGAAACACCACGGGCATATCGGTTAACGGTTGAGTTAAGTCTTCGTGTTGGATAATGTTTGCTGGAACAGGATTCCCCAGAGAGAGAAACTCTAGCGACCATACATCGTCAGCCTCTTTGAGACAAGAGACAGTAAAAGCATACTTTCCACGCATCTTTTGATTCCTTCTATTAGTCCGTTAATAGCAAATCCGGCCCTCGGCTATAGATCTAGGGGGAAAAGGACTTTGGATACTACTTTTTCCTTCGATCCAATAATACGCAGACATGATCGGCCTAGTTCCAAGTTTTAGGTGCCACTAAGTTTGTAACTTAAAATTGTTACAGCAATATAGATCAGGATCAGTACAACACCGAATGATCTTTTGAACTCTTTCTCCGAGATGAAAGCACCAACCCGGAACACAACAAAGACACCGAGCATTACAGGAAAAAGTATCCTAAAAAAGAACGCCTCAGCAGTTAACCCGCCTGGGGTAACCGCCGCTGATACACCAACGACAAAAAGAACGTTTAAAATATTGGCACCGATGACGTTTCCAACAGCCAGTTCCCCCTGTTTTTTCAGACTCGCAGTAACAGCCGTTACCAATTCAGGAAGGGAAGTTCCAAATGCAACAAGGGTTGCGGCAATGATGCTTGGGGGAACGCCAAACCGCTTTGCTGTTTCCTGTGCTGCAGGGATTAAAATCTGTGAAGAAATAATAACCATTGCGACACCTAAAAACAGCTTAACTAAGGGCATAATAACATTATTCTGTGTCTGTTCACCGATATCATCATCTTCTCCCTCTTCAATACCACGTGTCCAGTACACAGATAACCAGAGGTAGAGCGCAAGTAAAACAACGAACACAAACCCAATAGCTTGAGGAAATTTACCGCCTGTTTCAAAGACAGTTCCCAAGGAACGATACGGCAAACACCCCAAAATTAGAAGTAGTCCAGCGCTCAGTTGAATCCAACCATGGCGATTTACGATGCTACGATCAAGTGGCAAAGGTCTAATCAACGCGGCAGTACCGAGAATCAAACCCGAATTACAAATAATGGATCCAACAGCGTTACCTAGTGCAAGTTCTGAAACCCCCTTGATCGCAGCGAAGACAGATACCGCGGCTTCTGGTAAAGTTGTGCCTAAGCTGACAATCGTTGCTCCAATCATAACTTTTGGCACGCCCCACCGTGTTGATAGGACTATTGCCTCATCAACCAGAATATCAGCCCCCTTACTGAGTAAGGCGATCATTGCAGCAATAATAAGTATCAGAAATCCAACATGAAATTCGGGGTTGGCAAATTGAAGCTCAAGCCATTCTCCCATCTATAAATCCTCTCTTTCTCTCAAATATTCGATCAGCCTTTGCAATCGTTCCAAAACCTTCTCCTGGCCGATCAGAGTAATCATCTCGAATAGGCTCGGCCCACCTGTCATACCAGATAGGGCGATCCGAAGGGGTTGCATTCCTGCCACCCGTTTAATGCCGAGTTCCTCGATAACTGCCCAAATTTTATCTTCGACAGTTTTCAAGTCGAAATTCACAATGTTGACTAGACCATCGTATAGCGACTGCAAAGTACCAATTGGGTTGCCTTTTGTCAGCCACTTTTTAACGCCTTTGGGATCGTACTCAAAATTATCAGTGAAGAAGTAGGCTGCTTCAACTTTGATATCGGCTAAGGTGGTAAGTCGATCGCCAACCGTTGCCACAACCTGCTCCAACCAACTCCGCTTTGCATCCGGATCGACCGAATCCAGCAATCCTTCTCGTTGCAGAAACGGAATGACAGCGTCTGTTCGGGTGCTAATCTCCAGTTTACTGATGTAATGGCTATTCAACCACTGCAACTTTTTGAGATCGAAAACGCTCCCACTTTTGCCTACTCGTTCCAGGCTGAAATGCTCGATTAGCTCATCAACCGAGAAAATCTCAGTCTCATCGTCCAATGACCAGCCAAGCCGAACTAAAAAATTAACCATGGCTTGAGGGAGGTAACCGTCTTGTCGATACTGCTCAATCGAAGTTGCACCATGTCGTTTGCTTAGTTTCTCACCTTTACTGCTACCCAACACCATTGGTAGATGGGCAAATTGTGGAACCTGCAACCCCAGGGCTTCAGCAATCAAAATCTGTTTAGGTGTGTTGGAAAGGTGGTCTACCCCCCGGATCACATGAGTAATAGTCATCTCATGATCATCGATAACCGAAGTTAGGTTGTAGAGTGGCGAGCCATTTGACTTCACAATTACCTCGTCTTGTAAAGTCTCCGCTTCGGTTGTGATTTGGCCTAAAATACGGTCGTTCACAACTACCGTTTTATCGGGGACCTTAAAACGTACCACTGGCCTTCGGCCTTCATCAGTTAACCGTTGGCGATCAGTCGAAGTTAGATTCAAACACCTCCGACTGTAGTGCGGCGACCGGTTCTCGGCCTGTGCTGTTTCACGTATCTCAGCCAATTCAGCCGGAGTACAGTAACAGTGATACGCGCTCCCATTTTCGACCATCTGTTGAGTATATTTTTGATAGATTTTTCCCCGCTCGGATTGGACATAAGGGCCATTTTCTCCACCGACAATTGCGCCTTCGTCCCAATTTAAGCCCAACCATTTTAGAGAACCGTAGATTTCTTTCATCGAGGCCTCGGTTGATCGCTGCTCATCGGTATCGTCGATCCGCAAAATAAAAGTGCCATTATGGTGTTTAGCAAAAAGCCAGTTAAAGAGAGCAGTTCTAGCTCCGCCAATATGGAGATAGCCGGTTGGTGAAGGCGCAAAACGCACTCTAACCTGTGAATCTGTTGTCATTCAATTTTCCCTTTAGATGTTGTGGTGATAATCCGCTCGGGATGGGTGTAGATATTATATCTTTTGTCTCTCAAGAAACCAATTAGAGTAATCCCAAATTGGTGGGCTAATGAAACCGCTAGACTACTGGGCGCAGAAACGGCACAAAAAACAGGTGCACCTGAAACCGCACATTTTTGCAATAATTCGAAACTGGCCCGACCGCTGACTATCAGCAAATGCTGGTCAAAGGGGAGTTGATTGTTCAGCAAACCCCACCCTAGAAGTTTATCCAGAGCATTATGCCGTCCAATATCCTCATGAACAGCTATTAACTCTCCATCTGGACAAAATAGAGCCGCTGCATGAAGCCCTCCTGTTCGGTCGAAGACCTTCTGCGAGGTTCTCAGGGTTTGGGGCAGGGATTGGATAGTGGACGATCGAACCGTTAGCACATTATCTGCCAGGGGAGGGCTTCGTGTCTGCAGATTCTCAATCATGGTCCGGCCACAAACACCGCAGGCACTATTGGTAAAGAAATGACGATCCAGCTGAGGTAATTGCGATAAGTCACCGTCCCGCAGTGTTAGTACGAGTTGATTGTATTCCTGTTCTTCATTTCTCTGACCAACACAGTAACTCATCTCTGTAAAATCGTGTCGATGACAAAGAATTCCTTCGCTCAGCAAGAAACCCGCTGTTAGATTATAATCGTCGCCTGGCGTTCGCATGGTAATGGCAATGGTTCGCACCTCTTCATTGGCTTTTAGCCTGATTTCCAGCGGTTCCTCAATGGCTAAGTAATCAGTTTTAGCAGTTGCTTGGCTCGTATGGGAATCAATATCATCAACGGAAATTGACCAAATCTTCCGCTTTATCTGACTGGCTTGGCGCATCCTTATCCAACCTCCGAATACACCAAAGGTGGCCTTTCTGGATATTGGGGAGATCGGTTGTTAAAACAAGGATTCAACACGGACCGGGCAAACCTTCAGTTCTGCGGTCTCCGTAATCGGATCATATCCGGAGCCTGTAAGGAGATTGATTGGCACATCGCTAAAGCTAAAACTGGCAAAGACTGTCCCACGGGGAGATCGGCTGGTGGCCTTGACTCGAATTTTGACGGTGCCTCTAGGGCTAGAGAGATGGCACCAATCGCCGTCCATTAAGCCCCAATCACGGACATCGTCTGGATGAACTTCTAACGCCTCTTCAGCCAGCAAATAGTCGATTCCTTGTGTGCGACCTGTTTGTGTCCGGGTATGATAGGAGGTTAGACGACGGCCGGTGGTTAACCAAACCGGGAATTCGTCACTGATAGTTTCGTTTGGGTCACGATAGTTGACAACCGTAAAGATCCCACGACCATTGACAAATTCACCCTGGTGTAAAATCGGAGTTCCGGTATGACCTTCTTCTGGCACCGGCCAATGGAATTCTCCGTTCGCTACTCGGTCCCAATTAAGGCCTGTATAGATGGGAGAAACCGAACAGAGTTCGTTGAAAATCTCTTTTGGATTCTGATAATCAAAGCCTGGTATTTCCATCCGTTTGGCTATCTGGGAGATGATCCACCAATCAGGTTTGGCTTGCCCCGGTGGCGAAACGGCTGCTCGAAGGCGTTGCACTCGGCGTTCAGTGTTGGTTGCAGTGCCATCTGTTTCCCCAAATGCTGTGGCGGGCAAAACTACATTCGCCATCTCCGCAGTCTCTGTCAAGAAAATATCGATCACCACCAGATGATCCAGACTTTCCAACGCCTGTTGGCAATGCTTTCGGTTAGGATCAGAAATTAGCGTGTTTTCACCGTCAATCAACATCGCCCGGATTTGATCGCCACAGAAATCCAGTGCCGTAACCTTGGTAATACCCTTTTCCAGATCGGTCTTACGTCCATATTTTCCCAGGAACTTAGCCTGGTTTTGAGGATCGGTCACTGCTTGGAAACCTGGATAGTTATTAGGGAGGGCTCCGCTATCACCGGTACCTTGGATGTTGTTTTGTCCACGCATAGGGTTGATTCCTGTGCCTTCTCGACCAATATGCCCCGTCATCAAGGCTAAGTTACACAAGCTTTGGACATTATCAACACCACAGATATGTTCAGTAATGCCGAGCGTATAGTAGATGGCCCCTTGATCGGCTGAACCGTACCAAATGGCAGCAGTTTCAATATCTGTTGGTTCAACCCCGGTAATGGTCGAGGCCCACTCTGGTGTGAATAGTTGGATATGTTCTAAGAAGGCCGGACTACCGGTTGTGCGACTCTCGATAAAATTGAGATCGACTAAGCCTTCTCTTTGAATGACATGTGCCATAGCTAATAAGAGAGCAACATCGGAACCAACTCGAAGCGGGAGGTATAAATTTGCCAGGTCAGTCAAACCGATCCGACGTGGATCGGCCACAATTAATCTACTGCCGTTTGCAATCGCCTTTTTAAGACCGATAGCTGCTACCGGATGGCACTCTGTCATATTGGTACCGATACAGAAAATTACATCTGGTTTTTGCATGTCGATCAACGGATTGGACATAGCCCCCCGACCGATGGTTGCCGCCAGACCGGCGACAGTTGGGGCGTGTCAGGCACGGCTACAGTTGTCGATGTAGTTGGTACCAAATCCAGCCCGGATGAGTTTCTGCATTAGGTAAGAGGCTTCACTCGGTGTCCGACCGGAAGCTATACCGTAAACACTGTGTCGCCCATAGGTTTCAGCAACCTGCTTGAAGCCATTGGCAACATGGTCTAGCGCATCTTCCCAATTGGTTTCGTGCAACTCACCGTCCGCGCCTCGAATTAATGGTGTTCTAAGGCGATCAGGGTGGTGAACGAAGTCGAAGGCAAATTGACCTTTGATACACAAAGCCCCCTGGTTTGCAGGTCCATCCATGGCGGGTTGAATAGCGACCAGTTTGTCGGACTTGGCAACCAAATCAACAGCACAACCCACACCGCAGTAGGGACAGACAGATCGGGTGGTTTCCATTTCACCAGGCCGACCGGTGGCGCGCATCGCCTTCTTGTCAGCCAATGCTCCCGTTGGACAGGTTTGCACACATTGGCCACAGAAAGTACAAGCCGAATCTTTCAGGATAGTATTAAATTCGGTGGTAATCTGCGACTCAAAGCCGCGATTCATAATATTGATGGCGTAATCACCCTCCTGCTCAGCGCAAACACGAACGCATCGATAGCATGAGATACATAGGCCGTAGTCCCTCTGAATAAACGGATTATCGTCGGTTGGGTGTGTAGTTCCCGAATAGTGCCCACCAAAACGATGGGTGTCGGCTTGGTAACGATCGACGAGGGTAGAGAACTCCTGTGAAGCATATCCTCGCAACGGATCGACCTTGATAGTACTACTTTCTGAAGCCACCATCTCCAGCAACGTTTTACGGTAGCGTTCAATGTGATCAGTATGGGTACGAACAGCCATCTCCGGTACTGCTTTAGTTGTGCAAGAAGCGACTAGATTAGGGGAGCCGTCTACCTCGACCACGCATAAACGGCAGCTACCAAAAGCCTTTAAGCGTGGATCGTAACAAAGGGTTGGAATGGCTTCAGATTCCGGTCTTTCGCTTTGGCATCTTTGTGCAATTTCATAGACCGTCTCCCCATCGGTGAACTCGACCAGATGACCGTTAATGGAAATTTTGTCTGCCATGTTTATGTACCCTTTACACTCCAGAAGTCTTTTGACCTAAAATAGTATGCGTCGCGATCTGTTACTTAACGGAAGCTATTATAATCAATCCGTTCCTAAATGCAAACAATTTATTCAAGATCTGGTTTTGATTAGCTGCTAATTGAATGGCCTAAATAGTAGGTGATCGGATTCTTTTGACATCCTTTATCTCTCACAGTTAGACTTCGCATTATCAGAACAATAGATAGAATAAATTGCCATAAAACTCAGACCTGAACGGAGACCTATTCAAGAATGCTCGATCAGATTAAACAGGACATTCGTCGAACCTTAGAAACAGCAGTCCAGAATGCCATTTCAGAAGAATTATTACAACTAGATCAAATCCCTGAAATCTTTTTTTCGCCCACTAAAACCCCCGAACACGGGGATATCGCGACTCCAATTGCTTTAACGCTGGCCAAGTCAGCTCAGATGCCACCACGAAAAATTGCTGATATTATCCGTGATCAGGTTAATGCTTTTAATCAACCTCTAATTAAGCAAATCGATGTGGCGGGACCGGGATTTATCAATATCTTCATTTCCAATGATTGGATGATAGAAGCAATGAACCAAATATACACTCAAGGAGATGATTTCGGTAAAACTGATCACGGTCAAGGAAAACGAATTTTGGTCGAGTTTGTTAGTGCTAACCCGACGGGCCCTCTTAATATTGTTAGCGGCCGAGCAGCGGCAGTGGGTGATGCTATTGTCAACTTACTAAATGTTGCTGGTTATCAAGCCGTTCGTGAATTTTATGTTAATGATGCCGGAGGACAAGTATGGCGGTTAGGAGCATCACTGGACGCACGCTATCGTCAGCAACTCGGACAAGCGGACACGGAAATTCCTGAGGGTGGCTATCATGGTCAATACCTGATCGACCTGGCTCAGGAACTTCAGCAAGAGGTTGGTGGAAAATATCTGGAGTTAGACCCGTCAGAGCGAATCGAGGCTTTCCGAGACCTAGCCATCGAGCGTTTGTTAGCAGGACAAAAGCAATCGCTGGAACGATTCGGTGTCCATTTCGATGTCTGGACTAGCGAGATCACCATCCGCCAAACGGGAGCACCGGAGAAAATTATCCAGTTGTTCCAAGAACAAGGTTTGCTTTACCAATCGGATGGAGCAACCTGGTTCAAAATGACAACCTTTGGCGATGATAAAGATACGGTGATGATTAAGAGCGACGGCGAGTATACCTACTTCGCTCCTGATGCTGCTTATCATCAGGATAAATTTAATCGTGGTTTTGACACCTTAATCGATATTTTGGGGCCAGATCACCAAGGGCACGTCTTTCACCTGGAATCACTGGTCGAAGCCTTGGGCTACGATGAACAACGACTAGAGTGTTTAATCATTCAACAGGTCAACCTGATTGACCAGGACGGTAACCGAATCGATATGTCTAAACGGAAGGGACAGTTGGTTACACTGAATGATCTCCTGGATCAATTAGCAGAGGCCGTGGATGAACATTTTGCGGTTGATGTCGCCCGCTACTTTTTCCTCAATCGTACCAATAGTAGCCATCTCGACTTCGATCTTAATTTGGCGGTCACGCGAGCCACCGACAATCCGGTTTTTTATCTGCAGTACGCTCATGCCAGATCTTGCAGTATCTTCAGGGAAATGGCCGAACGTGAGTTTGCAGACTTTTCCTTTCAAGAGTCAGATTTGCAGTTACTCGAATCTGTAGACGAACAGCAGATAGTCAAGAAATTAGCCGAGTTTCCTGAATTAGTAGTAGTTGCTGCTAATAGCCGTCAACCTCATCGTGTGGTCAACTACCTACAAGACCTAGCAACGCAATTCCATACTTTCTACAATAAATGTCGAGTGCTGGATGCAGAACAACCAGATCTAAGTCGGGCTCGACTGGCGTTAGTCGCCTGCTTGCAAATTGTACTGCGAAACGGACTAAAATTACTCGGCATTTCGGCTCCCGAAAAGATGTAGCTTAATAGCATCGAATAACCTTGACAAGCGGAGGTAAACGTGGCAAATTGAAAATAGTGTCTCGGAGCTATCGATATTATCCTGATATAAAAGACCGGGAGCAATTGCTTGGTAGATCTATGCTAAGAACTTCAAGCTTGCTTTGCATATCAGAATCTGTAGGAAGAAATGGAGGTTAATAGAGTGACCCATCCGTTAGATAAAATAAAATCCGGCATTAAAATTTGCGCTCAGATGTCGCCCGAATCCACAGAGGAAGATTTCCAGTTTGTGACACAAATGGGAGTCGAATATACGGTACTATGGACGAATGCCTCACATGCTAGTGCTGAGTATTATAGACAGCAGAAGGATCGGTTTGCTGAACACGGCATCGAAGTCTTTGGTTTTGGCAACTCCGATGTTCACAATCAGGACGCAATTGTCCTGAATCTGGAGAATCGGGATGCCAAAATCGAGGAGTACAAACAGCACCTACGCAATCTTGGACAAGCCGGTATTCCATATACCACTTATGCACACATGGGTAATGGGATTTGGAGCACCGGTAGAGAGACTATCCGTGGTGGTGCATCGGCCAGAACTTTCGATCTCAACCAGGCGGAGGTCGGCCACTGGGGCGGGCGTCATTTTGGCCTACCTCTTTCGCACGGTCGAGAATATAGTCAAGAGGAGATTTGGGATAATTACACCCACTTCATTCAACAGGTTGCTCCAGTGGCCGAAGAGGCTGGCGTTTTAATCGGCATCCACCCGGACGATCCACCTGTGCCGCGCCTAGCAGGGATTCCACGTTGTATCTTTAGCAGTTTTGAGGGATATAAACGGGCAATGGAAATTGCTGATAGCCCCAATGTTGGCATCTGTTTCTGTGTTGGTTGCTGGTTAGAGGGTGGAGGCGAGTTAATGGGACTGGATGCTGTTGATGCCATCCGATACTTCGCCCAACGCGACAAAATCTTCAAGGTTCATTTTCGCAATGTCGACCAACCGCTGCCTCATTTTACCGAGACCTTTGTCGATAACGGCTACATGGATATGTACCAGATAATGAAGGTGCTACAACAGTGTGGCTTCAAAGGGGTGATGATTCCGGACCATATTCCGAGCATGGGTAGCAGTCACCAGGTCGGCACCGCCTATACCATAGCCCACATGCAGGCTATGAGAGATCGGGCTCAGGCGGAAGTGGCGGCCTAGTGAAAATAAGGTGGTGCAGATCAGACTATTGACCGGCACCACCTTGGAACCCGACTCAGCAGTTTCTTCAGACGATCCTTTTCGTATTACCTCACTATATTTAACTGATTTGTGATTGAATTAATTGGTGACAGCCATTAGATACTAGAGGTTACGCTGTAGAGTGAAAATAGGTTGAAGGGTTACGTTTTTTAGGCGTCTATTGCCGTTTGATCGGCTTTTCAAACTTAGCTCTCTTTTTGTGAGATTTAGGGGAGCATAAAACTTCGAGAGTTTGGCTGGATACATTGACCTGGCGACCTTTGAGCTTAGCCTTGCGCTTCTCCTAAAAAGCTAGCCTCTCTCCTTGAAGTTTTGAGACATACCAACAAGCAAGGTAGCCGGCTCCGACCATAGCATGGCGCCTTCGAAACCCAATACGTGAATTGTAAACGTTATAACAGGTTTCCTAAGCTTCATTTCAATTCATTCCTTCTCCACTTTTGAAAGTAAACGATGAAGTTATTGTTTGCAACTTAGAATCAGAGATCAGCTTACAGTTTCAGCAGGTCACGATTCCGCTTTTAGTCAGCTTCAATTCTTGCGATAATTGACCAAATGTACAGTTTGGTGAAATTATTATTGGATCGACAAATTTGCTGTTAATTTGGGTTTACGCTACGCATAATGGCTTTTTATTGTATGAATCTACGTAAATCCTATGGCTGAGATGGAAACGAACAACTATGGCAAAAACAATTATCACTGCTGCGGTGGTGGGATCAGGGGCAACCAAGGAGATGAATCCCGCAGTTCCCTATACCCCCAAGGATATTGCGCAAGCGGCTATCGAGTGTTGGCACGCCGGTGCTGCAGTTACACATATTCATGTCCGCGAACCTGAAACCGGTATTGTATCTTCACGACTTGAACTCTTTCAGGAGGTGGTCGATCGGATCCGGCAAGCCTGTGACATTATTATCAATCTGACGACAAGCGGAGGAAATATTAAAGGCGATAATATCATTGAAGAACGACTTGAACCGGTGATGCTACAACCTGAAATTTGTTCGCTTGATATCGGCTCTATGAACTTCGGCACGGGTGTCTTTCTCAACCCACCAGAGTGGGGAAGGGCCGCGGCCAAACGGATGCGTGAGCATAATGTCAAGCCAGAGATCGAAGTTTTTGACGCTGGCCATATCCGTCAGGCTATCCCACTGATCGACGAAGGCTTGTTTGATGATCCACCCTATATTCAATTGTGTATGGGGGCAGGTTGGGGTATCGAAGCCACCCCGGAAAACCTGCTCTTTATGAGGGGATTGTTACCTCCAGATCTCCCTTGGTCTGTTTTAGGAGTAGGGCGGACGCAGTTACCGATGATCACAATGGGTATTCTTTTAGGTGGCCATATTAGGGTCGGTTTTGAAGACAACATCTACTTGCGGAGAGGAGTTCCGCTAGAAAGCAATGCTCAGATGGTCGATATAGCGGTGAAACTGGTCGAGCAACTACAAGGTGAAATTGCTACGCCTGACGATGCGCGACAGATACTAGGATTAACTATGGGGCAACGAATTGATTAGAGTGTATCCTCCTAGATTTTGTGTAAATGGCAATTTGGGTTAAGTCGAACTGACCCCGGATAAGACACAAAGAAAACCAATGGAACTTAACGATACACTCATTGATGAACTTCTCAAAGGCACCAAAACGCCAGAAGATTTTTTGGTCAAAGATGGACTCCTCAAACAGTTAGCAAAACGCCTTGTGGAACGGATGCTGGATGAGGAACTGACCGATCATCTTGATTATGAGAAAAATGACATCGCTGGTAGAGATAGTGGCAATTCCCACAATGGTCACACCAATAAAAACATACTAAGAGACTGTGACAGCAGTTTCCAACCTCAACTAATCCCAAAAACAAAACCCGAATCCCGGGTTTTGATGAAACAGTTATCTCACTCTATGCTAGAGGGATGATCAACCAAGAGATACAAGGGCATCTGTGACTTGAATTCACGTAATACTTTTAGCTTCAAGTTTTTGATTATCTGCTTCAAACACAATTCATGCGATCAGTCAAGTAACATCCAAGCAGTTAACAATAAGTGATTCTTTTGGACATGAACCCCATAAAATAGGATTTGATCCTTCAGGAGAGTAGCTTGACACAAAATGACGACAATTTAGAAACAGCGATATATTTTCACCAACAAGGTGATTTAATGAGAGCAGAATCGATATAGTGCTAGTGGCAGGAAACTTCGGTCAATCACTACTAGCAGCACCAGCTATGGCGGCTAAGATAGAACTAAGCACAGAACAGAAGCGTCACATAGCTTCAGCTATTGACCAACTAGAGTCTAATATTAGTCGATCTACTGCAGAAGAAATGGCACCTAATATACTGAAGGCAATCCTACCTGAGAGACTGCCAACTCAAACCCGACTGTTAGCTAATTATCCCAATCCATTTAATCCCGAAACTTGGATCCCCTTTGAGCTAAGTCAGGATACGAAAGTGATTGTCACTATCTATGATGTGCAAGGTAACTCTGTGTGCCAACTGGAGTTGGGGATGATAATGGCGGGTAAATACGTGACAGCGGACCAAGCTACCTATTGGGATGGCAAGGGTGAAACGGGTGAGACTGTAGCCAGTGGCACTTACTTTTATCAGCTGAGAGCCGGCGACTATACTGAAATAGAGGCAATCCGGATCAAAATGTCGATCTGCTTTTCTGGTTTAGATAGGCCTCATCTAAGCACTAAATTTGTGGCGGGTTATGTTCTTTGCCTCTTATTGTTGAGTCTGCGGGCACAGGAGGAAGGAAACCTGCACCTGTGGCGACTAATGTCGTAGCCAAACAGATGCGATGGGTAGAAATTACTTATGACTTGGATGATGTGGATGATGACCTAATGAAGGTTAAGCTACTGGCTTCGTCTGATGGTGGTAACAGCTTCGATTTGCTGGTTAATAGTACAGAAGGTGACATTGGTGGAGGAATTGCCAGTGGTAAAGGTAAGACTATCATCTGGCATGCTGGGCAGGCTGCACCTAATTTCTACCACACTAATGTGTTTTTTGAAGTGGTAGCGGATGATGGTGTGAAGCCGAAAGACAGGTCAGAGATGATACTGATACCAGCCGGTTTATTTGAGATGGGAGACCACTTTAATGAAGGAAGTAATCGTGAACTGCCGGTACATAGAGTAAAACTCGATGCCTTCTATATAGACACAACTGAAGTTGCAGTTGGTCAGTTCAAGAGATTTCTTAATCAAACTGGGTATAAGTATGGTGGCAATTGGCATAAGATAGACAGGTATTCACCCACAGATGATCATCCAATGACTTATGTGAAATGATGGGATGCGATGGCATATGCGGAGTGGGTCGGCAAGCGTTTACCAACTGAAGCGGAATGGGAGTACGCTGCTCGTGGAGGATTGATAGGTAAACGGTATCCCTCTCGGGGCAATTTTGCGGATAAAAATGCGGACGCCTTTTTAAGACAGATCTCTCAGGATTTAGATTTCCTGGTAAATATGAAGGTGGATGATGGCCATGGTGTGACTGCGCCAGTTGGTAGCTTTGAACCTAGGTACAGGCTCTATGATATGGGGGGAATGTATGGGATCGGTGTCTGGTGAGTGGGATAGGGATCATTACAGTAGAAGTTCAGGAAGGAATCCTCTGGCGGGAGATGCCAATATTGGTGAGTTAATTAAAGAGGATAACAACATTGGGAATTATTTGTTTCATCCCAACTAGAATCCTAACCCTGATATTGAGCCAGGCATCCCCGATTCAGACATGCATAGATACTACCGGATAATGCGAGGTGGAAGTTGGAACCACAGAGCTCACGAACCGCGCGTTTCCTACCGGGGTTTTAGTAGTAATACAGTTATTGCAGTTGGTAGTGGTTATGGATTTCGTTGTGTCGTTGATTTTCCAAAACTCAATCCAGAAGGTAAGGTTTGGGATGGAAACTGGCAGCCTGAACCACTGCCCATTAGCCCACTTTCAACATCAACATGGTGTCCGCTCCCTCCCAACTGTGCCAGTAAGCGTCTGAAATCGTGTGTATGAACCCGTGGAAGAATTTTCAAGACGCCTTTTGCTGCTGCCAGTAGCTCTGCCAGTGGTGGTTGAGAATCAGTTGTCGGAAAGTAACCATGTTTTCTTCTCCTTGACGACTCCAATTTTGGACCCTCAATTTCAGACGGCGGCAGATCAATAAATTAATCGTCTTTTCAATCCAGACTGAACTGATAAAATACCCCTTTCGGCGCGATGTCTGGTAATCAACTATTGAGTCCAGGTTGTTTCTCAAGTACAGATAGAACGACTGCAAACTGGTTTGCCCCAATTTGGTCTGGGCTTTATTAAGCGGGCGGGATAGCCCCAATTGTTGGCCTAGACTTCGACCAGATTGCAGCGCAGCCACGGTTTCCCCTGCCACAGCCAAATTGATAGCATCTTTCCGATCAACCCCATGACGCTTTAGCCAATCGATCGTTTCCCCTACCCGTTTTTTTAGATGCCAGCACCTCCAATCTCAGCCTGGCTTGGAGGTGCTGGTTTTTGGCCAGTTGGCTAATCCATCTGGCCCCATAGGCCAAGACGATGAGTTCGGTATCCTTCTTAACCTCCATCCCTGTGGCGCAACAAAACAGCCGTTGACCAAATTCTAATACTGATTGGCAACGGCCAACATACTGTTTGTTCAGCCGAAGGTTCCTCCCTTTACTGACTCTAATCCTCGGCTCAGTAAATACAATGCTGGCTTTGGCCTGCAAAAATGGCTTCCCTAGCTGAGCATTGATGAAAGTGCCACCAATACCCATGTAAATTGGCTTAGCCGACCAAGCTTGGTTCTCTGAGTGGCTGTTTTTGGCTGAAGTTTCCCTTTTCGGTTCCTCAACCAGAGTTTCCATGCTCTCAATCAAGGCTGACCAATAGGCCGGATCATGTTTCTCCTTCAATTGAGTCTTGGCGGCTACCGTTGGTTTGGAACATAGCCATTGAATATGGCCCGGGCTGAGCTCAACTGATACTGGGTTTGGCAGGACCTCAGCTACTTGACGAAATGGCCAGGAGGTGCCACAGAGAATGACCACTTTTCTCAGTTCTAGTGTAATGTTACGTTTGGGCTAAGCTTCAACAACGTCAATGGTTGAGGGATTATGCTGAAGGTGTGTCGGCAATGCTGACACTTCCGTCGAGGTAGAGTGAAATCAACCTGACCGAAAATGGTCTTCAGCTTCCTGGGACGGCTTCCGACCGAGAAGCTTCGTTTTTTTTGACAATCTGGACAGGTCGAGGAATCCAACTCCGACTGTTTATGACGATCAATTATCTGTGACAGCAGCCAGGAGAGAATCTCCGGCTTTATTTTTTGGCCCAGTTGATTCACATACTGTTCCAAGTGGTCGATGAATTCCAGGTCATTTGGAACCTCGACGGTCAGTTGGTATCTTTTTCATACCAGACGTCCTATCTAGAAAATAGTCTGATTCAGAGAAGGTTGAAAACCATCTAACCACTTGGCCAATTGAGTCGGTCTCGAGATTCGGGCCACCAATTCCCTCATTAGGCGTATATTTCAGTCGCTGAGGGACCAAATCTAATGAGTTGAAATGAAACTCACAGGCAGGCAATGCCGATGAGACCAACCTTTTAAGCATAAAAAAGCATACACACGATTTCAGACGCTTACGGCCATTATATAAGCGTGCGAAATCGTGTGGGTGACTTAGATCCATTTGATCACAGAGCTAACAGCTAAGAGATAGATTGATCAAATGCCGACATAATTGTCATCCTTTTCATGGCGTAGCCGATTTACAGGAGACTAAGCCATGAAAACCATACAACTTAGCCTGAAAGTTGCCGATGAGATTACTTCCATCAACCAGTTGGAACGGTATGTTGACCACCTGGGACAACAGATCAAGCGCCAACTCTTGGCCAACATGCTGGCTCAACTTCGTCAATCTGAAAGCCAGTCGGATTCAACCCAATCAACCTGTCCCGACTGAAAAAAACAGAGACTATCGCTTGGGGCAACCGGCTTCGAGTCTTGAAAACGGTCTTCGGCCGAGTTCATTTCCGCCTGCCACGTCAGAAGTGCCAACCGTGTCAGCACACATTTAGCCTTTCCGGGCCCAAACTGGAGCTGAATGGTAATAATATCACTTTGGAGTGGCGAAAAATAGCCATTCTCTGCGCAGGAGTGTGCCAATGAAGCCGAAATTGCCAGCGCACAGGATCAGGCTGAGTATGACAAAGCGGAATGGGAAGCTTTAGCCGAGACGGCAGAATCATTGGTTGAATCTGTGGCTGATCAATCCCAGTCAGCAGGGATCGCACCCGCCCACCATTCATCTGTCCAGCCAACCTATATCGGTATTGATGGCACATTTATTAACGCACAGCCAGTTAACAGGTTTTTGGAAGCCAAAGCGGCAATCATCTTCACCAACCAGCGAATGACAGTCAGCCAAAGGCGAAATGTATTGCTAAATAAGCGGTATGTTGGCCGCTGCCTATCGGTTTCAGAATGGAGTCGGAAACTATTTTCCTGTGCCCACAAAATGGGTGTCGCCGACCAAAGCCAGTTAATCATTTTAGCTGATGGGGCCAGATGGATTAGCCAACTGGCCCAAAGACAGTATCCAAGCGCCAGGCTAATTCTAGATTGGTGGCAGCTGAAAAAACAGCCCTGGCAAACAGTTGACTGGTTGAAACGACATGGATTGTGGCCCAAAGATGGCGTGACTCGACGAGACAAATCGGTGATTGGTTATGGCGGGGAAAAGCTGGTGCCGCCTTACAATCCTGTATTAGCTTGGGCTAACAGCAGTCTGCAATCGTTCTATCTAGACTTGAAAAACAATCTGGATTCAGTCGTTGATTACCACAGCTACCGAAAAAAGGGCTGTTACATCAGTAGTATCTTGGTGGAAAAGGCAATCGATTTACTAGTCAGTTGCCGCTTGAAATTCAGTTTGTGGGCGCAGAAGGAGAATCAGACGCCGGTAGTCACCAACCCAATAGCCAGGCAATTGGATTATGAGCGTGTGTTGATCAGCTATCAGGTGGAAGATGGAGATGGAGATGGAGATGGAGATCTGATGACGGTTAGTGTCAAGGTATCGGATGATGGAGGGAGGAGATTCGGTTTTATCGTACCTTTGGAGCAATTGTCGGGTGATGTGGGGGAAGGAAAGAGATAGTATGGATCATCGCAGCAGGTGAGTTTCTGCATGTCTATGGAGAGAAGTTATTCAGCTAATGTCTACGGTCTGCACGATATGGCAAGTAATGTTTGGGAATGGTGCAGTAGCTCACTAACTAGGAATTCGACCGAATTAGTTGAGGGGCTGGGCCAGGCGTCGTGTCAAGCGCCTTGTTCAAAGGGGATTGTCATTGGTGGCGAATCATCCCCTTTGGCCTCTCTGGCCAATTTGGTCACGCGAACTCGTAAAGATTCTAGTATGTCGGTGTGGATGCTGTTGCTTACCAGATTCGTGGTTTCGCCAGGATCATCTCTCAGATAGAAGAGCTCCTCGTAGACCGGTCTTTCGCCTTTAAAGGTCGAAGTTAGGCATTCGGTATAGTCATCAAGTGTTCCCTTGAATGTCCTGCTTGCCTGTCGGGGGTCCTCCATTCTGGCGAAGTAACGTATGTACTTCCATTCTGTTGTGCGCACGCTTTCGCTACGTGGATAGTTCTGAATGTCCATCAGCTGCTCAGTAAACAGTTCTGTGCGCCATTCGGCCACCTCGCCTTCGAGCAGGGGACAAATGCTTACCCCTTGCATGCTGTCGGGAATATCCAAACCGCAGAGATCTATCACTGTAGGGGCGAGGTCAGGAACGGCTACAAGTTCATTCCGTGTGCGGGCTATTGCTTTATCACGTCGACGAGGGTCGTATATGATCAACGGTATACGGATATCTTCCTCGTATAAGAAACACTTCCCTCCGAGGCCGTGTTCGCCGTGGTGGATCCCGTGATCAGTCGAGAACACAATAATTGTATTTTCTGCTAGATCCAGTCGGTCGAGAGTATTGCGCAAATTTCCAAGCATGCGGTCTATGCCGGTAATGGTCTGATATTCACGGATGCGGCGTTCACGCAGGCTGCGAGGTTGGCGAACATAGTCGTAGGACGACAGGTAGATTCCGTTGTAGACCTCAAGCGGCAGGCGCGGCTCAACAATGTGGCCAAAAGGAACGTAGGTTGGGGGCAGAGGAACCTCACCAAATCGATCGCGATAACAAGTGACGTATAGCTCGTCATCGCTCGGTCGAAGTTGCATGTTTCCAGTGCCATAGGCGTGAGGGAGGTTGAACGTTACGCAAAGACAAAACGGCTGCTTCTGCGGCCGTCTAGGCAGAGAATGGGAGCAACTCTCAATAAACTCCTTCGTTGGATCCAGGAAGTTGAGCACTCCCTCCTCAAAGACCTCTACCTGTGTCTCGGCTTTAGCATTTCTGTAGATCTCGCGGCCAACCCCAGCCTGCTCCTTCGGATAAAAGCCGCTGTGTCCGTGATTACCATACCAGTAGTCGAAGACATCTTCGAAATATCCGCTGTCATAGCCATATCGTCCGCCGCCAGCGGGAACGTGGTTCTTGCCAACCCAACCCAGGAAGTACCCGGCCTGTTTGAGCTGCATGGGAAAGCTCTTTTCCCATACGTCAGGGTGCAGACTGGACTCGCTGTTAAAGTTGATTCCGTGTCTTCTTTCCCATTGTCCCGTGTAATGACAGGTCCGACTAGGTGTGCAGGCTGGACTTGTGCAAAAAGCGTTGGTGAATTGAACCCCATCACTGGCTAGGGCATCAAGATTTGGAGTCTGGAGTATGGGATGGCCCATGCAGCCCAGTTGCTCCGCACGGTGATCGTCACCCAGAATGTAGATGATGTTGGGGGATTTATCGCTCATATCACATTCGTAAACCGAAATGAAATATAGTCAGAACTTCTAACAATCTATTAAGGTTGGGTAAGATTAAGCAATTTATCTGCAAACCGTGATAACATTCACAAGGCAATTATCGCACAGGGAAGAGTTAACCGGCCGACCAATACACGACCGGGTCAGTTTAGCATCTGGGTATAACCGAGAACACTACAGATAGGCGGTAACACAACTGGTTTGACGCTCCCGTCCTTGACACGCCTGGTGGTAACGCAATCTTCGGCCTGTGTTTCTCTATTTGCACACTCCAATTTGGATTCTAGCCTTTACTTATCGGCTGATTGTCGTGGATGGCGCCACCCGATTCCTCAATTTCATTATACCATATGCTGATGGAATCCTGGCCTCAGGGTTGTCTGTACAGATTCTGACTTGCATTTTGATCAAAGGAGAATTTGTGATCTCTATCGGACAACTGACAGGACCGTCACCCTTTATCCGGATGGAAATTTTGCCCATCGAGATCCACAGCATGACCGATATTTTGTAACCTCCTGGCCAGTATAACTCCGGCACTTATTGTCTTGCTTTCTTAGTGGGATTGCTAAAGACTGATGTCAAGGCCTGACAGGCAAGCTTTTAGCCGAGAAGGGATATCCAGGCAAACAACTTTTGGAACAGCTATTTGAAGATGGATTAGAACTGATAACTAACCTTAGATCGAAGATGGGAAACAGGTTAATTCCAGTTGAAGATAAACTTCTTCTAGGTAAGAGATTGATCATTGAAACCATAAATGATTAGCTGAAAAACATCTACCATCTTGAACACTCCAGACAGCGGAGTCCAGGCAATTTTAGGGTCAACTGAATAGCGGGACTGATTTCTGACACTTGGAAGGAGAAGAAACCTTGCATTAGAATACCTCATAATGCTCTCACTGCTTGGTGAGAGATCAAAAAGGCGGAACTGAGGTTAGTTATTTTAATAATGCTTCAAAGTATTGGAATTTTTCCATTACAGCTAACCGTTTTTAGCTCATTACCCTCAAACACGGTTTTGATAGCAGTTGCCATCTGATGTGCCTCATCCACATCACCTTTTGCTAACGCAACGCAATATGTGACAGGTTCCGATTGTTTTTTCTTTCAATCATATCTAATTGCCAATCATGGTTTAACTGGACTACGCTACCTTTGCCTTGCCAGTCTCCTTTTCGAGCCTTAGCCTTAGGGTTTTTACTGTAAAGTCCGATAAAGTACCCATTGGATCGCCAAATTGCCACGTATGGAATTGGCTCCTTCCAAAGTTTGAATTCTTCCTTCTTAAAGTCATATTCAGGGTTGAATATGGGGTCGTATCCAGAAACTGGAAATGCTTGTGCTTCCTTGTGTAAGTTCGTCCCTCTAACTTCATGCATGAAATAAGGCACACCATCCCAATAAGTAGCGGTACATGAGTAAGCCATGATCTTTGTATCTTTGGATTGATACTCAATGACAGACTTGCCTACATCTTGCTCCGCAATTTTGACCTTGCCCGTTGCTCCCCAATATTCCCAACCAGCATAATCGCCACCATGAAAAAAAGGATCTTCAAGATTTTGGATCAGGCTTTTCTTAGAGCCTACAGGGATAGCCGTGCTATAGCCCATCGTCTCAGCTTTCTGCCAAGTTAATTTGTACTGATCAGTGGAGATATTAACTTCAGTTTTTCCGTCCTTAATTGTTATGGCCCATGATAAGGTCGACCACATCAATCTCCCAATTGCAATTAGCACAAATACATATTTTTTTCACTTTTTCAATCCTGTCCATTTAGCTGTTGTAAGAATTTTCAAACAATATATGAATTCAAGTTAAAGATAAACCCGCTAAATCCCTTATAAATATAAGGGGTTAAACGAATTATAAGTACGTTGCATTAATCACAGGAAATTAACAAATAATTATAACACGAATCCGAATTAGCCGAGATGCAGGGTACTCGCTGTTGCAACGGCTAAAGGCAGTCCTAGTAACAAATCCTTAACCGTGCTGAGCGCCTGCGAGCCGTCTTTGTGGCCGAATAACCAATGCTAAAAGGATCCTTCGTACGGTTTAGTGTTACCCCTATCTTGGAGCCGTCGACACACATCGAAACCCGAGGTCGTTGATTCTATTAAATGGAGAGGTCCCGCCTCGGTAAGCTATCCACAGGGTGTTAGTATAGTTGTCCCAAAAACCACCCCGCAACACCCGGTATAAGCCTGAGTCCGGCCCTAGCGGGTTCTTAGCCGGGGATATACTATAGTAGCCCTCATCATACCAATCAGCACACCACTCATATACATTCCCCGCCATGTCATATAGCCCATAGCCATTAGCTTCGAAACTGCCTACTGGTGAACAGTACTCCCACTTGTCCTTCCCAATTGCCGTGTTACTCCAGTTAGCATCATCGTCCGTCATCTCATCTCCCAAGGGATAGCGTTTTCCTATCAATCTCCCGCGGGCCGCATATTCCCATTCCGCTTCCGTTGGCAGTCTCTTGCCCGCCCACTTAGCATAGGCGGTAGCATCATCCCAATTCACATGCACCATTGGATAGTCGTCACCCGGCGAATACTTAGCTACATCATTCCAATCGCCACCATATTTATAGCCACTCTGATTGACAAACTGCTTGAACTGCCCCACCGTCACTTCATTCACATCCATATAGAAGGCATCCAGTTCCACTGTATGTATTGGCCTTGAGCGCTTCATCCAGCTTTCTGGCTCATTTTTCGAATCCCCCATCTGAAAGGAACCGGCCGGGATCAGAGCCATCTCGGCTCCGTCTCTTCCTAAGGTAGTTTTATTCGGACTGGCCTGTAAAACCAAAACCTTAAGCTGATTATTGAGAAGGTCAATTTCAGCCCTCAGGTCATTCAGACTATCCTGATCTGCCTGTACTTTAACTTGGCTATCGAGAAAGTCAACCTGCGCTTTCAGATCGTCCAGGCCATCTATTCTATCTTGTAAAACACCTATTTGGCGGTTGAGAGTGTTAATCTTCAAATTCAACTGGCCTAAACTGTCCAGATTTTCTTTCAAAAGCTGAACTTCGTTTTGCAATGCATCTATCTGAGCAGTCAAATCATTTAGAACCGAATTATCTTGACTACATCCCCCCCAAACAATCAACACTAACAACACCAGTAACATCAAACCAGGTTTCCGCATCATACGCCTCCAACGGCTTCTTGTAATTTTCTTACTAATTAATAGCCAACTAGGTTTCAGGGTGTAAGCCACTGAGACTGCCCACACTCAAGCCAACCGACAGCACATCTTGGGTGACTACCCGTTATGTCGCTATCTTCGGCTTGGCAACCAGCCACTGCGGGAAGTGCTTCGATGCTTTCCTTAAGGCCTTATCCAACCGGTTCGACCATCTGGCCAATTACTTTGTGGCTCGCCTGAACCGCGGTTTGGTCGAAAGCTTGAATACCAGATTAAAACCATCTTTCGCCGCGGCGATGGTATCCGCAATGTTGTCCACATTTTCCAACGTCTCGATCTTGATATCGAAGGCTATCGTCGTTTGCCCTAAATTCCCCTACCCACACATATGGCCTTTCGCGCTAACTCCCAGAGACTCGAGAAAATAAAAAAAGAGGGAAAAGTCAAAAGGACAGGTAAGGGTTATACCAACTAGATTCTTCGCTGGTATTCAGAATATCAGAGGAAGTGTTTTGTCATCCTGAACGATAGTGAAAGATCTATACTTCTTGATAGATTCTATTCCAATGACCGAAAGAACCTGTATGCTGAAACTGCTGTCTGGTATCAAAACCATCTCCTTGCCGTCCTTCTCTTAGGTAATCTTCTCTTGCTCCACAGAAATTAGAGGTAACAATAGCAACACTATCAAAACTGAATCGGAGTACAGTTTACACCATGCTTTAAATCCTGTAACAATCCTGTTTCACAACAATTATCTTTCTGTGTTTCATCTTATTATCGGCTTGTAATTGGTAGAAGTCGGTACCGCTGGCTGCAGCCTCACCCCCTAATTTCACCTCAATATCATTACTCTCGGAACACTACCAAGCAGAGTATTTTAAGTGATGTCTTCAGTTGACATATGGTCGATCCGATTGAGAAAAATCAGTCGAGTCATCTCCGATGAGATTCTGATTAAACTGATGCCACAATTGTTCTGACCGAAGCGTGCATAATCACGGTCTGGCGGCATTCCAAGAACTGTGCTGATTAGAATTGATCCTGATCTGCCGTGGGTAATAACTGCGACTTTATCCTCCTGGTCATAGTGACTTTCCAGTAGAAAATTAATCGTTCTCTCCATATTCCTTCGAATTAAGCGTACACCCTCTTCTTTTGTATGGGCTTGATGAAACCGCCATCCCTCTTCTGTAACCGTCTCCGGTAAAATGGCGTTGGGGCAGAATTCCAAAATTTCCGATCTTGTTAGACCGTCCATTCTTCTTCCCAGCGGTAGAACGTACGTCCCACCACCCTCGTGAAGTTCAACTATAATCTGTGGATCCAGATTAATTACGCTTCCGATCCTCTGTGCTGTCTGGACCGCACGCAGCATAGGGCTACAGTAAAGTTTGACCGGATTTGCGTCTTTGAGAGCCGTTCCTGCTAAGTATGCCTGCGTATGACCGAGATCCGTTAGCGGTGGGAAATCAATGTGCTCATCTCCCCTATTGCTGGTCGACTGACCATGACGAATTAAATATAGATCCATAAGCTACTCCAATCTTCAACAAACCAACTAATACATAACTTCATTCTTAACTATAATTCAAATTCTTGCAAATGGGTTGCTCAATAACTCCCGGTGCTGTTCAACATAGTACAGGTGCGTTTGGTATGATGTATCTGGAGGAGCAAAGTGGTTGAGCCGGGGGAATGTTAGGCACCTTCTTTTAGCCGAGGCTGACATTCGCCGTAGCTCTGAACCTACTCCACCCCGTCCTCTAGCGATAGCCCATTTATCCAGGCCGCCCATCAATGCACATTGAGGATACTTGCGCCGCAAGAGTACGGGGGCAGAGACCACCGCCACTTCACATTGAGAATTTGCTCACCTTCGGTCGTGTTCTTCCTCCTTGGAACTACGCTTCAAGGTTCAACTATTTAATCTCCTGTTCTGTCAATGAAAGCGAAGTCGCTTGGACACAGGATGCCAGTTCCTCTTGGGTTCGAGGCCCAACAACCGGTACGAGAGGGAACGGTTTATGCAGAAGCCAGGCCAACGCAATTTCAACGGCGGTATAACCTCCCTTTTCCTCGCCAAGTTGCTTTGCACGGGTAAGTCGTTCAAAGTTTTCGTCCGTGCCATAAACCTTGAGCATCTTGCTGGTAAAGCCGTCTAACTCCGAAGAATCAAGTGCGAAGTCATCACTCATCTAGGGAGTGTATTGACCGGTATAAAACCCTCCCATTTGCCTCCGTAAGCCGGCGATATTCCCAATTAGATGCACCGAAGGCGTGTATACGTCCATTGGCGAGTTCATTGTTCAGGGGGGCCAAAATACCCGCTACCGGCATCTCTTGATTATCGCGAGGAGGCAGTAACACGTCGGTATAATCCGTTCTCAGAGCTTGCAGACTGGTTGTGATCTCTTCGCGGACAACCTCCGGGAAATTCTGCGCTGGTAAATAGCCATCTGCTCCCGTTAGTCCACACTTGGTCTGAATGATAATTTGGTGGCGTGTTGAGCGGGTCTCCATCCAAAGCCCGAGTACATTTTCGCTGATCCCATAGCACCTCGCGGTATCGAGGATGGCGCCGCCGAAATTTACGTATTCATCCAGCAACTCAAACCATTTTTTTTTGCTGTCAATACTGTAAAACGCTGTTCCCAACGCTATTTGAGATGCCGATTTGCTAAGACCTGTGATAAGAGGTGTTGCATCCATATTCGTACCCCCCTGCCTTTTTGGATCGGCAACTATCTTGAGTTTGGTAGATTTCACTGGATCATGAGTTCTAGCGAATTCGGTTGCGATGTTCACCTTTCAGCTATTGATTTACAACTCAAAAAAACACCTGAGTTTAAAGTCTCATTGTAGTGTCAACCCTCGGAGATTTCCAAGGTAAAGGCTTTCCTTTTCTAATGTTCAGTCCAGTTATCCTCCCCGTTCTATGCAGCGTTTTCGATAGTACAGGTAGTTTTCGTAAGTGACTTCCTCTGGCACGCCGTGGTCACAGGTAGGGATATAGCCGCCGCGCACACGCATGGCTGGGAGTATATATTCGAGGTGCTCATCTATATCTCTCTTGCTTTTGGCGAGGAGCCGTTTATCTATGCCACCAAACATTACCAAATCAGGATACTGTTTTCCTATCTCGACTACATCGCAGCCAGCGGCCACCTCAAATGGACTCAGCGCGTCCATACCAATCCCCTCTTTATAGATTGGTATGGCTGGGTTAGCGAAACCGTCGGTGCCTATCTGGACATAGATGTGGCGGGATTTATCAATCTGACGGAACTTAATATTGTTGATAAGCTGCTGCTGGTAATAGGGTGTCATAAATTCCTTCATCATATCAGGCGAGAGGAGAATACCGTGATTATAGCAAATGTCCTCAGCCAGAAAAACCTCGTCGAGAGTTAGGTGTTCTTGGTGTTGAGCGATAACGGTATCAGCTAGTCTAAACCACGCCTCCATACAGTCGTGGTTTACATGAGGCATATCGTAGAAGGCATAAGGGCAATGCTTCTGGGCCAATCAGGGGCTGCGCAGATACATACAACCACCGATCAGGTTCTGCTGAATCATAATACCATGGGCAGCTTGGGACTTGGCAGATTCCATACGCTCTTTCAGATTAGCGTATCGCTCTGGTGTCGCAGGGGCTAATCTCCATTTTACATTCTCCTCCCAAGTCTTCATATCCTTTACCGGATGGTCAATATATTCTGGCATGAAACCGCTACGGCGCCCCTAAAAAAAAGACATGACGTCCGGCATGGTCCTAGACCAATTCGTATTCACCTCGATCCTCAATTATTTTAGTCTCGAACACAGGTAAAAATGCAGACTCACGCCAACCAAGTTGTCCAAATCCATAGTTTCCGGAAGGGTCATAGTCGAAAAGTTGGTGTGGAGGAACATCCTGTGGCATCCCCTGTCCTTTCCATCGCTCCATGCAGTAAAATCCAAATTCGCGTTTGAATAGTGACTAGTCGGGTGTGATAGCATAAACATTGCGCAACTTCTGCGCTGATTCACACATTTTTTCGCACGGCACCATTGCATGTACACCATCTTCAGGCTTGCTCATCGTCATTCTGAAATCTCCTTTTGAATCCTTATTTTCTTCCTTGTTTTCTGCTTCAACGCTCTTCCAAGCGTTACTCAGTTGTCACCGTCAAATGATGTCCAAGACCGGTAATACCTTCTCCCCTTTTCTCCGCAGAGTCAGTCCGGGCATCTACACCCATCTGTCCAAGAAGTGGATCGGTTGACTCAAAGCAGACGCTTCAGCACCGTTCTTCAACAGGGAGGGGTTCACTTCCAGGCCAAGACGACGCACTCCTTCCCGGACGTAGAACCTCCATGTCTATCAATTCAGGTAACAGGCAGTGTTATTAAGTTGTTATTAAGTTAAGGCAAAGGCTTGTATCTACCCTCTTTTTTGGGCTCTCCAGAAGCTTACTTTTATCTCTAAACCACGCAATTGATCATTGAGCCTCACATTTGCAAGAAGATGGTCCGGTTTAGCCCAACTTTGCCAGATCGGCATAGACTTTTCGACCTTTGTTAAAGAGATGTAACACCTCTTCCCGCTGTTGATCTTGTGTAAATCGACCAATCCGATTGACCCAATCAATCGAATCGTCGATTGAGCGGACGAAAAATTTAGCTGAGTCATTGACGATTTTAGCAGGTATACCGCTACCAATGTAGACTGGACTGGTATGTGCGTAGACTGCCTGGGCATAGCTGTCACGGGCGTCGCCATAGGCACGAGCAGCGATCCAACCATCGGAATTAGTCTTCAGATCGAGTGTATGTGTTCCGTGTTTCTGCTGGTTGCCGCCGGTCAGCGTGTGGCTTTCTGCCACACAACCATTATGCACGATTTCAATGCGATTGAGCGGATAGTGAGAAGACCAGGAAACTTCTACCGGCAATTGGCGTGATTTTCCATTGCTGGAAGACAAACGTGCTCCAGGCACCATTCCGTCAACTTTTAAGAAGAGTGCCGGACCATTGGTAATAAAGGTACATCCTTTCTGGAGTCCTTCTAACCAATTATCGTAGGTGAATTCCTGATCGGTTTGAACATATACCCGGTTGTTTGAACAGATGAACCAATCTGTTCCTGTCGAAGCCGGAAGCGACACGCCGCAGTTGAGCAATCGATACCAGATATCGTACTCCGGATCAGCCCAGTAGGGATCAAATAGATTAAACGCGTCTAGTTTTCCCAAAGCGGCAGCCACAGGCGCTTCCATGCCGATACCGTTATGGCACCACAAAACGATACTGCCCTGGCGTTTGGCATCATCACAGGCATAACATAGTGGAGGGTAATCCGGGTCGAAGTCGCTGACTAGATCTCCACGACTAACTGGATCGACTTGGTTCCTGAGACGAAGAAACATCACATGACCATAGGCCATGCTTCCACGCCGATAGTTATGGCGGTTTTCTTCGCCACAATCGACCAGGTGATGTGCGGTCGAATAATCGGTCATGAATCCGATCGGATACTTGTTGCTGGCGTAAGGGAGTTGGCGTCGTTGAAGGATGCTGATTACAGTGACGTTTAAATCGTGTACATGTGGGTCGAGACGCAATCGCCCATCGGGATTGGCCTCTTTCTCGCTGTAGTGAAGATGCGTGTTGCCCGGATACCAGTTTTGGGATGGCAAATCTATCCACCGTTTGAGGTTGAGTTCAACTTCCACTGCGCCCTTCTGTGGCATTGACACCACATGTCGAAGCGGTTGATACTCTGTCCCTCGTTCAACGATGATATCCGTAGCACCGCGTGGAACGTTGACGGTAAATTCCCCGGAACTATAAAAAAACGGATCCCCAGAACCAATTTTTAATAGGCTGTCCGACGGATGTATGAACTGACCATTACTGGATAAAACGTGTACTTTAGCTTCAACTGAAGCCCCTGATGTCCCATCACAGATAATACCGCGTAATATTCCCATACGACTCTCCTCTCACTATAACGTGACGAAGTTTGCGGAATGCTTCGTCTTTTGATTTGCTGATCTTGTTAGTAGAACAACCTCTTCTGTAATTCATGTGGCGCTAGTATTTGATCTATACCAGTGTGTACCCACCAACTAAGTCTACCGCAATTTTATCGGTAAGAGTAAGATCATCTTAGAGACCTGTGATAAATCCGTTTTTTGGCTAACGCCGTCTTAAAATCCGTTAGTATTTTCATTGCTACCACCTTGATGACCGGCATCTGGATCCATAAAATAGATGGTCAGTCCAGTCTTTCATCGTAGCAAGTCAGTTGTGCCTACCACCGGTTCTCCTGCTATACGATCTTCAGCCATGCGACGACAATGGCAAAAGAATCACCACACCAGAGATATTCAAGATTTGGCTACCGCTCAAAAAGCAGCTATAGGGAGATGATTTTTGGGCGGTAGGTTGTTTGACCAGTTGGGTTGGAAAGCAGAATGATGAAGAGCATGAGAGGGTGCCGGGTGAAAATACGGGCCAGAAGTTAGGTGGAATTACACGCTGACCACCAACTGGTGTTGTTCTAATCCCTTGCTAATTGCGGTGGGATAGTCTATTTTTTAAACCCTAAAAACCGGCTTTCAGGTTAGCCCAGGTTACAGCTGCTTTTTGCTGGGGTTGAACCGCATAAGGCAAGCTTTTAGAGAGAACATAAACATCATCAATTATGACTTTAACCACTTGATCCGCCGTTAAATAGATGGTCCACCAGGGAAAGGTCCCCAGATCGGCGTTGGAGTGAACGTCTTCTTTTTTCCACTCCGTCTTTTGGTCCGGGTCGATAGTGATTGCCATCTGGTGATTGGCTTTATTCCACTGCAGCCGGTAGGTTCGGGCGACATTCTGGTTCTCCGGAATATCGCTATAGGCAAAGGGTTTCCAACCACCAAATTTGCCAAAGGAGCCGGAACCAAAATAGGTTTTGGGGCCCCAATCGTGTTGATGACTGGGTGAAACGCCAAAAATCCAGTTAGTCGCTTTCCAGTTCGGTTCTTCGTCGGTACAGAGAACGCCGAACCAACCGCCAGCCTTGGAGAGTTCGGCGGCCTTGACGGTAAATTGGATCCCAGCGATGTCCTTTTTATCCCAGCCGAACCCTAATTTGAAACCGGGATCGCGACCACCAGGTTTCGCCACCTGAAAGACTAGCGCACCGTCTACTACATCCATCTTTAGTCGTGCTTCCGGCGTATACTGAATCCACTTTTTGCCAAACTTAGCTTGACCAGGATTTTCCTTAACGGCATCCAATCCTTCTGTGAAATCATCGTAAGGTTTCCAGATCCCAGTTATTCCGACTGACAAACATAGAAAAAATTGTATCAAAAAAATGAGAGTGCGTCGATTTCGCTTAACCAAATTAGTCATCGGTTTACCTCTAAATAATTCCAAATTAAAGACAGGGAAATGCTGACTTAGCTTTCCCCTAAGATGATATCTCACATCAATCTTAATATATAGACTATTGACCGGGAAATGATCGTTGTGGTACAAATAACACGGGTTGCAAAAAGTCAAAGTGAAGGGTAAGGAACTACTTTTAGCAACTCCTTACCCTTATCCATCACTTCTAACTTCCTCCTAATTTACGTTTCGAATGCTGGCCCAGGTTGTAGCAACTTTGTTGCCAGGTTGAATACTCAACGTTTTTTCGATGCCTTCATCCATCAAGGTCTGGATATCTTTTTCTTCTAAAACGGTGTTGAAAATGATGAATTCATCGAGCAGTCCTTGCCACTGTCGCTGACCATCCCAGCCACCGATACCAGCTTTATCCAATACCCCAGGATTTCCACCCCATTTGTTTTCAACATCGAGCTTGCCATTGACATAGAACCAAATCTTTTTCTCTTTGGCACTATAAACGGTCGCCACATGAACCCACTTATTCATCTCCTTGCCGGTAATCATGAATTTGGCGAACGTATCATTCCCACCTGGATTGCCGTGAATTGAAAATTCGATTTGCTTATTGGGGTGAAGTTGATAATGAATGTCACCTGCTTTCCAACCATTATTGTTGAAAAAAACACGCCACTGAGCATCTCGCCCCGTAGAGTTAACCCAATGAACAAAGCTGACCTCCTCAAGGGCACCGATTTTTTTATTGATTTTCACCACATCGTCTTTGCCGTCTAATTCGACGGCTTTACCAATTTTCCCGTCCACGAATTTGGCTCCGCCCTCGACCTCTCCATCAGTACCATTATCACTAAGATCCTTAGCATTACCCTCAAACGGGAGGGCCAGGACAATGGAGTCGGCTTTGATTTCTGCAAACGACTGGGCTGGTATCAGCGAAATGATCGCTACCAAAACGAGAACCTGAATTTCTCCGATCTTGCTTAACATTCTACATCTCCCTTAATCTTTTCTCAGTTTCGAATTGAAAAATATGTCTTCGCTGTACTTAGCGACCAACTTCTAATTGAGTTAATTGAGCTAAAGCGGATCTACTCGTAACAAGATAAACCTCCGTCATCTTTGACTGAATCGGCCCGATACGCCCAAAAACCAGGCCATTTTACACGATTTCTGAAGAAATGCAACGGAAAACCTCGATTAAACCGGTATTAAATCGCTGTTGTGAGCAATGGATTTACTGGGCTGGCGTCATCATGACTCTTTTTCAAACTAAAGCAATCAAAACACGAGACTAGTCGAATTGGTAAATCGACAACAGGTTGAAGAAAAATTGTCATTTACTATTTGCGGTTGATAAAATTGAGTGATGAAGAGTGCATTAGCAAGATCGCCGATACAGTTCCGGCCGGAGGCGATATGAAGACCGATCGAATATTCCAGATTTGGCAACACGAACTAGAGCGTTTAGATCAAGACCATCTGTTGAGAAAGTTGCCGGTAATCGAGTCCTCACCAACGGGAAGGATTCTGATGGCTGGACGGGAGATTATCCTACTGGCCTCCAATAACTACCTGGGGTTGAGTACGGAACCAACCGTTGTTAAAGCCGCACAGGATGCGCTCGACAAATACGGCACTGGAGCTAGCGGATCGAGGCTATTGAGCGGAAATCTGGACCTCTACCAAAAACTGGAGTATCGGATTTCGGCTTTAAAAGAAACCGAAGCAGCACTGGTTTTTAGTTCCGGTTATCAAGCCAATTTGGGACTGATCTCGACTCTCTGTCAAGCCGATGACCTGATCTTGAGCGATGCACTTAACCACGCCAGTATCATCGATGGCTGTCGATTGAGTAAAGCCCAGCGGCTGATCTACAATCACTGCGACCCAGACCATCTGCAAGATCTTTTGTCCAATGCCTCAGCTGCGGCCAATCGGTGGATTATTACCGATGGGGTATTTAGTATGGACGGTAATCTGGCACCGTTACCAGAGATTTTGGACTTAGCCAACCGCTTCGATGCGTACGTAATCATTGATGATGCACACGGATTCGGTGTTTTAGGAACGAATGGTGGTGGGATAACATCACATTTTAGCTTAACGGATTCACGCCTTATTCACGTTGGGACATTAAGCAAAGCGGTCGGTGGGTTAGGTGGCTACGTTGCTGGGCCACAGGTGCTAATTGATCTGTTAATCAATCAAGCTCGATCTTTCATCTTTACCACAGGCTTGCCGCCACCGGTAATTGCGACGGCCATCGCTGCCATCGACCTGATCGCAATATCACCGGAACGCCGACAACGATTGCTCAACCATGCCGAATATTTACGCCATCAACTAAGGCAACTCGGGTTGCAAATCCCGGCGGGAAAGGCGCAAATCGTTCCCGTTATCATTGGTGCCGCAGAACAGGCCAAGCAACTGGCTGATCAGTTGTTAAATCTAGGCCTTTTTGCTCCGGCGGTTCGCCCACCGACGGTACCCCCTAATACGGCTCGCTTGCGACTAAGCCCAATTGCTACCCATACAGACGCAGATTTACAAACTGTGGTTCAAGCATTCGCTGCATGCGTACATGCGAACCAGCCTTAACTAATCCAAAAACACATCACATGACAAACGAGAACAACCAACATGACTGAGCCCCAATTCAAATCTGGCTACGTCAGTATCATCGGTGAACCAAATGTGGGAAAATCGACACTGCTCAATGCGATGCTGGGTGAAAAATTAGCCATTGTTACGCCTAAACCTCAGACCACACGAAACCAGATTCGTGGCATTGTCACCAGTGACGACTACCAGATTATTTTTCTGGATACGCCTGGTATTCTACGGCCAAAGTACCAATTGCACAACTGGATGGTCAAAGCCGCTTACGCTGCTATCCAGGATGCAGATCTTATCCTGTATCTGATCGATGTAACCCGAACTTCACCTCAGATCGAAGAGGAGATCTTAAATGCGATTCATCAGGTCAATCAGAAAACAATCTTGGTTATTAACAAAATCGATCGGATCGCCAAGCTAAACCTACTGCCGGTTATCGATAATTACAGTCAAAAGTTTTCCTTTGTTGAATCAGTACCAATTTCCGCCTTGAATCAGGACGGGATAGAACGACTGAAAGACCTAATTCTAGGTTATCTTCCCTCAGGACCGCAATATTTCCCCCCAGACCAGATCAGTGATCTTCCCCAACGCTTTTTTATTGCTGAAACTATTCGGGAGCAGATTTTCCTTCAGACCAAGCAGGAGGTTCCGTATTCCACCAGTGTGGTGGTAGAAGAGTTCGTCGAGCGTAATAAGAAGAAATGGTATATTCGTGCCGTGGTCTACGTTGAGCGACCGTCTCAACGGGGGGTGTTAATAGGAAAGCAGGGACAGATGATTAAACGTATTGGACAATTGGCAAGAACAGATATTGAGCGGTTTTTAGCTCAATCAGTTTTTTTGGAGCTTCACGTCCTGGTTAAACCTGATTGGCGGAAAGATCTGCGAAAAATGCAAGATTTGGGATATGTTTAACCGTGTCGGTCAAGCTTGAAAAACTTGCGTTCGATAAACTCAATCACGATGGGTGGGACCATCTGAACTAGCTGTTCCCGGCTAATCCGGGGATTGGACATCAAGGCGACCTCCATTGCCAGCGTGGAACTAATATGCGTGTGAGTTTGCGCTGACATCATAAAGAGTGTATCGACTTTGGGCGCAATCTGCCGATTCATCCGTGCCATCTGGAATTCCCGTTCGAAGTCAGAGAGCTCCCGTAATCCCCGAATAATCGTTTGAGCACCACAGGCCTCGGCATACTGAGCTGTGAGTCCAGAGTACTGTGCAATCGTAACAATAGGGTAGGGTTGGATAACCGATTCTAACATTTGAATGCGTTCTTCCAACGTAAAGCGTGCCTGTTTACCTGGGTTAATTCCAATGGCGATGGTCAGTTGGTCAAAGAGGCTGAGACTAGATACTCTGGCTATTAAGTCGATGTGCCCATTAGTAATGGGGTCGAAACTCCCGGGAAAAACCGCAATTTTTGACAAGTATAAGATCCTCGCTTTATCATCACATCAGCTTTGATGCTGGACAATATGGTTAATGAGCCATCAAATCCTACCACACGTGTAAGCCCATCGCCAATCTTAGTCCCGGGTGAATTCACCAGAACCAAGAAAGGAAAGTACCAAAGCCAAACGGTCATCTGTAAAATCATTTTCATTCAAACCCGGAGGCGCCATTACAATCACAACAAGTAGATTGCGTTTCCAGGCGGAATAATTATTTCGTCGATGGCCTCAAAGAGGAAATGGTCGTTTTGGCCGATTAAGGGTTTGCCGGCGTCGATTGGCATCCAATCAATCTACGGCGGTGTCAGCTGGGGCAATGGAATCAGCACATGGTGGTGGAGAACGTTTGATCGAGGCTGACTTTAGCCTGTCATTTCAAGTCGGTGATACACCATCGTTGGCAAGACTTCCAAACCGGAGCCGGGTTAACCATGGCCGGGTTTAATCTCTGGATTCAATGGGATGGGTTATATCCAGATGTCGATGGATTTGTCCCGCTCCCCATTGCTTCATTCAGTCTCTAAACTCGTACCAATGGTTATTAAGAGCCAAGGGGCCGGCATATAGGGATGCCTGACAAACACTTCAACAGCTATCAACCTAAGCACTGGTATACTCGAAGGGTCTTTCTAGATAACACCACAATATATTACAGGAAAGTATTTGGTGTAGAGCAGAATGATACCGATGGGTAAGGAAAAATTGAGGTCATTCGTACCGCCAAAAATAGGGGGTTGGAACCGTGGTCTTGAATTACACGTACTTAGTTCCCCGGCCTTATCTAGAATCTGAAACAGGAAAGTGTAGGCAACTCGCTCTTTGTGGGTGTCGCCACTTAGGTTTAGTGACTAATCGTCAGCCTTTTGGTTTGGACTAATGTATCCCAAAATTCTAAAGTCCGTGTTGTGGGTGGTGTTGAGAGTTGTGACCTGATTGTTGTATCGTTTCTACATTAACTCGACATATGCTTCTTTACCTGAGGTGTATGCACTGAGGTTGCAAAAGCGCACTGACCATTTTCAGACCTAGGCGAAGATATTACCTTCAATGAATGTAATCCGGGTCATTTCAACCGACCCTTTTTGGGTATCTATTTTAGAAGGTTGGATCGATCAGTGATCTCGACAGATTCTTACTGCTGTTGCTTCATCTGATTCAGCACCGATTGGAGATTTTGCCGAGCGGCTTTTGACGCTTCCGTATCTTCCTCAATAGGATATTCTTCTAGTTCATCGGCCACGAGATTATAGAGCTGACCGTCATCGTAGAGTTTCCATGTTTGATCTTGAGCCCACTCCTGCAAGTGATACCCCTCTTTGGCCCAGCCCGGTAATGGGTTATACCAGGCATAAATCCATTTTCTTGGATTTGGTCTTTCCCCAATCAATTGGGGCAGGAATGACCGACCGTCGCAGATAGCATCGGATGGTAAAGGAGTCCCAACAACGTCCATTATCGTAGGTAGAAAATCGCTGCAGTCCACCAAGTCATCGCAGATGGTGGTTCCAGTCTCACAGTTACCCCAGGAGGCTACCAGGGGAACACGAGTTCCAGCATCGGTAGATTTCCCTTTACCTCCTTGGAATGGCCGGTCGCCTAGCATCGACACCACTTCAGTAGGTGACCCATTATCACCAATAAACATGACCAGTGTGTCGTCACGGAGTCCCAAGTTGTCGAGTCCGTCCATAATTCGACCGATCAGCTTGTCGGTATATTCGACCATGTCTGTGAAGTTTTTGAGATCGCTCTTCTGGCGGTCCCTAGCCCACCCAGGGCTATCCGGAGTAGGCATAAATGGCCCATGAGTGAGTGCCATCGGATAGTAGATGAAAAATGGTTGGTCCTGATGGCGTTTAGCAAAGTCGAGAAGATACTCAGTATAAAGGTCCGGCCCATACTTCCCTTCCGTGTCTTGGCGGAGACCGTTATTGTCGAGAATCACTGGGTCTGCATACCGTGAGCCTTTGTCCTCGGTGTGCCCGGCGTGCCAGAGAAAATACTCATCGAAGCCGGCATTTTCCGGCAGCACCCCCTGACCTCGCCATTCCGGTTCAAAATCAGGAGGGTTATAGCTCCAAAGTTGCCATTTCCCGGTAATACAGGTTTTATAACCAGCATACTGCATGTAATGGCCGAATGTTTTCTCACTTGGGTCGAGAATGCCAAAAGCTTTCCAATTGCGAAAATTGTACTTTCCGGTCATTATCTGGATGCGGGTAGGTGTGCATAATGGCAGTGCGTAGGCATGAGTGAATTGCGTGCCGGACGCAGCCATAGCATTAAGATTAGGAGTGTCGTAGGATTTTCCTCCGTAGCAACTGAGACACTCATAACCAAGGTCATCGGCTAGAATCAGGATAATGTTTTTCTTCCGTTGTTCTGTCATAACACACTCCGATTCATTTCACTTAGACGATAGAATCCACTATTTCCTATGATAGCATATTCTATGACGACCGGTTAGACTTTTTCAAATCATAGGATCGTTATATATCTTATGCCGGATGTCCACCGTTTTTCTTTTTAGTTTACGACAGATTTATTTATAACGGTAATTGCGGTATTAGGTAGTTGACTTAAATCATCTAAGACTATTCCATCAATAATCCTATATTCAATGTGCCGTGTCTAACAAACCCCTCTGAGAATATCAAATCAACCCTCCAATACCCTGAGCTAGGAGGGTTGATTATTTTTTGAAACCAAATTGAAGGATGCAGTTCGCCACCTACTCGATAGCTAAAGCGATGTAAGAATTCTCTAAATCAGTGAGCTATCAGTGAATCATTTCATAGGCTAGTGTCTAATTCGGCTCACTGAAAGCCTATTTTACAGAGGCAAACCTGTTGGAAGGGTAATCGGATGAACCCATTCAACATATCCGAATGTGATTTGCTGATACTTCCAACAAGAAGATCAATAAATTCTCCGCATCAACAACTCAAGCGAGCCACGCTCGAACCGCCTTCTAATAGACGAGGAATCGACATCCAGCTAATCACAGGGAAGACCTTGTCCCTTTCTTGCTGGCTTTCTTGGGGCAATGCCACTTGATGCGGTCTCTGTCCTGGCAACTCGCATACCCACTATTTGCACCACAACCGTGCACACAGTAGCCTGACTCAAGTGGTGTAGGAACTGAATCCGGTACAAAAGGGTGCGGCGGTACGATGTTCTTAACAGGCAATCATAAAGGCGCCTATTCACCGTCCAAATCCACAGAGGATCGAACTTGTGATCTTTGGGAAGACTATGAGTGTTCTGCAGGCTCAGCCTTGATCTTCAGCGAGGCTGTTACCCACACCGGAGCCGTTGGGGAGATGAGGAAATAGATCGAGTAGCAGTTTTCAACAGCTACAATGTTGTCGGTAATAAATGGCACAAATGGGAACCACACCTGCAACACGTAGCAGAGATGCCATTCAAACGGCAGACGCTATTCCGCCCTGTTTACTTACTGTCAGGATAATGTTCCCGCACCCGACAGGATCTAATCCAGCGTTTTTCAGGGGAGTACCAGGACCTTTATCGAGCCGTACTCCTCTCGTCCGGCGGCTACGTCAAAGGCTTTTATAACCTGATCTAACGGAAACTGGTGCGTAATTAGGGGATCTGGATTCAGCTTACCTGCTGCCAACAGGTCAATTGCAAGTTGGAATTCCTTCCGACCATCACGCCGACCATAGCAAAACGACCAGGAGATGGTCAGCTCTTTGCTTCGAGCATACCTCTCGTGGAGAGTCAACGGGGCCGAATGCCCTCCCACCATGCAAATTCGCCCTCGTTTAGCTGCGATTTCTGTCGCTTGCTGAAGCGTATTAGCACGGCCACCAACCGCCTCGAAAACAACAGTTGCCCCTATACCACGACTCCACGCTTTAACCTCCTCAACTGGATCTTGACGGTCGACATTGATAGTATGGCAAAACATCATTTGTTGGGCAATTTGGAGCGGTTGCTCTGGTTTTCCTAAAACCATTACTGCTTGAGCACCAGCAATATCCGCCATTTGTGCAATTGCCAATCCGACAGGACCACTTCCAATAACCGCCACCAAATCACCAGGCTGGACAGGGGTCCGAGATAGTGCATGTACTGCAACTGCGTAGACTTCAGCCAGTGCCCCGGCTTCAAAAGAGAGCTGATCCGGTAGATGATATGCATTATCTTCAGGAATTGTCATATATTCGGCAAAACCGCCTCCTCTCTGTACGCCACCGATATGGCGCAATTTAGAGCAGATATTATAGTTGCCATTCAAACACTGTGGGCAATCGTTGCAGGGCACAGTCGGCTCAATAACGACGCGGTCGCCAACTTGAAATTGGGTGATATCTTCCCCTAGCCCAGAAATTACACCTGTTAGTTCATGGCCTGCGGTACGAGGTGGACGCGGTTGATCAGGTTGATGGAGGTAACCGTGAATATCCCCTCCACAAATACCGGAAGCGTGTACTTTAACCTGGACATAGCCTGGCTCAGGTTCCGGTGTGGTAATTGTCTCCAAGCGGATGTCGTTTCCGCCGTAGAAAAGTGCAGCCTTCAATTTTCACCTCACAAAACATATTGA
>JASMLX010000509.1 GCA_030748495.1 Candidatus Poribacteria bacterium | reverse complement strand
GTTTTACGCCAAATGGATATGGTTTGTTTGATATGGCTGGTAACGTTTGGGAATGGTGTCAGGATTGGTTCAACAGTGACCAAAAATACCGGGTGTGTCGGGGTGGTAATTGGGACTACGGATACAACTCCCTGCGGGTAGCTCTCCGTGGCTACTACGGTCCGGATGATAGGAGCTTCGCCTACGGATTTCGATGTGTTGTGTCAGATCTGCCTTGATTACTCTTTACCACTGTCAGTCAGCCACAAAGACGGCTCTCAGCCGTTGCAGTACCGACCTCCCCTGCACCTCGGCTAATTGCTGATGTTCAGCTTGATGACGGCTCTCCGCTAGAGCCTGGAGTTGTTGCGACTGATCGAGTGCCGACTAGTGTTGCCAGGCCGAAGGTAGCGAAATTACGGGGAGGCAGCCAAGATGTACAAGCCGAAAAGGTTTAGGAGTCCCAGAAGCAAGTACACTATGATTGCAGGAACCGATTGGGAGGTATGATGCGAAACCTAGGTTGGATGCTTTTATTGTT
>JASMLX010000508.1 GCA_030748495.1 Candidatus Poribacteria bacterium | reverse complement strand
AGTTCTTCGGGTAAGTTAAATTTAACATTATGGAATCATCCTTCTGATGATTTGTTTGGAAAGTTTTCTACAAATGAAAGAATAGTTCGTCCGATGGAAAAATATTTAGGAGATGAAGTTTATCATTATCATTCAAAAATCATTTGGAAGAAACCAGGGGATGGTGGGTTTGACTGGCACCAAGATTATGGCTATTGGTATCACAATGCATGTTTGTATCCTGATATGGCTTCATGCTTTATAATGTTAGACAGAGCTTCAAAAGAAAATGGTTGTTTAAAAATCTTGAAAGGCTCTCATAAAGTTGGAAGAATTGATCACAGTGTATCAAATACCCCAGAGCAAACTGCGGACATAGAGAGAATTGGAGAACTGGAGAAAAGACATGAGAATGTTTATATAGAGGCTGATCCTGGGGATGCTCTTTTCTTTCATGCTAATTTATTGCATTCTTCTGATGCTAATAAATCCACTGAGTCTAGAAGAACCCTAATAGTTTGTTTTAATACAAAATCTAATAA
>JASMLX010000507.1 GCA_030748495.1 Candidatus Poribacteria bacterium | reverse complement strand
CATCATCATTAATAGTGGCTCTTCCATTTGATTCATGAGCACTACCATCAGAGTTTAAAACCTCGTTCATAACCAACCACCCATTTTTTCTAACAGGATCGGGATATATAGCCACAGGTTTCAATAAGCAATCAGATGATCCACCTTCTGCCTGTTGAGTTGAACTTCCATCAAAAGCCCACATAGAACAGCTTTCTAATTTACCGTCAAAATCTTCAACGACTTTAGTTTTACTTCTTAGGCTTTGTGTTGGTTTATAGCCATCTAACCAAATGTATTCTAATTTTGATTTACTCATTTTACTGGTTTTTTTGTGATTAAATAACTAAATCAATATATCAAATTATTTATTTATTGTTAAATATTTTTTTTTACTTTCTAAATTTTTTATAAACATTATAAAAATTAAAATTTATAGGGATAGTTAAGTAGTTATAATCGAAAATTTTTATATAAATGTTAATAACGATTATAATCTAGATTTGCTTTTAGAAAATCTTATCACTAATTCATCACGATCTTA
>JASMLX010000506.1 GCA_030748495.1 Candidatus Poribacteria bacterium | reverse complement strand
CAGTTTGCTCGCTATTTGAAACAGACGCTAGAATCCAAACTGGCGCAATCGGTGCCACCAACTGGCCAATTCCAAGCCCGATCTCTATCGTTCAGCCGTGATCTAGCCGCAGCATCTGGTGCTGACTATATCATCACCGGTTCCTACTGGGAAGAGACCGAGCGACTTCGTGTGCTGGCGCAATGCCGTGAATTGAAATCGGGCACAGTGGTAGCCAGTACCAGCGTCGAGTTTGCCTCTGACCTTCTGCCAGCGGCCATGCCATTGAAACCGGAGAATTTTCAGTCCGCCATGGCACAGCAGATGGCCTTCGCCCAACAGATTATCGACAGCGATCAGTTTCAATTGGAAGTCTGGACTGACCGCGGCCAAGATGCCCTTCTCTATGGCCAGGGAGAGTTGATGAAAATCTATCTGCGTTCCAATCGCCCCTGTTATGTCCGCCTGATTTACATTCTAGCCGATGGACAAAAAACGTTGTTGCTGGATAATTTGCCTATCAATGCGGAGAGCGTCAATCGCT
>JASMLX010000505.1 GCA_030748495.1 Candidatus Poribacteria bacterium | reverse complement strand
ATACCAACACTTCAATTAACAATAATTTTGCTCTACTTCAGGATCACCATCTTGCGTGTCTGATTGTAGCCCCCAGCCTCCAGACGGTAGAAGTAGACCCCGCTGGACACCGATTCACCATTAGCGTTGCGCCCATCCCAGTAGATGGCTCGCTCTGTTGTCTGGTAATTGCCGGCTGGTTTCAATCCCAGATCAATCTGTCGCACCAGTTTGCCTTCACTGCTGTAGACGCTCAGACTCACCTCTGAGGCTTGATTTAGTTGGTAAGGGATCCAGGTTTCTGGATTAAAGGGATTGGGATAGTTCTGCAGCAATGCTGTGACCTCCGGCTTAATTGATTGCAGGGCCACGCTCAACTGCCTCTCTCCGGCTGGCAACTGGATTTCCGTTCCTACTGAAAGCAACAACTCCTCCTCGCCGTCTCTTATCACCAGTTCTTGTCCTTCCAGTCCTTGATCATTTTCAACCTTCAACACTGTTGGTTGCGATGCTTTCAATTGCAATTGCCACTCTTTCCTTGATTC
>JASMLX010000504.1 GCA_030748495.1 Candidatus Poribacteria bacterium | reverse complement strand
GTTTGATTATTATGGAGGAAGAAAACCTCTGGATGCTTTATTGAATGAATATGTAGTCAAGATTTAAAGGCTGAAATTACTCCTAGCCTAATTGACTCTTTGAATAGATAAGAAATGGACAACAGGACAAATTTAACCAGGTAATTTCTTCTATAAATATTTATAGAGGATTTCACCTGGCAACTAGCATTCTTGCCTGTGGTCCCTGTATTTTAATCTCCAGAGAAATTGAATCTCAAAAAAGGTTGATATAATTGGCTTTATAGATTTAGTTTGGAAGTTGGTAGGTAATGTTAAACATATCCCATTCAAGCAGAGATTACGCACTATCTAGCAGTTATTCTCCAGGATCATTCAGTATCTAGTTGAAGATCTGATATAAGCTCAAAAGGATCGCCTGAAATCTCTATTGTGCAGAATTGTGCACGTTGCTGTACATTTACTGCCGACTTTCCTTTTCTAAATGCCAATCAAAGAGCGATCAAACAACTTCTGATGTCTATTCAGATATTTCTCTTTAATTAT
>JASMLX010000503.1 GCA_030748495.1 Candidatus Poribacteria bacterium | reverse complement strand
AAGCTCTCAAGCGACCAATCAGCAAACCACAAAGTACCATCCAATCCCTCGTGAATACATGCTTTGTAACCCGTTGTATAACCACCTTGAACACGATTATGATTGGTCCAAGACCGACCGTCATAACTTAAAATATTTTGATCTAAACGAGCCCAAATAACACTGTTGGAGTCTTGAAAAAGACCGATGACGAACATACCTGAGAGTGCTGACGTTAAATCTGAGGCCTCACTTATTTGCTGAATCCACAAGCCGCTATCGGTTCCAACTAACATAGTTCCATCTGCTAGTTGATAGACACAATTGACCTTAGCATTAAGTTGCCAAGATTGAGTAGCAAAGGAGTATAATCCATTAGTACCACCGGCCCATAAATCATTATCAGCTGATTGATAAACGGTGGTAATACCTTTGCCGGTCAAATGAGCTGTCCATTGACCATTATTGAGGCTGTAGAATCTCTTTTGCTTTTGCGGATCTTCGATGATAACCCATACGGCCCCATCACCGGCCTCGAAAATCTTA
>JASMLX010000502.1 GCA_030748495.1 Candidatus Poribacteria bacterium | reverse complement strand
CCGAAAGGAGGGAGAACTGATCCGGGAGTTGATAGCCGGCGATGGGCTTTCAAAGGCCACCGTCTATGGCTAGCTCAGCCACCTAGTAGCAACCAAATATCTACTTACTGTCACTTTCCTTCTGATGTCCTTAATATTATGATAGGATCAATCACAGGACTGTTCTCAAACCCATTGCTCGACTCAAGGTGACCGACATGAAACCCAAGAGTTGGTATTGCTTCACGAATGTACTAACGTACCATTTGCTCCTACAAAATAATGACTACAAACAGGGTACAAAAACCACAACAAAAGAGAGGTGGCGGGAGATAGGGAGTAACCCTCACCGTGCTCCTTCTCCTTACTAAAGGTGCCCTTTTAGTAAAAAGGGAGGATAGAGGAAAAGGGCCTCTCGTAGGGCGGATGTATCGTCCGCTAAGCAAATGTGAGGATCCTGCTGGAGGCTACAAGCAGCCTTTAGTAAATTTGCGAATGGCCAGGCAGGGAAAGTCATCTTGGAACCGTGAGGTAGTTGTCTTTAAG
>JASMLX010000501.1 GCA_030748495.1 Candidatus Poribacteria bacterium | reverse complement strand
CCAACAAATAGAAACACTAGGCGGAAAAGCAGAGATCTAGTGGCATCATAAAGCCGAGACCAATTATGAAGGGATAGAAAGGTGTTTTCATCGGCATAGCGGCAGTCCAAGGTTTTTCTGCAAAGAGGTGGTCAATGTGCTGATGTTTAACCGGGACATAAGGTATCTGTGGGAAAAAAGAAGTACATACTGTTAATCAGCACGATCGTACCTGAATAGCAAAGCTTATCCACATTCATCTGGATTGAAAGAAACTGGATTTTGGATTCATCATTACCCCCAGCATTTAGATAACAGGAAAAGTACGGCACTCATGATCAGTCCACTGCTTTCGTAAAAGAGAGGCCTTTGATTGATTCCAGGATTCATTTGTTTTCATGCTTTTAAATTTTGAAGTTTATCCCAAATTCTACATTTCTCTTGAAGCCAAGACTAATTTCTTACAATTTTACCTGCTTTTTGGCCCAATCCTACTCTATATCGCCCTTTTTTATTATCTGGACCTATCTATGCCGTTGCCTTCTGTT
>JASMLX010000500.1 GCA_030748495.1 Candidatus Poribacteria bacterium | reverse complement strand
GGTTGTTTCCCTTTCGACGACGGATCTTATCACTCGCCGACTGACTGCCGGGATAATGGGATCCGAGGCATTCGGAGTTTAACTGGTTTTGGTATCCTGTTAGGGACCCTAAGCCAATCAGTGCTCTACCTCCTCGGAGTACTATTCCCGACGCTAGCCCTAAAGCTATTTCGAAGAGAACCAGCTATCACGGGGTTTGATTAGCCTTTCACTCCTAACCACAGGTCATCCGAGCACTTTTCAACGTACAACGGTTCGGTCCTTCACTGAGTTTTACCTCAGCTTCAACCTGCCCATGGTTAGATCACCTCCGCTTCGGGTCTATCGCCAGCGACTGGTCGCGCTATTCACACTCGCTTTCGCTTCGCCTGCGCACCAATAGTGCTTAGGCTTGCCACTGACAATAACTCGCAGACTCATTATGCAAAAGGCACGCGGTCACATCCGAAGATGCTCCCACACTTTGTAGGCACGGGGTTTCAGGAACTTTAAACTCCCCTAGCAGGGGTCCTTTTCACCTTTCCCTC
>JASMLX010000004.1 GCA_030748495.1 Candidatus Poribacteria bacterium | reverse complement strand
GGTTGTTGGTTGGGAAAGAGAAATTCAGATCTAGCAAGCTTTCTTTCACCTTGCTTGCATCCTGATTACATTGAGGCAGTTTTGAAATGGCTTCTAGAGAGCGCACTGGGGAAAAGTGTCGACCAGCCCATTACTACCGAAGAACCGGCTGGACTGAGCAGGTTGCTGGATGCCCAAAACTCCAACATCAGTGATCTAACCGGCTTAGAATATTGCGCCAGCCTGACTACTCTGGATCTCTCTGGCAACCGGATTTGCAACATCAGCCCCTTGACCAACCTGAATGGCTTGTCTCTGGATAATAACCAGATTATTTTCAGCAAAGGTCACCTAATTATATTCTCTAAATTGCAACTAGGTGGCACAAGGGTAGAGGCCGATTTAGCCTCCATCCACTTGTCGTCCCAGGTTTCCTTAATACTTAATATTGGGGGTTCACTATCTGTAGATATTTATTTCTCCGGTTCTATCCCAAACATATTAGGCTATCAGTTCGTTTTGACCGATGATCTCTCAGTCTTATCTTTTCAATAGATTCTGCTTGCGGCCTATCTCACTTCCGTAACTCACCAGGCTACTTATCAGCTAGGTGTAATTGATTTCTCTGTCTTTAGCCTCCAAAATGATCAAGTGCAATCTAAAGAACTGTTAGCCAGAGAAACTTTTGAGATTGTAAGCACAGAAAAATTCGCCTTGAATCTATCGGCGGTAAAACTCAAATTTGCCGAAGATATAGAGATTGAATTGCCTGATCAAAAGAGCTATGTTATTGAGAATAATGAAGCCACACTCCCCATTCTTCCTTCCCAGCAGAACTGTACAGTCAAATTTTAGCGAAGAAAAAAGTAGAATAACAACATAAAATTTTAAGAGGAAGTTGAAGGTATATTGTTTGAACTATTGAAACAGATCGAAAATGAAAGGTGCGAACAGGGGAAATAATATCTACTTGGAGAGGTGTTTATGTGTCGTATTCCGGCAACTATTAGCGGAGCCAGCCCATACAGAAAAATACACACATTTAGAAAAAATGATTTAATTAATTATCAACAGAGTTGAACTTAAATATGGGATTAAGCTCCGTCATCTACAACCATAAGATCCATCATTCAAGGTCTTAAAACAGAAAGATTAGAGACCTGTATGACAAAATCTTATGAGCCAATTTAATCTTCTAGATTGTATTGTCACTGGAGATGCTTTCCACGGTCAAAAAACCTTAACCGCCGTAAAATTAACGGCTAATAACCTGCTTGTTCAGATAACAGAAAATCAAAAAGATTTATTATGATGGAGTCGTAGAACAGATGCATCTGATGGTACGGCGGATGATCGTTACAAAGGACCGATAGAAAAACAATATGGCTGTAGAGAACGACGCTCAGTAGAAGTTTGCAAAAATTTTACGGCTTGGTATCCCGAAAAATGGGCCGGTCTCATTGCAGAAGTCGTTACAGTTAACCGTGAAGGTTCTGTTTTTAGTCCTAAAAAGAAAGAGTGGGTCTCTTCAGTTGAGGTTTCTTTCCAATGTCTCTACAACCTCTGATAGTGCCAATCGATATGCCGTAATCATTCGCTCTCACGGGGCAGTTGAAAATAGTCGTCACTATGCTCGTGATCATATTTTCAATGAAGATAGTTCACGGATCAGAATACATCCGATCAATATGGGTGTTTTGAAATCCTTTGCGCTGAAGATTTACCATCTGGAGGACAAAAATGGAATCTCAAATGCGCTATTCGAAAATGCTTTCGGCTTTAATCGAACTGTAGCATTTACAGAGGCTACAATCTGATTGAATAGCCCTGCATAGTCTCCCGTTCCGCTTGACACCCCATTTTTTGCTGTGCTACACTAACTTGCTTAATGGTGGTGTACTTACTTTCACCAATTGAATGGACTAGCAATGCTTTTAGCGATTGACGTCGGAAATACTACCATCGGGATCGGTATCATTAAAGACCGTCAGATTGCAGTCAGTTGGCGGCTACGGACAGATCGGGGCCGATTGGCAGACGAATATGGCGTGCAGGTCTGTGAGTTACTTTGGAGTCACGATATTCTTAGATCTGGGTTTGATGGTATTGTCATTAGTTCTGTTGTCCCCTCTGCCGGTCGTGAATTATCAATAATGTGTAACCGTTTTTTTGGACACTCTCCGTTGATGGTCTCCGAAGAGTTAGACCTCGGCATTCAGTTGGGTGTCGATCGCCCCGAAGAGATTGGTGCAGATCGGTTAGCAACGGCTGTCGGTGCCTACTGTACCTATGGTGGATCTCTGATTGTCGTCGATTTCGGAACGGCAACTACCTTTGATGTTATCTCGCCGCACGGCTCATATATCGGTGGGGTGATCGCACCTGGTATTCGCATTACTATGGATGCCCTTTTCGACCGTGCTGCATTGTTACAGCCAGTTGATCTGACACCACCTCAATCTATTATTGGAACCAATACTAGCGAGTGTGTCAAATCGGGGTTTTATTTTGGTTTCCGAAGTCAAATGGAGGGTATCCTCCATCAGATGAAAGCTGAACTCGGAAGAAAATATAGAGCAGATTCGGAAACCCAAGCCGATATCAAGGTCATTGCGACGGGAGGATTGGCAGACCCAATCGCTGAGGATTCAGAAAGTGTCGATGTTGTAGATCCGGACTTATTGTTAAAAGGGCTAAGCATTATCTACCACCGCTATCAGAAGTCAGTTGCATCTCCTCCTGAGATCTTGAAATGATGAATACGATTCATCTTACAAGAAAGCAACTGATGATCGTTGCCATTACTGTGGCCGTTGTTTTTGTAATATTAGTGGCGATGATAAGCTATACCAGCCGAAAATTGAGTTCAGTTCAATCTGAGAACAACTTGCTTCAGACCGAATTAGATGATCTCCGTCTCAGGCAACAGAAACTATCAAAAGAATTAGAGGCGAAAAATCTACGCCTTGATGAAATGGGAAAGATGATTCAAGAGATCCAGAAAGGTTCCAAATAAAATAAATGCCGGTCTGTGCAGTTTTTGACTTGGACGGTACGATTATCGATAGCTCTTCAGAACAGCTCTTTTTCTTCTATTTATTGAAGCGAGGCAAGTTGCGGTTGGGAAGTTTAGCGGAGTGGCTGATAGATTGGGTTCGTCTGTTTGATTTTCAAAAAATCAAGGCTAACAAGGTCTACCTAAAAGGGATTGACGCGGAAAGCCTAATAGATGAGGCCCGTACATTTTTTGCGGATTACTTGGTTAGCCGGATCTCGACACATGCCTGTGAACTGATTGAATCCCATAAATCCCACGGCCGGATGGTCGTCATCCTATCTGGATCGCTAACGGTTTTAGTAACCCAATTTGCGGAACATTTCGCCTTGGAGACAAAGTTTGGGAATGACCTAGAAGTCGTTGACGGAAAATTAACAGGCAAGTTGGCGGGGCACCATCCCTATGGTCAACAGAAAGCCACACTGGTAGAATCCCTTTCGTCGGAACACCAGTTAGATCTATCAGCATCCTATGCTTACGGCAATCATCACACGGACACCTACAAATTACAGTTGTTTGGCCATCCAGTAGCAGTTAATCCAACGGCCAAACTTCGGAGAATAGCCAAAGCCAATGGTTGGAGTATAGAGATGTTTCATGGGCGTACGGCTTGAAAAGTTTTTAGCTCACTATGGTGTGGCTTCCCGCCGCGTGGCTAAACAGCTGGTCATCGAGGGACGGGTGCGGATTAACGGCAAACCTGTCTTTATTCCCGGCCGACACATTGATCCTGCCAGAGACGAAATCGAGTATGATGGACAACAGGTCACCATTCGACCAAAACACATCTACCTGATGCTACACAAACCAGCCGGCTATATTACGACGGTAGAAGATATTGAAGGTCGTAAGACGGTAATGGATCTCGTGCAGAATATCGGTCAGCGGATATATCCGGTTGGTCGTTTAGACAAAGATACTGAAGGGTTGCTATTGTTGACCAATGATGGTAACTTCTCACACCGAATTTTGCATCCCAGCTATAAACTGGAAAAGACTTATCTAGCCTGGGTCGAGGGACATCCCAACAAAAGGGAGATTCAAAAATTGCGAACTGGAATTTGGCTGCCAACTGGATTGACAGCATCTGCAGCTGTGCAAGAAATTAGACGACGTGGGGTACAGACACACTATCGGATCGTGATCCATGAGGGAAAAAAGCGCCAGATCCGTCAAATGTTCCAAGCAATTGGCTCTAAAGTAGATTACTTGAAACGAATCCGTATTGGAGGCCTGAGCTTGGGGAAGTTACCTATAGGACAATTCCGTTACCTGAACGAAGACGAAATCCGAAGCTTAAAAGGCAAAAGTTAGGTCTGACAATTAATTTTTCCTACTATGCGGATTAAGGATACGCTCTACCCTTCAAACATTAAGAACTATCTTACTTTTTTTATTGTCATTAGGTAAAAATGAGCCTATCAGTCCGAGATCACAACAAGCAGAAATCTCCGCAAATGTTTGATCGTATTGCGCCCACTTACGATTTGGTTAATCGGTTACTGTCTTTTAGACTAGATATTAGTTGGCGACGAAAAGTCGGATCTCTACTACCGATTAAAGATCGACTAAAACTGCTGGATTTAGCTACTGGAACTGGTGACTTAGTAATTGATCTGTGCAACAGCTTTCCGGATCGAATTGAAATCGCTTTTGGTGTGGATCTCTCTGAACATATGCTTCAAATTGGGCGGAAGAAGGTCGAAAAAAAAGGCTTGAAGCAGAAGATCCAAATGCAGGTTGGTGATGCTATGGCCCTATCTATGGAAGACCAAACTTTCGATACAGTGACAATCTCTTTTGGTATCCGAAATATGCCGGATGTTCCGAGAACCTTAAGGGAGATTTATCGCGTTCTAAAACCTGCAGGCAAAGCCCTAATCCTGGAGTTTTCGATTCCATTTAATCCTGCTGTGCGCTTAGGCCATCTGTTTTATCTGCGACATATACTACCGCTAGTTGGGGGGCTATTTTCTGGAGATTATGATGCTTACAGGTATCTAAATACGACTATCGAGGATTTTCCGTACGACGAAGATTTTAAGCAGTTAATGATTGAAGCGGGTTTTCTCAAGGTCAAAGCTCATTCTTTGAATTTCGGAATTGCCACATTATACGAGGGAATGCGATAGCGTTTCAAACCCTCAATCAAGATGTACGTAGTCTAGAAGATGACGCCCCGAAAAGGTGCAATAACCGGATTAGCTCTGATTTGGCTAATCCCGATTACATGGTTGTGTTTTATCAGTTCCGCTTGTAAAATAGAGGAGACGCAATTTCCGACCCCACACTTGATCGAAGGGAAATGGGGATACCTTAACTCAGAAGGGAATCTGGCTATCTCCCCGCAATTCGATGAAGCTTGCCCGTTTTCCGAAGGATTAGCCCGGGTCGCAGTTAATCATAAGTCAGGCTATATTAATCCGTCTGGACAACTGGTTATTCCGCTTCGATATGACGAAGCCTTGGGGTTTTTGGAAGAATTCGCACCTGTGCGGCAGGGGCGGAAATGGGGGGACATCAACCAAAAAGGTCAGTTGGCCCTAGCTTTTCAGTTTGACGAAGCCTGGGGATTTTCAGAAAGCTTAGCTTGTGTCAGAGTTGGACAAAAGTATGGATATATCAATCCCAAAGGTAGATTTGTGATCCAACCCCAGTTTGATGCAGCCCGGACGTTTTCCAATGGATCTGCAATTGTCGAGCATAATAGCCGACAGTTCGTAATTGATACGAACGGGCGTTACCTCAACAGAGGAAAAAACCTGGATTTAACCGATCGGAGCTAAAGGAGTGAAAAGTGGAACTTCAAGGAGATCAGAATACCATTTTGACGCCAGAAGCCAAAACTTTTTTTGAGAGTGAAGGTTACTTGGTAATCCGAAACGCATTAACATCGGGACAGGTAACAGAACTGAATCAAGCTATAGATCTGGTTTATGAACAACAAAAGACTGAAGACCGGTTAGAAAGAGGGGGCAAGCTCAATCTCCGAAATTGTATCATCCATCACGACGCTTTCCTGCAGTTACTCGACATGCCAACTGCTGCGCCTTTGGCTTGGCAAATTCTAAATTGGAACATTCAGATGATTACCACCCATCTAATTGTTTTACCCCCATCTGAGGAACCCGACGATAACGTTAAGTATAAGATCGGCTTACATCGAGACGGTGGTACTTCTCACAATGAGATGCAGGAACCTCATCCCCGGATTTTACTTAAAATTGCCTATGCACTTAGTGACCAAACCGATCCGGCTTCTGGAGCAACAGTATTAGTTCCAGGGAGCAATCGCCTGTCTGGCCGCCCTTCGACAGATCCTGAAACAGGAGGAGCCAGAGGAGCGATTTCGATGAACGTTAATGCTGGAGATGCTTTTGTTTTTGAACAACGAGCCTGGCACGGAGTTGGTCGTAACTGGTCTAATATTTCGCGTAAAACAATCTTTGTCGGTTATGCCTATCGCTGGGTCAAACCAATGGATTATATTGCCATGCCGGATAAGTTGGTGGCAAGGTGTAACCCAATCCAAAAACAGTTGGTGGGTGTGGTCAGCGATCCATTGAGCTACTATCTTCCGGTCGAGACCGATGTTCCTCTTAGGGCACACATCGGTTCGTGAGGAGTCCAAATTGCTGATTGATGTTCGAGATTTATGCAAAGTTTATCGAATGGGTGATGTCGAAGTTCACGCCCTGAGAGGCGTATCCTTTACGGTCGATAAGGGTGAATTGATTGCCATTATGGGACCATCGGGTTCTGGCAAATCGACCTTGATGGATATTTTAGGTTGTCTTTCCAAACCCACAAATGGCGAGTACTACCTCGAAGGTGACGAGGTAGGTAAACTATCAGATAACCGTCTGGCTGAAATTCGTAACCAGAAGGTCGGTTTTGTTTTTCAAACCTTCAATTTATTGCCGCGAACGACCGCTTTGCACAATGTCGAATTGCCACTGATTTATGGTGGGATTCGACGTAAGGAACGGCGTGAGCGATCACAACAGGTACTGGAAGCGGTTGGTTTAGGTGATCGAATTCACCATAAATCCAATGAACTTTCCGGAGGACAAATTCAGCGTATTGCCATCGCACGGGCACTTGTCAATGATCCTTCAATGATCTTTGCCGACGAACCGACTGGAAACTTGGACACTGCTACCAGCCAGGATATCATGTCGATCTTCCAACGTCTTAATGCAGAGGGGAATACTATTATCATGGTGACACATGAACCAGAGATTGCAGCCTATGCTCAACGTGTCATCCATCTTCGTGACGGCTTAATCGAGCAAGACAAGTGGCAGAAAAGCGAAACAGCCTAACGATTAGATAATAATCCCGTTGAGCCTAGGAACTCAGGAACTTAATTTGGAATCCATACGGATCAAAACGCCCGCCCGTCTGCACCTGTCGTTAATTGACCTCAACGGTACTCGTAATCGGGTCGATGGTAGTATCGGCTTGGCGATTCAAGATCCATATTTTCAAATTTTGGCACAACCTTCCGACCAGATTGAAGTTTGCGCTCAAATTTACACCGAACGAGCAGGTCGAGTAATCCAAAAATTAAAAGATTACTACTCGATCCCTGGGCTTCGCGTCCAATTGACATCTGAAATGCCACAACACTCTGGATTTGGTTCTGGTACTCAGTTGGCACTTGGTATTGCCGCTGCAACTAATCAGATCTATCAATTAGGGCAGTCGGTTCACGACTTAGCTGTGGCTGTCGGACGAGGTGGGACTTCAGGTGTCGGCGTTGCCGCTTTTGAAAAAGGGGGATTTATTCTTGATGGTGGTCATAAGTATCCAGAACAAAAATCCTCACTCTTACCCTCAGCAGCGGTCGATGGAGTTGCCCCGCCACCGCTTCTATTGCAATCTGATTTTCCAGATTGGCAACTTCTAGTTATCATTCCAAAATGCAAGCATATTGCAGGCGATGTAGAAGTCAATCTCTTTCAGACCCTTTGTCCACAACCTAAATCGATGGCAGAACGATTATCTCACTTAATTTTAATGCAGATGTTGCCAGCCATTTTTGAAGCGGATTTACATACTTTCGGACGAGCGCTAAATGAGATCCAAGAATTTGGGTGGAAACGGGTCGAAATAGACGCACAAGGCGGAGAGTTACAACAGACGCTTGACTTTTTATGGCAGAATGGTGCTATTGGGGCGGGTGTCAGTAGCTGGGGACCAGGAATTGTTGCTGTCGGTGACGATATCGGCACACTTTTTCAACGGACCCAGAATTTTTTGGCAGAGACTCCGTTTGGTGGAGACTGTTTTATCACCCGTGCCAATAATAGCGGAGCAACTATCGAGCGAGTGGATACTACTATTGCTGGCGAGCCCCCCGACCGGTATCAAGAGCAGGTTTGAAGCGTACGTATCAGAAAGGGTGTTTTTATTGGTTACTGTTGTTCTTTATTGTTTTGATCCTCAGTTGTAGCTTTGACGAAACTGAAACTGCTCAAACAACCTTGGAGTTAGTCTTACCGAGTCTGTCTGAAGGTCGATCAGAGATCAAAATGATCCGCATTCTAATTCAAAGTGATCAAAGGACTATTCCACAGCAAGATTTTTCTATGACACCCAGCCCGGATTCCAGTGGGTTTCAAAGTTTGAATGTTTTTATTCCACTCGATGCTGAATTTATTCGTGTTGAAGCGCTTGGTAGCTATGGCGAGCAGCTGTTTGTAGGGGAATCAGTTCTGTCGATGGAAAGAGAAGGAATATCGGAGATCCGTGTTCAACTTGATCCTATAACACCGGTGCTCAAGTTTAATCTTTCCTCTAGCTTTGCTGATGTCGGGGCAGATTTTCAAATCGAGCTTGAACTAAAACATGTCAGATCCTTGTTCGCACTGACGTTACAAATTGCCTATCCCGATGTTTTTATCGAACCTTATGCAGTTGAACTAGGTGACTTTTGGCAGAGCGCTGATGAGTCCGCACCAGTACTAATGGTTTCGGACTATAATCTATCTGCTCAGCCTCCAGGACGATTGAGCTTAGGTTTTGTCCGAACCGTCGAGTCTAACGGTGATATGGAGTCCGGGAAAATTGCGACCATCTTTTTTCATACTAAGCAAACAGGATTAGCTACTATCCGCGTCTTAGAGAATCCACAGTTGACAGCCCAGCAGTTTGATGGCAGTCCGGTCGGTAATTTTGAAGAATTAATCGGTTATTTGAATCGAGCCCAAGTCCAATTAGAAATCCGATGAAGGTTAGACATGCACTCGCTAGAGTTTCCAGATCCTGTCAACTAGAGGCCAATGTATGCTCGTACCAAGCTAAAGGTTCCGTCGTTAACAGGCTAGTTGAACTAACAGGGTCAAGTGTGTGCTTGGTAGTTGGAATTACACTTTGGTGTTGCTGTATTTTGATTTTAGGTTGTGCCCCCAACTCGTCAAGCCAAAAAATGCCTTGGCGTATTTCGGTTACTCATTATGCACAACAGGCACTGGAGATGGGAGACGTGCGCCTAGCGATTTCAACCTTAACACCTTATGTCCAGAAACTAGAAAATTGGCAAAACCCCGACTACCGGGCAGCTTGTCAAACATTGGGCTTGGCCCACTATCAAGGCTTAAACTATGCCAAAGCTACCAGAAACTTTCAGCGGGCAGAAGTTGCATCCACAGAAGATGGAACTGAGACCATCTTCTCGGATTTCGAAAGTTCGGTTTCTTATGCAATTGCTTGCTCTGAACTGGGTGATTATCGGCAAGCAGTAGCGGTCATACGCCAGATCCTGTTGCACCAATCAATAAACCCGATATCATTCGCAACGATTTCAGGAGATCAACCCGAAGACCCGATTGATGGTCTGGTGCAGACACTGAAACAGGATTATATTAAACTTACTTGGAGATACCACCAACAGGTAAAAGCTACTATCGTTAATAAGTCGGCTAGAGCTAGGTCTATAGATCCGAACAAAGATATCACGGAGGCAACAAATTGGCAGAACTACGTCGCAGTCTTACCAATTGTCGAACTTGATCTTAAGCCTCCCCGATTTCCGACTAAAGTGTTTCAGTATTTGATTGCAGATCTGCTACGAAGTCGTCAAACTGAAGACGAGAAATTGGTAATTCCAATTGCGGTATTGGACCAGATTTTGAATCAAAACTCAGTAAACACACTAACCTCTTTTCCTTTTGATATTCAACGAAGTGTAGATCTCGCCGGTCAGTTTGGCTTCTCAACTATTATCGTAACGGAATTAAGAGGTGGTTCATCGATACCCCAGTCATCCCCAAAAAGCGACCAATACCTGTTATCATTAACGATACTAGATCTACAACGGGGCCAGGTATACGAGTCGCCTATCTTAGAGGGAACAGAGCAAGATTTAGCGGAGAAATTAGCTACACTGAAAACTGAGATGCAGTCGGTAGACCAGATGTCCTCTGATAATCGCTCCGTCCAAAACGCTGAGGAACTATTTTATTTGGCTTGGGCAACCTGCTATTTCGAAACCAAACTTTACGGGATTGTTCAGCCATCACTTGAAGTTCAGAGTTCCATAGCGCGAATTGGCCAATACGTATCGCAATTATCGCCTGTTCCTCCATCAATCGTTTTGCCTTTAATCATAGCTCAAGAGGTGAAAGACATGAGTTTAGACTCAATACTAGTCGGCTCTAATCAAGTACAAAATACGCAGATGGAAATATCCAATGCCATGGGAAAAAATGGAGACATACAGATAGCACTAACCCAACGATATAACCAGCAGGCAATTGCGGCAACTTTATCAAATGAGATGATAAATCGGTTAAATCAGCACTTCACACAACCTTACGTTCGCGGAAATGGAGACCAGCGTTTTCCGGGAACTGATATTCCTGTTTCTATCGGTCTAGTCACTCGGTGAGGGTCAACTCTACTTTACTATTTATTATTCAAACAGTATCGATGTATGCGTATGCACATCGACTAGGTCGCTTTTTTGTAAAGACTATTGGAAGTGGCTATCAACTTTTGGTCTTTGTCTTTCTGCCAGCGGGTATATTGGGGATGTTGCCAGGCCAGCTATCGGAAGTTGTGGCTGGAAAATTAGTAATGGAGCATCCCGATCGGCTCAGAACAGATCTCAGCTATCAGATATGGCGACTGCGGCAGACTAACAACGACGGCATCCAGACTAACGAGCTACGACAACTCGCTTGGCCTTGGGTCTGGCGATCAAGGCTAAGGCTATCCGGGATCGACGCTAAGATAATGGTCGCTTCTCGTTTAGCAACTATGCAAAAATCAGACCCAGATGGTATCGCTGCGAAGCAACAAATTTGGGGGTTAGGCGACACACAGATCGCAGTGGATTACCAGTTTCAGCGCAACCCCGAGTCTCTACGCAACTGGTATTTGGGTCTAGGCTTATCTTTACCCACAGGGAAAAGTCAATTACAACCGACTCAAGCAGATTTAGCAAACCAGTTTTATTCGGAAATCCTTAATTTCAAAGTCAGCCGGTTGGGTGAAGGTTTCAATGTCAACTGCTCCCTTTTCGCAACGTACCAATTTGATGTGTTGCAGCTAGCGATGGGAGGCAATTACTTAGCCAAAGGCCAATACCAAGTGTTACCAGAAAAGATCTATAATCCAGGAAATGAACTCCAATTTCAGACGGTTACCCTGTGGCAAGGGCAAATCGTTGGCTGGCAAAATAGCTTCGGTGTTAGGGGTTACTCACCGGACCAGTTTGATCAGCAAATCTGGTTTCAACAGGGAATAGAGGTATTGGCTGATTCAATTTTGACCTTTCGCGTTCCAAAAGGACAGATCTTCATTGAGCAACAACTGACGCACCGACTCAAAAACCGCCAACTGGAAGGACAACAGTTTGGTCTTCAATTGCGAAATACGAACAACAATCTCGGTCGGTCTGCGTTCGGTGGCCGATACCGAGTATCACCGGTGGCGCAAGTCAAACTTCAATATGAACGGTTGTTTACGCTACCCAATGAAAACAAAAGGGGAAGATCTGTAATTCGCAGCACCTTTTTTGAAACGGCAATACAGTTTCAAGACCACCTCTGGGCAAATTTCGGAATTGGCTTCGGACAAGGTGAGATTGTACCTATCGACTACCAACAGCCAGAAACTGAGAGCCTTGCGGTCAACCCGGATGATCTAGAGAACAGGATTCAATTGAACGGTTTCAGTTTTTGGATCGGTTTGCGTCAGCAAGGTATTTTTGATTTAGACTAGATCTACGTACAAGACAGCCATGATCAATATCTCTGGAAAGACAAAAATCGTTGGTGTCATTGGTGAGCCGGTTACTCATAGTCGCTCACCACAGATGCACAATGCAGCTATTGCGAAGCTAGGGCTTAATTTCGCTTATCTGCCTTTTGAAGTTAAATTGCCAGATCTCACTACTGCCATTCAAGGATTAAAGGCACTGCAAGTTGTTGGTGTCAACGTGACAATCCCGCACAAACAGAACGTGATACCGTTGTTAGATCATATTTCAACTGAAGCTCATTTGATTGGTGCTGTTAATACGCTCGTCTTCGACCAGGATCAGATTTTTGGGCATAATACAGATGCGGAAGGCTTTATTCGTGCCATGCAAGAGGAAGCCCACTTATTTGATTTACTAACCGGTGATGTAAGGGCTGTCGTTTTGGGTGCAGGTGGCGCTGCGCGTGCGGTTGTGACAGCCCTAGCCTTAAATAAGGTAACCGAAATTACTATCGCTAACCGGACAGTTTCTAAGGCTGTCGCTCTGGTTGAAGACTTAGAACCTAAGTTACTACATACGGATTTACAGTTGTCCACCTGTTTGACCAGTGTCGAGATACAATCCTCCCAACTATCAGATCTAATTGCTACTTGTGATTTGCTAGTCAATACTACTTCTGTTGGTATGGGTAATACCGCTCAAGTAGACCTGTTTAACTTGGGTTGTTTATCTGCCCAAACCATCGTCTATGATATTGTCTATACACCACCGGTTACACCTTTATTGAGAGCAGCTGAAGCCAAGGGTTGCCCGATAATCGGCGGGTTGGGGATGTTGGTTCATCAAGGCGCAATCGCCTTTGAAAAATGGACCGGTATCGAACCAAATATCGAAATTATGCGAGAGGCACTGGTCAAATCATTAGGCTTATCTGCCAAACAGGAGAAAAATAAGTGAGGGGAAACAAGGCTCGTCTCGCTTTATTCGTTGATTTGTTAGTACAGTCTGATAAAATAACCTTCTTTTCTTAATCGAAACCACGGCATGAGAAATATAAATTCACCATCATCCATTCATACATCTTCGTCACCCGATAGTACCCAAGATACTGTAGCTGAATCTGCCCAGGCTGTTGACGTCGATATTTTCAATGTCCACTACACTGTCAAACCGCCAGAAAATCTAACGGCAGATGAAATCCGGGAATTGGCGAACTACATCGATGGCTTGATGAGGAGGCTTGGTAGTGGACAAGGGACGAATGACCCGCTTAGCCGAGCAATTTTAGTGGCCCTTAACCTCGCATCTCAAATGAGTAGCAGCCAGGTCGATTCAGAAGCGGAAATACATCGCATCATTGCTAAACTTGACCAAGTTCTAAATCAATAGGCCCTTTCATTTCTGGAGTTGAGCTCGGCTGATTCGTGAACTAGGACCTAAGCTGACCCGGGGCGAAGTGCAAGCGTCTGATCTTTGGTTAAAGTAGACTCCGAAACTCGTTAGAAAAAGATCAATGCCGTTACCTGTCCGCAACGTGCAAATACACCTAATTATATATCATTGATGGATTAACAAATCGGATCAGAATCAAGTAAGCTACCTCCGAGGAAACAAGAGGTAATAAAGTGAGTAAGAAAATATAGGTTTAACCACCAAAGGTTGGACTGACCTAAAGAATCGTTTATGGGGTGGTGAAATCGGGAGTGTCAAATGCAATGAGGTTAGATCTTACTGCGAGTTGATGAAGACGGTACCGATAACCATATAGCAGGAGTTAGGCATAAGGTGGTCAATAGGAGGAATAGTTCGTCGCCAGTTTGTGCCGTCTGGTGTGGAATAAGCAAGAGTCAACCATCGGCCCCGACGTACAATATATGTGCGTAAATTAGATGGACGAGGCGAAGCTCATTTGATAAGACCTTCGCCTGAAACGTGTGGGCGTTGGAGTTTACGCTTGCTAGCCCACCAATTGGTCTAGATCGAAGATTTGGAATTAGAGAGCACTTCTCACGAAGCCGTGGGGCAAACGTAAAACAAACCAACTCTAGCCCTGGCGTCGGCGGCAATGGGGCATTCCGCCCCGACAAAGTGTGGAATTTATCCCTCGGATGGAAGATGTTTTGGATGTTTATCACTCCGACTACGATCCAGACTGTCCGGTGATTTGTTTTGACGAAAGTCGCAAGCAACTTGTGCCCCTTGCAATGCGCCAGAACCTGTGTTGACAACAGGACTTGGGAAGATACCCAAACTGCGGGATACCGATCGAGAATCTGGAGTTTCCTGTTTATCCTGCATCTGGGCCAAAACAGAACCATGAACGAACCTGAAGGAAATTTGCCTGCTGCGTTTCATGACGATATGACCGCCCCAATTATGCTCAAGATCCAATATTGCGGTGTGCGGCCTGTCACGGACAAGTTGGTGTGATGGTGCACAATCAGGTCGCCAGTTTACGGAGAGTCCGCTAAACGTCAGAACAAAAATTGCGCTACCTGCTACATGCCGGCAGGCGTAAGCAGGGTCTTCAGAGTTACACAGCTATCGAAAGACGCAAGTACACATGGAGGGGAAGTCGAAGTAAATCGCTGTTGAAACAGTCGGATAATGGTAACAGTGATTGACGAAACAGAACATATCTTGCCCGGAGATGGATTGAGAGCCATTTAGAACGGCCGAAACTACTAAAGGTTATCTATCGTTGACACACTCAGTGGCACTAGTACAATCACCATTAGCGCGGGTGTAGATGTGAGCGAACAGCACAGATGAAAATAGGAATCATGGGCGGTACATTTAATCCGATTCACCTGGCACATCTCATCAGTGCTGAGCAGATTCGCCAAAGGTTATCCTTCGACCAAATTTTGTTTATTCCATCAGCGCGGCCGCCACATAAACCACCTGACGGCATTATTGATCCTGAACACCGGTATCAGATGACCCGGTTAGCAATTGCCGACAATCCACACTTTTCGGTTTCTCGGATTGAAGTTGATCGACAAGGCCAATCCTATGCCATCCAAACCTTTCAAGAGTTGCAAGCTGATTACGGCGATGATTGTGAACTGGCCTGGATCATTGGGGCTGACTCGCTGATTGAGTTTAAGATCTGGAAGGATTATGACCGGCTACTTAATGCCTGCCGTTTCATCGCAACGACTCGCCCCAACTATCCTCTATCGACAGTACCGTCAGAAATTATCAATCGGGTCGATATTTTTGAAATTCCCGAAATCGAAATTTCAGCCACCGATATTCGGCAACGTATTAGATCCGGTCAATCGATTCGTTACCTGGTACCACCGCCTGTCGCCGCCTATATTCAGAGACATCACCTGTACTGTTAGGAGTTGTTATTTTGGAATCTCGCTGTAGCACCTGTGGCCAATCCTATACTTTTGATTATCGACCTGGCGATGAGTTACCACCCCATTTTCCATTTTGTAGCCAACGATGCAAGACCGTGGATCTCGCCAAATGGCTTGATGGTGAGTATCGGATCAGTATCTCCTTGCCCAATAGTGAAATAATGACCACGGAGGAGAAGAAGATCCTAGCCCAATATCTGCTAGCAGAGGGCGAAGTCGATGAGGTCATCGGCAACGAGGAGACCGATGAGAGAGATTGAGCGTAAGTTTCTGGTCATTGGTGATGAATGGCGTAAATTGGCCACAGGTGACTATTTTCGTCAAGGCTATTTGAATCATCGAGTAGGAACCACTGTACGCGTACGGCAGGCAGGGCAAAGCGCGTTTCTAACGATTAAAAGCCAGCCTACCGGAATTGTCCGTACGGAATACGAATATCCAATTCCAATGGCCGATGCCGAGCACCTGCTAACTGAGTTATGTCAACAACCACTGATCGAGAAGTATCGATATCGAGTTTTTATTCGAGATTTAGTTTGGGAAATCGACGAATTTCAAGGGCCAAACCAAGGATTAATTCTAGCAGAAGTAGAATTGAATAGTGAAGATCAAGCCTTCCAAAAACCGGATTGGATCGGTCAAGAAGTCAGTGCGGATCTACGATATGGCAACGCCAGCTTAGTCGACTATCCATATCGATCTTGGCCTGAAAATGGAAACGACTGACATCCTCGACTTTCTACGGCAAAAACTAAAACCGAAACGGCTAAAACATGTCCTTTCGGTTCGAGATACCGCGGTCTCTATTGCCCCACAGTATGGGGTAGACCAACAACAAATAGAATTAGCAGCATTGCTTCATGATTGCGCTAAATGGATGACTAATGGTGAACTCCTGACCACGTGCCAGCACCACCAAATTGTACCGGACCTAATTGAGGAACAGAATCCTTCGTTGCTTCATGCTAAGGTAGGAGCAACTCTGGCTAACGACCGGTTTGGCATTATAGATCAATCTGTTTTACAAGCCGTCTCGGTACATACAACTGGTATGGCAAAGATGTCCACCTTAGACAAAGTCCTTTTTGTGGCTGACTATTGTGAGCCGAACCGTCCTTATCCGGGCATAATTGAAGTGAGAAAACTAGCGACCGTGGATTTAAACCGTGCCGCTCTTGAAGTCGCGCGGCAGAAACTAGAACGGCAACTGGTGACGAAGTGCATGATCCATCCGCAGGCGGTCGCTACCTTTAACGATTTACTGACTCAGATTTCTTAAGATTAATTTACATTGTCCTAAACTACCAACCTCACTACGCTGTAGTACGCTGTAGATGTAGGTGCGAATTTTTGTTTAAGTCACCAGTTAGTTTCCAGAGTTTTAATGTTACCTCTAGGTTTATGTTGACATGACGGCGATCCTTTTGATAACCTGAGAAATAAAGTGTTAAACATATTCTAAGTAGGCTTGTTTGCCACTTGACAATGCCAAATAATATGCTGTAAAATGAAGCGCTTTAGAATCTAATAAAAATGTTGCTTTTTTAACCAGGAGGCCATGTTGTGAAGTTAACATTTGCTGAACATCTCCGCGACTTTAGAATTGAAAAAAAGATGAGTTTAAGAGAACTGGCCGACCTGCTCGGTGTTAGCCATACACTAATTGGTCTAATAGAAACCAATAAACGACGGGCCTCATTAAAATTCATTCGAAAATTTGCTAAATATAGTGAAAAAGACCCCAAACTGCTCGAGTTTATCGCTAATCCGATGCCGCTCTCTTACAAGCAGAGCATCTATGAAAGTGAAGGCGCCCCTGATTTCTTGAAGGACAATTGGGCCGACGAAACCGCTGACGGTAAAGATAATATCGATGAGATTTGCCTAGCCTTGTTTCAAGAGATTGAAACTCGAACTGCTCCAGAAGACCGAATTTACTACCGTCGCTTGATCAAGGATTTGGAAAAGATGGTTAGCCGTCCGGTAATTCAAAGCTGGGCGGTTTTTTATAGTGCGGTTCTGACCAATCTGGAGATCGGACCTGAGATCGCACTTCGTTCCTTTCAAGATCTATATATAACTCTAACTAGCGATTCTTACCTGCAAGATGCAGTTCATCTCCGTCTACAGGCCTGTTTTAGAATGGGAGAGATGAGTCGTGATATCAAATTGTATGAACAGGCAATTCAATACTTTCTAGAAGCCAAAAAGATTAGCGATAGCATAAACAATGATGAAGGTAAAGCTAACTCCTACTACCTGATCGGTGATACCTATCGCACCATGCAGGATCGAGAGCAAGCAATTCAGTACTGGCAAGAAGGAGTTGCAATCGAGGGACCACACCAACACTTGCGAGCCAAACTACTAGGCGCGCTGGGATCTTTATACAAAGATCTAGGGCGCTATGCTGAAGCCATCGACACCTTGAAAGAGAGCGCTCGACTATGGAAACTAAGGGCCGTCAACGACTCGTATAACTTGGCAGCAACCCATCAAGAGATTTCATCTATCTTCTATCTACAAGGAGACTATGACACTGCCCTAGACTACGTTCGGCGATCGCTAATCATCTTTACTCGGCTAGAGGACGAAGCGCAGCATAGCAGTGCCTCCCTTGATCTAGCCAAATCCAGGTTATTGAAATCGGCCATCTTCGCCAATAATAATCAGTTAGAACGGGCGACCAGCAACCTGGTCACTATTATTCAAGACTACCATCGTTTGACGAGCATCGATTTGAACGAAGCCAACCAGATGATGCGAGAAGCACACGAACTGCTGGGTCTAGTTTACGAGAAAACATCTCGATGGAATGATGCTGAGGATACCTACAAGAAGATCGCTCAGTACCCGGATGCTAACGGCACCAATTCGGTTAGTATCCGTATACAAGTTTTTATAAACTTGCATCAACTGTACAACAAGCGTGATCGAAAAGCTGACGCCATTTCGATGTTGCTTCAAGCTGATGCACTGGTTTCAGAATCGGACTTATCCGACCCAACACAAGCCCCAACACTGATTGAGCTGAATCTGTTGAAAGGAAATGTCGCTTTTGATCAGGGCAACACCCAAGAGGGGGTTAAATACCATCTGGAGGCCTGTGAATTGAGTCGGAAGACCGAAGTCTCAAACCTGATAGAAAAGGTCTTCAGCTCAATTGGGAACCAAATCCAACAACTTTATTCGGATGGTAGTGAGGTCTTTGCTCAAGCTCTGTATAATACGGTGATATCTTGGGTGAGAGAACATCACCTAGAAGTTTCGGCAACAGAAGTCAGCGAACACCAACACCTGTTTAGCTAGATTTAGTTCGTTCAAACCGCAACTGGCGGGAGACGCCGACTTGAGTTATTAACTTGTACTTCCGCCGGTTGCGAATGTATATGCCATCGACCTTAGGTAGCAGAACTATCCCATTCTTACCAAAAAGTGACCAGCTGAAACCTATTTGGCCTTTAGTCAACCTACACACAATTTTGTAGCCAGTTACTGTCCTTATTCTTTAGACTTATCCGTCACCCAACACAATTAAAAGATCTTTTCTTGACTAAATATTTAGTCCAAACCGGAAGCCATTAGACCTCGTAGTTGAATTGCGTCCCCGGTTATGGTGCCGATTCGTCTGAGTGTCGGCCACCACTACTCTCGCCGGTAAGGCACGGCTAGTGCTTGTGCGACTTTGGCATGTCCTAATCCTGTCAGGACAAAAATGGACAAGACGTGGGGAACCAGTTGTAAAACTGGTGAGAAACGCTTAGCATTCGAGCTTGTATCCAATCTGATAACGCGCTTCCAAATCCACATATTAGGGCGGATTCACTGGCTTTGACTGTAAAGAATAGGAACGTACAGAAAAGTCAAATAAACAAGAGGATTATGCTAAAAAAGTGCGTCCCACGATTGGAATATCCACTAGGGCCTATTAATATTGATTTATCGTTAGTGTATTCTATGGCCATTGGAGGACAGACCATATCAACAGAAAACTATTGCCAAACCACCAGTGGCAAGGTATCAAAGATCTTCTGCCAGGCCAGAAGGGGAATCCTGGCCAGACCGGCCGGGACAGCCGATTGTTGATTGAAACTGTGTGGTGGATTGCACCGACTGGGTCACCTTGGCCCGACCTGCTTCCTGCCTTTGGCAACTGGCACCGTGTCTACAGGCGCTACTCTGGTTGAGGCCAAAAAGGGGTTTGGAAACCTTGGCTGGAACAGGTCTCCGATGATATTGATCTGCAACAACTTCTCCTCCATAGCACAATCATTCCAGTTGATCAGCCTGGCGCAGGTGGAAAAAAGAAGAGTCTCCGGCCATCGGTCGGTCACCCGGTGGATTGACCACCAGGATTGATTTAGCCGTTGATGGGCTAGGCAATCCATTAGGTTCTATTTTGACCGCCGGTCAAGATTCCAATATCATCCAGGGCTTGAATCCTGAGATGGTGATTGCCGACAAGGCATATGAGGCTAAAAGCTATTTCAAAACTAAAGACAATTTAAACTTGCCCATCTCAAGGAGTCAGGTCTAGTTTTAGCTGGGTCTAAAAAGGAACTTTTGATGGCCGATGTTACCGATCAGCTAGCACTTGCCGGCCAAGATTACAGCCATGGGAAGAGCAAGGTGTTTGGCTCCAAATGATGGCCTAAGTTCCTGTCCGAACTGGACCAACAAGGCCAGTTAGATTAGGAAGAAACCTTGGCCGAAGGCAGTTTGGCTTGGGCAAAAAAAGGGGCCCAGGCCTTGGAAAGAGCAAAGGCGGGAAGGGTGGATGGTGGTGGTCGATGGCCAGGCAGTCCCTATCGGTGCCCATCTGGATTCAGCCTCGGCGAGTGAAATAAAACTACTGGAAGCCACGATTGAGAAGATTGCGGGGCCGAGAAAAGGTGGTGGTCGGCCGCGGCAAAATCCTGTCCGCATCATAGCGGATAAGGGGTACGATAGTGATTCGCTTGGCCAAAGGCGGTTGAAACTGTCGGTAGCGTAAAAACAAGCAGACCAAGAAAGATGAAGATGGTGGCAAATTTCGGTCTGACAGGCGTCGATGGAAGGTTGAGCCGACTTTTGATGGCGGCCAAACTGGCGATGATAGGTTGTTGGTTGGGAAAGAGAAATTCAGATCTAGAAAGCGTTCTTTCACCTTGCTTGCATCCTCATTACATCGAGGCCGTTTTGAAATGGCTTCTAATGATTTGATCCAAATGATCCCAGACATGGGAGCGATGCTGGTTAGGCCAGTGGGCAGTAATCGCAACCAACAGCCAGAGTCTAATGATCACTGGTACAAAGCCCCTAACCTAGTGGAGGGTTTCTGCAATCAAATCAAACAGGTTGGCCATATTGTCAGGCGCGATGAAAAGCTGGATCGTAACTTTAGGTCTATGCTCAACTTGGTGTCTACCATCATCTGGTTGGCCTGAATATTAACAGACGACTAGTCTCTTTCTTTTCTGTTTGACCTGTCAATCTAGCCTGTAAAATTCTTTTTTGATATAATGAAAATCGCGAACAAACCCATTAAATTGCAAAACCAGGTACCATATCTCTGCGTCGAGAAGTTCCTGATCTTCTTGCCGGTATTTTATTTTTATAAAAAGCTCTGTCTTTTTAATGACAAATAAAGGAGCGATGTCTATGAGCAACAATCCATCTAATAATCTTACCTTTCAAAATTATGAACAAGCTATAGCTTGGCAAAAAGGGCATCGAGTTTCAACACCTAAAATTGGCCAAACAGCTCCAGATTTCCAATTATTAGATCTTGAAGGCGAGAATCCCGCTTCATTGTCTAGTTTCCGTAATCATAAACCCGTAGCCTTGGTTTTCGGCAGTTTTAGCTGACCACCAGTTGTCGATCAGTCGGTCAGTCTGCAACAACTGTATCAACAGTTCCATCAGCAGGTTGAATTTTTAGTTATTTATATTCGCGAGGCTCATCCAATAGATGGCTGGGATATCAATAGTCCAAATCGAATTCTCGACCCTCAGACTATCGAACAGCGTCGTCAAGTTGCTGGTGAGTGTGAACAAGCCATGAAGTACGGAATACGTACCTATGTGGATGAGATGCATGATCCAGTGATGACAGCATACGCGGCTTGGCCTGAACGACTCTATCTTATTGACAAAATAGGGAAGATAGCTTATGTGGGAGGAGAGGGCCCATTTGGATTTAAACCAAGCGAGCTTAAAGAAGCTATTGCTAAATTACCTGAAGTTTGAAGGCGGGTAATACTGCCAAGTATGGATATAATCATACAATACCAGCACGAGGGGGTAATCCCTTAACTAATTGTCCCCATAGGTTTCCTCAACCCTTTCCCTAACTCTAAATCTAACTTCCATTTTCTCTTAGGATAAGCCGTAATTTTTTCTGTCAGTACTTGCAATGCTTCTTTCTTTGCCTTCCCATCTTATTGAGTTTCGTGGCCTCTTCTTGATTTCTTCTTCCCCATACTTCCTTTGAATGCGTTCAGTTGGCAGCAATCTATCAACTAAAGCGTCTACTAGTTTATCCATTCGGTACTCCACCGATTCCAACTGTTTTTTGACTGACTTGATCTCCTGTTTAGACTCTTCCAGATGGGCGATAGGTCTTTAGATTTTTTGTGCCGATTAAACTTCCATAAAGTACCTCAAATATCCAAATGGGACATGTTAAATAAGCTTAGAAGATGCAGAAAAACAATCAGCCTACTAGCAAGAAACGAATAGGGGAACATAAGAGAGTATTTTCAAGCAGAAATAATTTTTGCAAAAAATGTCAGGATTTGGATGGTTAACCGTTATACTTTTGAGTTCGAAATCATTAAGTGAAACATTCGATGACAATTTCAGACCAAAACGTTCTAAAGATATTGATGCAATCGCGTGGTCGCATTCAAGCCGCGGCCTGGGTAGTGGTCTGTGACACACAGATTGCTGAGGACAGCTTTCAAAACGTGATTCTTAAAGTTATGACAAAAAAGAGATCACTTTCCAAGCAGAGGAGCCCTGTTGTCTTGGGCTTTTATTACCGCTCGCAGAGAAGGAATTGACTGGTTACGGTAGCATGGCAAGGAATCAGTCGGTTTGGATTCCAAGGTTCTGGAATTGTTGGAGCAAGAATGGTTGAGCGAAACTCCTAACTACGGTGAAGAATGGTTGGATGCCTTGCGAGGCTGTATCGAAAATCTGTCAGAGGAGTCTTCTCAGTTATTGCGATCACGATACTTTGGAAATAATAGCTGTGGCGAAGTGGCCAAACAGGTCGGTATCCGGCTTAATACCGTTTATAAGTGTTTATCTCGTCTACACCAAGACCTGAAGGTCTGTATTGAAATTCGGTTAAATGAATTAAAAGGGGGTTAAAGCATGGAACAGACAGAATTGCACTATGAACTCTTGTTACGGTATCTGGATGGCAACCTGAGTCCAGTAGAAGAAGCCGAGGTCAACGATCTGCTTGGTCGCGACCCGGAAGCCCGGGCTTTTCTTCGGCAGGTGGCTGAGCAGGCAGTCACCATCGCCGACATGCAGCGAACAGAAGACAATCATAACCTAGCCTTAGAAATGGAGGTACTGCCAGATCAGAAGAGCAATCCTGGCCAAAATCTCAGTCTTAGGGACAGATCTGATAATGTCTGGGAGCGATGGCCTTGGATCATCGCCACTGCAGCACTGATCACAATGATCGTAAATATTTTTTTTCTAGCTCAGCAGAGCCAAGTCACGATTGGGCAACTGACAGGATCCAGTGGTTGGTTACGATGGACTGGAGACGACGGGCAAGTGTTTGACGAGATTGAAGTCGGCAGCCGATTGGGGGCCGGCACACTAGAGACACTGACGGCTAATTCCTGGGCGACACTAAAATTTGTTGATGGTTCAATTGTTACGATTTCCGGCCAGTCAGTGCTAACGATTTCAGAAAAAGAACAAAAAGGGTTATACCTGCGAGAAGGAAGTCTGTCAGCAGATGTGGCACCTCAACCTAAGGGAAAGCCGATGCTGATTGATACACCCACGGCTAAGATAGAGGTTCTGAGTACTCAGTTGAGCCTGGACACTAAGCCGAGTACCACAATTTTGCGAGTGAGCGAAGGCCAAGTTCGTATGACCAGATTGGTGGATGGAAGTATTACGGAGGTGCCCGCTGAACACCAAGTCATTGCATCTATCAATGACGAAACCGCATTAGTTGCCCCGCCTAGACTGGAGCCGGTTAACTGGTGGAAGAGCAATTTGCCTAATGAAGCGGTATGGGCCAAACCCTTTCTGCCATACCCTCATAAGAAGAAATACCTTCATAAGAAGAAATCTCCCCATAAGAAGGATGGGTCCCAAAAAGCAAGGCCATTTTTAATTGTGACGGGGCATATTTCGAAATATGGTTCTTCTTTACCGGTGGTGTTGACTCCGGACGCAAAGTTTCGCCTGCGAGGCTGGATTGAGTCTGATACTAATCTGGAGTTTGGAATATCGCTTCGCGATCTTAAAGGTGGATTTGTTGCTAAGTACACAGCTGAGCATCGATTTGCATCCGTTGAAAAAGAGAGGGAGAATCTGGACATTGAACTTACTTTAGCGGATTTCAAAGTGCATGCAGGGAAAACATCCCACACATTAATAGGCTTGAGAATTTCCGACTGGTGGTGTCGTAGCAGTGACCAAGTCAAATTCAACGTTAGTAGTCTTGAGCTGATACCAGCCGAGAAATAGGTGATCTGAAATCATTAAGGATGTATAGAAATGGAATTTAAATTTAATCGATTCAAATTGAATATTGAACTAATGGCATTAGTTGGTCTTTTAATGACCCTAAATATAGTTTCAGCTCAGACACTGACGGCGGATCAAATCTTCTCAATTAATCGTGTATTAGATGTACAGATTACGGTCAATCTAGAGGATTGGGCTACCATTTGCTCTCAAGGGCGGGATTTCAATACAATTTCGGACCCAAAGCGAAAAGACAGTCCGCTAGAAAATCCTTTTACCTATGTAGAGGCTGAGGTCACCATAGATGGTGTTATTTTGCCTCGGGTTGGTATCCGCAAGAAAGGTTTTCTAGGCTCCTTAAGTCGCACTAGGCCTTCACTGAAAGTCAAACTCAACTATCTGAATCAAAAAGGTGAAATTGACGGTATAACTAATTTGACCTTCAATAATAACCAACAAGATAATAGTTTAATGAGCCAATTTATGAGCTACACCTTGTTCAACGCTGTTGGTTTACCTGCACCTCGTTGCGCTTATGCACAAGTGGCAGTTAACGGCCAAAATTTAGGCATCTATTCTCACGTGGAAAGGGTACACAAGCCATTTTTGAAGCGAGCCTTCGGTAATGATAATGGCGCCTTATACGAAGGCACATTGATTGATTTCCGACCGGGTTGGGTTAACGGTTTCGAACACAAACTCGGTTCAGATGAAGTCGGTCGCCAGAAAATTCAGCAACTGATCGAAGTCTTAGAGGGGGAAGATAAAAATATAGAAGAGGCTATCGGCCAGTTAGTTGATCTGGACTCTTTTTATACCTTTTGGGTAATGGAGGGATTGCTGGGGCTTTGGGACGGATACTCAGGTAACGAAAATAACTTCTTCTTTTATCTTAACCCAGAGACAGGTAAATTCCACTTTATCCCTTGGGGGGCTGACCATGGATTTAGCCGATTCCACGGTAAACGTCAATATGATGAACCGCCCCCTATTTCAGTAAAAACGCAAGGTTTAATCGCCTATCGACTCTACCAAATTGAAGCCTGCCGCCAACGTTATGAGAGAACCTTAAGAGAAATTCTGACCAAACATTGGCAGGAAGATGATCTACTGGCTGAAATCGAGCGGCTGGAAGCCTTGCTCCAACCTTACACGATTTCAGATCAGAAAATAGTGACCCAAGGTAAAACATTCGGCAAAAATAAGAAGAGAATCAAAGGTAAGGATTTCAGCCAAGGGGAAAAACTAAGTAAAGGCAAGGAATTTGGTGCGAACAAAGATCTGGCAAAGGGAAGCAGAAGGAGTATCGGTGATTTTATCCGCTATAGACGAGAAGAAATTAACAATGAAATTACTAACGGTATGCCTATTTGGATGGCACCTCCAAAGTCTCTTTTGGCCAAAGGTAAAAAACGGAGCCCAAGTGATGGTACTGACTTAAAAGGTAAGGGGAAAAAGGGTGACAGAAACATAACACAACAGCAGGCCGAAGGCTGGATCAATTATTTTCGCACCGCTTCTGAACAGCAAGTCCACCAAGCTATCCAAAGCCAGAAATTTCAAACTTTGAACTCTAAGGTTCAGCGGGAAATTCTAAATCGGGCAGAGGAGTTAAAATTAAATCTAGTGGCTGAAAAAATAAAGAAATTTTTAGAAAAATAGAAGGGCAATTATGACGAAGCAAACGGCCTTAAAATGCTTTCTTTCCACCTAGTTATTTCTAATCTCTGTTCTGGTAACCAGTGCAGATATTCTATTCGTATCTGATAGAGATTGGAACTCAGAGGTCTATATCATGGATGAGGCTGGGAATAATCCTCGCAATTTGACCAATAGCCCAAGAGCGGATAGCAGTCCATCCTGGTCACCCGATAAACAGCAGATCGTCTTGGCCAGAAGTTCACGCGCTCAAGGTGGAATTTTGGACAAAGAAGCTGTTGCTGCTAGTGATATCTATTTGATGAGTGCATCTGGTCAACTAATCATCCAGCTGATGACCGTGACCCTTCATGGTCACCAGACGGTAGGCTGATCGCTTTTGTCTCTGCTCGGAATGGCGAGGATGGCGAAGAAGTGACCGCTATTTATATTATGGATACTAGTGGCAATAGCTTCGTCGACTTACTAACGATGCTAACTTAATTGGGACCACTTCACCCGACTGGTCACCAGATGGCAGACATATTGTTTTTGCTTCGCGGTTTATCGGTAAGGGAGCAAAAGGTAAAGGTAGTGGAATCTACACCATCAATCAGGACGGGAAAAATCTGCGTTTGATCACTGAGAATCTGGACCTGACCTCGTTTGAATCTCCCAAATGGTCGCCCGACGGGAAACCGATTCTTTTTACCGCCAGTGTACAGGGCCAAGGGAGAAAAGCCGGTGCCAACAGCGATATCTACTTGATGGATAACGTCAATTAACTGATCACCAGAGTGCAGATCGGGATGCCGTTTGGTCAGCCCATGGTCAGCAAATTATTTTCGTCTCGAACCGGTCGGGAAACGATGAAATCTATAGCATGAATCTGAATGGTGGAAATATTCGCCAATTGACCATCACCCCGCGCCGGATAGGTAGCCTAGTTCCTCAATATCTTTCCTGTCAGTCCACGCCTCTCAGCATAAAATGTCAAGCCTTTGGGGTGCAGTCAAAGCCAAACAAAGTGACGATTAACTGCTACCTCACTGAGATAGACTAAAATCTTACAACTATCGTGTAGTTGTCGTATCAAAGCCTGTATATAAGTGCTTTTCAGTTGAATTCACAAACCAATATTAGAATTTCAATCTCAATCTTAAATCGAGGGAAGAATTTGATAAAAATAGAACCGTCAAGTAACCAGATGCAGGCCGACGATGTGGTTGCTATCGATAAATTGAGGACAGACTACAAGAGAATGTGCCAGGAGCTAGGCAAGGTGATTGTGGGTCAGCAATCGGTGATTGAACAGCTGGCTATCTGTTTGTTTGCCCGTGGGCACGCCCTTTTGATGGGAGTTCCTGGCCTGGCTAAGACGCTCTTAATCCGTCGTTTGGCCGAAACCATGGACCTGAGTTTCAGCCGGATTCAATTCACACCCGATTTAATGCCCATGGATATCACTGGCACCGATATTCTGCAGGAGTCGGGGTCGGGGCGTCGCGAGTTTGAGTTTGCACAGGGACCGATATTCGCCAACATCGTTTTAGCTGATGAAGTCAACCGTGCGCCTTCCAAAACTCAAGCTGCCATGCTGGAAGCCATGCAGGAACATCGTATCACCGTGGTCGGTCGAACATATACTTTAGACGAGCCGTTCTTTGTTTTGGCTACCCAGAATCCGATTGAGCAAGAAGGCACTTATCCCTTGCCCGAAGCACAACTGGATCGATTCATGTTTATGATCGAGGTAGACTATCCCAAGCTAGAAGAGGAAATCGAGATTGCGCGGACGACCACTGGCAATGCCATTCCTAAATTAGACCATATTATTGATGGAGAGAATGTCCAGTTGTTTCAGGATCTGGTACGGCGACTTCCTGTTCCAGATCATATCTACGAATTTGCCGCTCATCTGGTTCGTCGTACCCGGCCTAACGGCGACTCAGCCCCGGAATGGGTCAAGCCTTTAATTAGCTGGGGAGCCGGTCCCAGGGCGGTCCAATACCTGATTTTAGGTGCCAAATCGAGGGCGGCTCTACTGGGAAGTTACATGACGCGATTGGAAGATGTGCTGGCGGTCGCGGAACCCGTTTTGATACACCGAGTCATTACCTCATTCGGGGCTGAGTCGGAAGGGGTGAGTAGCCGGCAAATTGTACAAAGGTTAGTAGACGAATTAGTCAAAGAGGGGTAGGATCATCGTGCGGCAAAAATCGGAGGGTCGACACAATTTTATAGACATCAAGGTTTTGGCCCGTTTGTCAGGATTATGGTTAGAGGCCCGCATCCCGATGTTAGGCAGTGTTTCCGGTCGCCACCGCAGTTCGTTACGAGGCTCGAGTTTGGAGTTCGCCGAATATCGAAAATATGTGCCTGGAGATGACACCCGGCGTATGGATTGGCGCGCTTGGGGCCGTTCTGACCGTTATTATATTAAGGAATTCGAGGCTGATACCAACCTTCGTCTCTATCTGGTCGTCGATACCAGCGGTTCTCTTAACTTTTCTGTCGACGGCGTGGCAAAAATCGACTATACCCGATCAATGGCTGGAACACTCGCCTATTTGGCTTCACGACAAGGTGATGCGGTAGGGCTATATGGAGCGGATAAAGGATTTCACACCGAAATTCAACCCAAACGAGGCTCGGCTCATTTACGTCTGGTACTTGACACCCTGGCAGACCTGAAAGCAGAAGGTGAAACGGGATTGGCTGAATCCCTGCATCAGGCAGCGGAAAGTACCCATCAGCGCGCATTGATAGTGGTCATTTCCGACCTGTATATCGAACCAGAGCTTTTAAGGGGCTGTTTTCAGCACTTGCGATTTCGCAAACACGATGTGGTTGTTTTCCATTTAATTGATCAGACAGAAATCGACTTTGACTTCGATCAACCCACCCGTTTTATAGACCTGGAGGGTGGTGTTCCAATTATGGCTGATCCTAATCTGATCGCCAGACAATACCAGCAATCGATGTCTGACTATTTGTCTGATTTAGCTGATGTGATGCTGGAGGCGGCAGTCGACTATCATCGAGTGAACTTGCTTGATCCGGTAGACCAGGTTCTAGCACGTTTTCTGATTGGGCGGCAACGCGGAAAAAGGTAAGCCCAGCAACCGGATCAGCAACTGACTAAACGTCTTCGGAGTTTTTTGAATTTATTTATGAGTTTTCTGAGCCCTTTAGTTTTAGCCACTTTGCCTCTGGTTGCACTACCAATCATAATTCACCTGATTCATCAGCGTCGACACAATACCGTTGAATGGGCCGCAATGATGTTTCTGGTCAGTGCCGAACGAATGAACAAAGGGATGGCTCGGCTACGCTATTTGCTGATCATGTTAATGCGCATGCTGGCTGTGGCGGCCATTATTTTCGTCTGTAGCCGACCGATGGCCAGCGGCTGGTTGAGCCGAAGCGGGATGGGTAAGCCGGACGCGACCTTGATACTCCTGGATCGATCGGCCAGTATGGGGGCACAAGATATTCAGACCGGCCAGTCAAAGCGCTCAACGGGACTAAGCAAGCTGGCTGAACTGCTGAAAAAACGCGGGTACGGCAACCAACTGGTACTGATCGATAGCGCCAGCGATCAGGCACAAACGGTTGAATCGTTGAGCGATCTGCTCGATTTGCCCATGGTTGCTGGTACGGCAACCAGTGCTGACGTTCCTCAAATGCTGGAAGCCACATTGGTTTATTTAAAGGCGAACAAATCTGGTCGGGTGGATATCTGGATCTGCTCCGACCTACAGCAGAACGATTGGGATGCCAACAGCGGTCGTTGGCCTGTGATTCGGGAACAGTTTGGCCAACTCAAAGGAGTACACCTTTTTTTGCTCTCCTATGCCGATTCTCCAGCGGGAAATTTATCGGTACGAGTCGATAATGTAAAACTTCAGCCCATTGGTAGCCAAACTGAGTTAGTCCTCGATTTGACACTCAAGTCTGACAAATCGGGGGCAGAGGCTGGGAGCAATATCAACCGCATCCCAGTCGAATTGACAGTCAATAACGTCAAATCCGTCGTTGAGATGGAATTGGATCAACAGGGGGCTTCCCTGCAGGGCCATCGGATTCCCATCGATGGGAAATTGCGTTCTGGCTGGGGCCAGGCAAGTTTACCGGGCGACGCTAACCCGCAAGATAACCAGTTTTACTTTACTTTTTCCCCGCCGCTCGTTCGTAAGGCGATCATTGTTACTGATCAACCAAAAATAGGGACAGCTTTTCGTCGAGGGTTAGCCATCTCTTCCGAGTTGGGCTTACAGAACATGGCTGAAATAATATCAACCGACGGCGTGGCTGGGATTGATTGGGGCGAAACAGGTCTGCTTGTTTGGCAAGCCCTATTACCCGGTGGCTTGGTCGCTGAGCAGATTGCTAGTTTCGTGAAAGCAGGAGGCGTTGTCATGTTTTTTCCACCTACTCAGCGCGAGGCTGATGGCAAATCGGACTTTTTCGGCTACAATTGGGGCAACTGGCAACAGTTAAAGGGTGAGTCGTCTAAGGTCTCCTGGTGGCGTAGCGATGCCGATCTACTGTCTCATGCCAATAGTGGCGAATCTTTGCCGGTCAATGATCTGAGAACTTACCAGTATAGGGCCATCAACCACGATATGTCGGCATGGTCCAGTTCGGTGTTAGCCAGATTGAGTGACGATCAATCGTTGCTTCTGCGCGTACCCACTGACAGGGGCAGTCTCTATTTCTCGGCTACGCTACCCACAGCACAATTCTCTTCTCTGGAACGGGATGGTGTAGTCTTCTATATTATGTTGCAGAGAGCACTGACTGATGGGTGCCGGGCCTTGGCTTTCGCCGCTCAGATTGATGCTTCAGTTGATGCCCTACCTAATCCGGCCGATTGGAAATCGATCGCCCCTGTTGGTACTGGGGCAGGCATATCCCAACGTGGTCTGCAAGCCGGCGTCTACCAGAATGGCGACTACTGGACGGCGATCAATCGGAGTCTCAGTGAAGATATATCTCCGTCAACACCGGTGGCTTCAGTTGACGCCTTATTCGACGGTCTATCCTATCAACGCATTGACGATGCCGTTGGCGACAAGGCCTCTTTAGACAATGAAATCTGGCGCATCTTTCTTGTTTTGATGGTTTTAGCACTGATCACTGAAGCGATACTATGCCTGCCGGAGACCAAACCAGAACACCAAACTGACGGCTTAGCGACGGTTGATCGTGGCACAAGACAGGAGTTTTCATAATGCCAAACCAACAAGGCCTTTCATTCATTCCATCCGGTATGGTCTTGTTTATAGGCCTAGCCCTGCTGATCCTAACCGTCACCTTATGCGGATTGGCCTGGCATCGCTCCGGTTATCGAAGAGGCATCGGCATTCTGGAGTTGCTGCGTTTGGTGCTGGTTGGCCTGGTTATTGCCACTTTGTATCAACCCGAATGGTTATCTGAAGAGCCTTTTGAAAAGTTATCAAATCTGGTTGTTTTGTGGGATCAGTCCAATAGCATGAAGACCAAAGATGTGGTTGACGATACCGATATCTCCAGGCCACCCAAAAGTCGGGCCGAAACTATTGCACCGTTAATTTCCGAATCCGTCTGGAAGTCGGTTGACGAAGGATTAAACGTTATCATTGAGCCCTTTTCATCGAAATTAAATCCGGCTGAAAGCGCGACTGATTTACACACCGGATTGTCGCGGGTGCTGGGCAATCATACCAATCTGCGCGGAGTGGTGGTGTTGTCTGACGGCGACTGGAACGAGGGGAAACCACCAGTTGAAGCCGCCACCCGTTTTCGTATGAAGGGAATTCCGGTCTTCGCGGTTGGCGTTGGGAGTCAGGTGCCCTTACCGGACCTCGAATTGGTCCGAATGGACCTTCCTACCTTTGGCATCCTAAACAAACCGCTGCGTATCCCTTTTGTTCTGAAAAGCACTCTGGGACAAGATCATGACATCAGTGTGGTCTTGAGCGTCAATGATAAACAGACCCTGTCCAAAACCGTCCGTTTACCAGCTATGGGTCAGGTTCAGCAAGACATGGTTTGGACACCACTCGCCAGCGGGGATTACACTTTGACTATGCGTCTACCTGCAGATAAACAGGATTTAATTACCGATAACAATCAGATTTCAGCCCCCATCTCAATCCGCCAGGAAGAGCTGAAAGTATTGGTAATCGAGAACTACCCCCGTTGGGAGTTCCGCTACCTGCGTAATGCGTTGGAGCGAGATCCAGGGGTAGAGGTTACCTGTCTTCTCTTCCATCCAGAGCTATCTAAAATGGGCGGTGGGCGGACATACATCAAACGTTTTCCGACTGCCAGTGAACTGACACGTTTTGACGTCGTATTCCTGGGTGATGTGGGCGTTGGGCCCAACCAATTGACTACCCAACAAGTCAAAGACCTGAGACAGTTGGTTAGTACCCAGGCGGCAGGATTGGTTTTTATGCCGGGTCGGAGGGGAAAACAGCGATCTCTTCTGTCGGGACCACTGGCCGATCTTTATCCGGTGGTGATGGACAATGCCAGGCCACGTGGTGTGGGTACCCGTGCGGCCGGACATTTTGTATTGACCCAATCCGGCCAGCGAAGTCTACTGACACGATTGGAAGAAACCGATCAGGACAATTCACACATTTGGCGCACCCTGCCCGGTTTTCACTGGTATGCGGCGGTGCAAAGAGCCAAAGCCGGTAGCGAAACTTTAGCCATGCACGATCAGGAAATGACTGCTTCCGGACGTGTGCCTCTGATTGTGACCAAGACTTACGGGACGGGAAAAATCCTTTTTATGGGAACTGACAGTGCCTGGCGTTGGCGTGAAGGTATAGAAGACCGGTATCACTACCGCTTCTGGGGACAAGTAACCCGTTGGATGGCCTATCGGCGGCAGATGGCCCAGGGCCAGTTAATCCGTTTATTCTTTTCGCCGGACAACCCGCGAGTCGACGACATGGTTTCACTCAACGCCAATGTGCTGGATCGCGTGGGTGGTCCGCTCGATCAGGGCACCGTTATGGTACAAGCTATTTCTCCATCTGGTAAGACTGAAACCGTCCGACTTCAACCGGGCCAGGAAGACGCCTGGGGCCTGTTTGTGGGATCATTTACCCCCAAAGAGCCCGGTACATACCGATTGGTAGTGAGTTGCGTTGAAACCGGGGCCTCGGTCCAAACTGATCTCTCCGTGCAGGGGTTAAACCGGGAGCGGAAAGGACGTCTGGCTCGCTTTGACGTATTGGGGGAAATCGCCAGCGTGACCAATGGGAGACTGGTGTCGGTGCCTGATGTGTCGCTGCTACTGGATGACCTGGCCGCTATACCTGAGCCGGAACCCATTATTCAGCGTGCTCGCATCTGGGCTCATCCACTCTGGGCAGGATTCTTGATCCTGTTGTTATGTTTGTTCTGGATTGGGCGGAAAATTGTTGGTACCGTATAGCCGAGATAGCATAACCAAGACAGCAACAGGGAAATCTATATGAACCAAACACCGGTCCAAGACCCGATACAACAAACCGATATCCTTCTCCCACCGCGGATGCAGACCGCCCTCGAACAGTATCGTCAGCGGGTTTGGATGATCAAATTAGCTGAGGCTGCTTTGGCGGCTCTATTTGGCTTATCCCTCTCTTATCTGCTGGTTTTCGGATTGGATCGATTGTTTGATACCCCTTCTCTGCTGAGAGTTCTTATTTTAGTGGCGGGAAGTGTGGGAACGGTAATCCTATTCCCGCTTAAATACCACTATTGGGTATGGTGTCACCGCCGGTTTGATCAGGTGGCACGGCTCTTACGTGGCAAGTTTCCCCGTTTTGGTGACCAACTGCTGGGTATCGTGGAGTTAGCACAGATCCAATCACCACAATACAGTTCGCGTCCGATGTACACATCGGTGCCCTTAATTGCGGCCGCTATGCGCCAGGTAGATACTGAGCTGGAAAAATACGACTTATCAGAAGCTGTTCCACATCCGAAACACCGGCTCTGGGCTGTTCTGGCGGCTATCCCTCTGCTTTTAATAGTTACACTTAACATCTTGCTACCCGCTGCTGGCAGCAATGCTCTGGCACGTTGGTTAATGCCCTGGCGAAATATTGAACGATACACCTTCGCTCAGTTGGCAGGTCAAGCTGAAGCCAGAGTGGTGGCTTACGCCGAACCCTTTAGCCTGGAGGCCGAACTGAAACAAGATTCTCCTCGCAAGCCGGATACCGGACAGGCTCAGTTTGGCAAGCAACTGCCAATTGTAGCTGAACGTGACAATTTAACCTATCAATTTGATATACCACCGCAGACGGCAGAAGGCGGGATCTTAGTAAGGGTTGGGGACGCTCGGCGGTCGATTCCAATTTCTCCTAAAATGCGACCGGCGCTGACCGATCTAACGGCCGAAGCCCAATTGCCGGCCTATCTGCAGTTGCCTACCCCTCGTCTCCAAGACGCGCGTGGTGGCAGCATTAATTTGGTCAGAGGCAGTACCGCTGTTTTTAAGGCCAGGGCTACGCGCAACCTGTCTGAAGCCACTTTGAACGGAAAAATTCAGGCGGTGAACGGGCCGGAAATAACAACTGAAGCCCTCAATGTGACCACCGGTATCGCCTATCAGCTTAGCTGGATCGATCAATTTGGCTTGACGGCACTGCAACCTCAGACTTTGCGCTTACAGGCTGTGGACGACGAAGCGCCAACCGTCAACTTCAACAAATTGAAAAACAACCAGGTGATTTTATCTAATCAAGTATTGGCTTTCGGAATTCAAGCTGGTGACGATTTCGGTGTCAAGCTTATAGGGTTAGAATGGGAGGGCATTGTCGATCCGGTCCAAAACCCGGAACCGTCGACAGGTGAAAAGATAGTAGCCGCAGGCGGCCCAGATCAGCAACAGATGTCGACTACCGCCACCTTTTCGGCTGGAAAAGAGAAGGTAAGACCACAAAGTTTACGTTTACGAGCTTTTGTCGAGGACTATCTGCCCCAGCGTCAACGGGTTTACTCTCCTGATGTGGTGCTTCATGTCTTAACACCGGCGGAACACTTCAAGTGGTTAGCGGAGCAGATGGCATTGTGGGTTAATGCAGCGCAGGAGGTTTATGATAAAGAGCTGCAACTGAATCAAGCCAACCGGGAACTCAGCAACCTGTCCACTGAATCCTTGGACGATCCGGCGGTGCGACAGCAAATTCAGCAACAGGCTGCTGCCGAGACAGCGAATGCGGCCATGCTGGAAAGCCTGATTGAGTTGGGCGCTGAGTTGGTTCAGGAAGCGACCAAGAACGAAGAATTTGACCCCAATCAGCTGGAGTCCTGGGCGGAGATCTTACAACAACTGAAAGAGATTGCCGCAGAGCAGATGCCTTCAGTGGCTGATTTACTAGCTCAGGCAGCTGAGGCACCGGGAACACCAACAGAAACGGCAGAAACGCTGCCCCAGTCTGACCTGACTGCCCCCACTGAACCGGGGCAGGGACAACAAGAAGCGGAGGAAGGACCACCCGCACCGATAGGAGGCGAAGACCGTGGTCTGGAAAAAGCCGATAAATACGGACCGGACAGCAAGAAACCGCCGGAAGGTCTGGAAGAGACGCCCGAAGATCCGAATAACCCGGGAGGTGATGTAAACGTGGATCGGAGTGAACCGCCCGACGGGAAACCGGGTTATCTGCCGGCTAATCCGACCCCGTTGGTTTTGGATTTCGAATCTGGTTTCAACGAGAGCGAACCGGCTGGACAACCACCACAAGTCTTGGGCGGAATGGGAATTCCGGTAACTGTTTTAAAGGGAAGTGGCCAAGAAAATGAAGAAGGTGATCCACCATCAGCACAAACAGCTGAACTGGTTCTGCAGGCTGTACAGGAACAACAGGAATTGCTGGATGCTTTCGCCGAGTTGGCTGGCGATATGAACCAATTGCTGCTAGGGTTTGAAAACAGTACCTTTGTCAAACGACTGAAAGCCGCCTCTCGTCGACAAATCGATATTGCTGCTGAAATCAGTAGTCTGGACGGTTTTGGGTTACCTGATAACGAAGTAGAAAATCAGGTCCAACGAGCCAAATTAGGCGAGCAGCAGGTGGCTGAATCTGGAACTATATTTACCTTGTTGGAAGATATGGTAGCTTATGCCGATCGTAAACCATCAGTTAATTACTCAAGGGTACTTTATGAAATGTTGGCGGCTAATTTGAAGCGGCAGATCAGAGCTATATCAGAAGATATCAATCAAAACCAGGTTGGCCAATCAACTATTGAATCAGAATTTTGGGCTGATACGCTGGACCGTTGGGCCGAACAGTTGGTGAGTCCTCTGCCGCCACCACCACCGCCGGGAGATATGCAGTTGATCATCTTACCCAACCTGCCACCAAAGATTATTGTCGAGGTGCTCCGTATTATCGACCGCCAAATTTTGTTGCGCGAAGAGACCAGAGAGTTAGAACAAGCTAAACAGGCCATTGAGGCCGAAGGCTATCGAGCACAAGCAGATGAACTGAAAGCAACCCAACAGCATCTTCATCAGCGAACCAAAATCCTGGTCAAGCAGATTGATGAACTCCCCAATGCACAGGAACAGTTAATCCAAAGGCATCTTAACAAGTTAATCAATGCTTCAGAAGTCATGGTGGAGGTTGAAGAAATTCTAGCTCAGCCTGATACTGGGGCTAAAGCTATTGCCGCAGAATCAGAGGTAATTGAAATCCTGCTGGAAACAGCTCGAATACCAAATGCACCGATGGTGGTCAAAGTGCCTCCCACTTCTACTTCAGCGCTGTTACTAATGGGCATGGGCGACGACAGTAGCCAGGCTTTTATTCGGAATCGTGCTCCCAAGCAAGCTTTAGGTAAGTCTGGGCGTGTGCTGCCGGAGGAGTTTCGTCAAGGGTTAGATGTTTACTTTGATGCTTTAGAAGGAAAATCAATTGAGTCGACATCTGGCTCTGAGTAGTCGTAGATTCCGTTGAACCAGCGATTTTACACTAAAATTAACCATTAAAATTTCAATTTAAGGAGATAAGTTATGCTTCGAAACCATTTTTTCCGGTTATTCCTAATAGCCACAACAATAGTACTTTCCAGTATCGGTCGAGCAGATAACCATATAAACCCTGACGGACGCGGGAAAATGGCTAAAATAGGGCAAGAGCGACTGAATAATTACATCATGCAGAGGCTCGATTACTTACTGGAACAGGTCGGCCAAAGTCTGGGCCAGCGTTATAACCTGGATCAGACAATTATTGATAAACTTAAACGATCGATCGTCGAATCGATCGAGACCCAGCTAAAGCAAGAAAAAATAGGTAATGTGCGCAGTTTCGCAGGGGCTGCGAGAAAAGGCGGTATGGAGATGCTGGAAATAGTGTTATCGCAACCAGGTTGTAAGGCCGCATTGGCTAAATACCTGAACGAGAAGCAGCTTCAGGATTATCTGGATTTTACCAGGGCACGGGGACAGCGAGACCAGCAGGCGGTCAATCGCCATCTGACTGCTGTCTGGGATCAGCAATTCAGCCTGACGGCCGATCAACGAAGGCAGATCGAGCAGCTGCTCGGCGCTGAGACAGGTGCTCAATGGCGGTTGACTTCAATGGATATGCTGTACGGCTCAGAGGAGTCAGTAAATATGGCATACCACAAACTAAAGGTCTCTATGGATGAAGTGCTGTCAGAGTCACAGTCCAATATCTGGCGGCTTCTTAAAAATAGACGGAAGGCAAAGATTGATGAGGTCGAAATTCGTGAAAATCGATTAGCTGAAGCCGAAAAAAAGATCATTGAGGCGGTCAAGGCAGGCAAGATAACTCGCCGAGAAGCCGGTAAAGAAATTGAAGCGATGAAGGAAGAATTTTGGACGAGAGACAAAGATGACAATAGGCTGAATGATGATGATTGGGATGAAGATGAAGATCCACGAAAAGAAGAATTTCAACGGGCTGAAAAACGGATTCGGATCGCTGTTGAAGTCGGTAGAATAACTAAACAGCAGGCAGAGAAAAGATTGGCCGAGATGAAACTTAGGGCAGACGGCGCTGCCAACCGGAAGATGGAATTCGATCCAGAGACGCAGAAAGACCAGAAATCAGGTTTCAAAGATGTTCTGACGAATCATCCACTTTATCAAAAAACCATTAGCGATGTGCTGCCAATTGAAGCTTACGCTGAATACCAGAGAAAGCAGGAAAAGAAAAAAGCATACTACATGATGGCGAATAGAGACCTGGTCGTAGCGATGTTCGATACAACATTGCTACTCAGCGAAAAACAGCGGCAACAAATCGAAACCGTGATTGAAGACTTACAATCATCATACGATTTTGGCCCTGACATCAACCGTCAACTTTTTGCCCGACTAATGACTGAAAAGAATAGTGTGAATTTAAGTCAGTGGCAACAAGATCGAGTAGGCGAATATAATGAAATGAATGAAGATGACAATTGGGATAAGGAGTAGCGAGAGATATCCTAATGATTCTACTAAACAAACACACGCTTGGCCTCGGGTTAGCTGGTCTGATATTGCTGAGTGTGTTTTCGGTTGGACGAGCCACTGGACAGGAGTCAACGATTCGCTATGGCCGAGGTGTCCCTATGGCTGTCCGTAGCATTAACAATCGGGCACTGCAATACTTGGCTCAAACTCAAAATGAAGATGGTAGTTGGTCCGGTGGAGAAAGTGGATCCGGTATTCTGGCCATCTGCGTGATGGCTTTTATAGCCAACGGCGAAGATGCTGATTATGGTCCGTATGCAGACAATATCCGTAAAGTACTGCGTAATATCATCGCCAACCAAGATGGTGTGACCGGTCACCTCACGGGTTCGGGTCACGGTTCACTGTACCATCACGGCTTTGCCACGTTGGCTTTATCCGAAGCTTACGGACTGGTGGACGACCAGTTACTATGGCAAAGTAGCTCGGTACCAACGGAGCGAAGACGAACCATCGGTCAAGCCCTAGAACTAGCGGTTCGATGTGCTTTAACAGCTCAAAAAAAGAATCCTTGGGGAGCTTGGCGTTATTCACCGGACTCACGGGATGCCGACACCACAGTCTCCGGTACGGTACTGATGGGCTTGCTTGGAGCACGAAATGCGGGCATTGAAGTGCCAAACGATGTGGTGGATAAAGCTCTTAGCTTTTTTCGCACTAATACCATGCGTGACGGCAGCGTTTCCTATCAACCCGCCAGTAGTCACGGTGATGGTATTACCCGAGCAGCTATCGGTACACTGATTTACGCCGTCAGCAAACGAAAAGACTTGAGTGAATATCAGGCCACTTCGACCTTCATTAAACGACGAATGGATATGGATACCGACTCCCATCCATTCTATAACCGCTACTACATGGCTCAGGCGCTGTTTCACAGTGACTTAGAAGCTTGGAAATCCTGGAACCGCCGCACCATTGAGAAGCTACAACGAATGCAGCGGGATGATGGTAGTTTTTCCAGTTCACACGGATTTGCTTACGGTACTGGAATGACGGTCCTGGCCCTGGCGTTAAACTATCGATTGCTACCCGTCTACGAGCGGTAGGCTGGAGGAAAACCGTGAACCGAAAGAGGATCCCATTCATCATATTGCTTGGGCTTTGGCTGGTTGTATTTCTGTGCCAAGTTAGCCAATCGGGGGAAGTGGCTACTCGATTATATTGGAAAAATGGTGATTCGCTGTCCGGGCAACTATCTGCCTCAGATTCCGAGCCCCCAAATTCAGAAGTCCATGTTCACTGGTCTTCACCCCTGTTTTTAGATGACCTGATCATCGATATTGGCGCCTTGGCCAAAATTACGTTTCCCGACTCCCCAGCATCAACTAGTGGGGCATTTCGAATTGGTAATGTATCAGGCGATGTCTGGACCGCTGATTTAGTCGCGGCTAACGATAGTACTTTCCTCTTCTCCAGTCAGCGTTTTGGTAGGGTTCGCGTGAGCCGCGACACCGTTTATTCGATGAACCGGCGCGTTAATCCCAATCTGATTTTTGATGGTTCACAACTCAGTGCATGGGGTCTTTCTCTTGATGCTCCTATCAAGAATTTAGTTTATAAAATATTTACCGGCGATTGGACATGGGGTGACCCGTTCCCAGACCTGTTGCAACTAAAGCCAATTTATCAAGGAATATTGACGGCCGGATATTTGGATCTGGGTTTGGCCGAGATGGAAGAACATTTTGCCATGTCCTTTGAAGGGCAACTGGAAATTGAAGAGACTGGTGAATATCAATTTGATCTTTCGGCCGATGACGTGGCGCGTCTGTATATCGATGGCAAACAAATCTCAGGTTTTAACCTAAAGGAGGACGCCGATGATAAACTGGTTGAATTCATGGGGGATGGTAGGAACTTAGATACCCGCTTAACCAAAGGTAGACATAGTCTGCGAGTTGAGTATTTGGACTACGGTGGGGAAGCCAGATTAAGCCTTTCGATAATGGCCCCTAATCGAAATAAGGTATCCTTAGTAAAAGAAAACAGATCGTCCATTTGGCAAAATGCTCCCGGAGGTCATCCAATGACCAAGCGAGCACAAGCCAAAATTTTTTGCCCGCTTCAATTAGTAGATCGATTTGCAGTAGAACTCGAGTTTATCTCTACCGGCCAACCACGTTTTGTTTTTGCCTTAGGCGAAGATTTAGAACAGGTTCTAAGGCTGGAAACTTGGGGCAACGAGTTAGTGGTTGTTCAGGATACGGTCTTTGAGCCTGTCTTAACCATTGACGAGGAGCAACACGATTTGCGTCTACGACTGGTCTTTGACAGTCAAACGAACCAGTTATGGGTTTACGACATAACTGGTCAACTGCTGGTTGAAATTGATCAGGTGCACATAATAGCAGAAGATCTGGGTATCTACATTCACAATCGCGGTTCAGACTTAACATTACAACGGCTCAGCGTCTATCACCAAACAGGCGAGGTCAACCAAGGTTCTATTGATCCAACTCGACCCAGAATATATTTAATAGACGGCCAAGTCATTTACGGTCGACTGTTCATGACCGACGGTCAAGCCTACGTTATAGCCGAGAATCAGCAACGACAAGACATCGACCTAACACAGTTGGATCGAATTGCCAGCACAGGTGTAAGACTGGCTACCAACACTGCTAATTCTTACCTGGTCTACAACGATGGGGCGTTGATGAAAGGGGAGATTCAGGAGATGCAACCGGACCAAGTCACTCTGCGCACTGACTTTTCCAATGAACTGGTGATATGCAAGTTGACAGGTCTAGAATCCATTCAGTTTCCGGTAAACGAAATAGAATATGAACCTGATAACCCTGTTGATGACCTGTTACGCTTAGAATCGTCAGCTCTACGAGGGGAACTTACCTTTGACACCTCTAGCACCCCCCTAAACTGGTTACCCGCAGGTGCGACTAAATCACTCGCACTAACCAGTCGTGTCTCGGCTATAATCGACCGAAATCGAACCGCCTTGAAACTGGGACTACCTTTTAATGTGCTAGAGTTTCCTTCTCTCCTGCATTTGAAAAATGGAGAAGTGATTCCCTGTGCGGTCATTTCATATAACGAAGATGAATTGAGCTTTAAATCTCCCTTTATTATTGGCACAACGATCGAATCAAAACAGGTAAAAGCGATTCTTTTCAACCCCGCTAGGGAATTGAACTATGACGAATTGAATACCACTACAAGTGGGCTATTCAGTTGGCTGGACACCATCCTGGGGGCGATAGAGCGGGAGACGGATGCTCCTCTGATTGACCCAACCAAATTAGAGCGCGCCTTAACTGTGCCCAGGTTCAAACGGGACAGTCCACCAAGTCATGTCTTGGTGGCTAAAACAGGTGATTTGATGCGAGGGAGTTTACTTGAAATTAGTAGTCAGATGATTCAGTTTGACTCTAAGTTACGAACGGTGTCCCTACCTGTGAACCGAATAATGCAGGTGGTTGATGTTAGCTCTCCAGAAAAAAGTGAGGTTGACAAACAGAAAGACCAGTTGGAAACCCGTTCTGATTCTAAAGCGAAAATGGTGCGCGTCGATTTATCTGACGGTTCAATTTTGATATTTGAACCGTTGACAACCGTCAAAGGACAGTTACTGGGGCACTCACCGCTTTACGGAGAGATGACAATTCCAATAGAGACCATTCAACGCTTGACCGTCGGTGAATTTGAGGAAGATAATTTCGATTCCTTGTTCGCAGAATGGATCGTCCGACCGGGTAAGGAACCGGAGTTCGGTGAAGAAAAATTGTCCCCGTAAACGGTCTGCCAAATTTCGAATTTCCAACGGCACGCAGGCGACGAGGGGCCGAAAATAGGTGGATAGAGAGGTGCTAGACGCCTTTAGCACGGTCTTGTGGCTAGTGTTGCTGCATACAAGGAGGAAAATCAAATCAACTCAAGCCACAATACGCAGGATGAGTTTCCGAAGGCTCGGCTTGATTATCTCTACCGAATACTGTTTCATTTACCGAATCGCTTTCCAGGAAACAGCGCGTCAGCTGATTTCGCGCTATCGAACGGACTACTATACCAATAACAAATGGCCTACCTGTTCGCGATTATTCGTGGTTATAGGTATTTCGGTTATAAATGCGGTGCCAAGAAAGGTGTATTATGCCGAACTGGTGTTAGCCAACCAGGTAACTATTGTGGGCATACGGTAGTTGGCAAAACCGTTACACAGAAGACCAGAGTAGGTGACAAGGCTGGTTTACGAGAAGATTGGCAATGTACATTTAGAAGCCAAAAGAGGTCTTTTTAGCCGATCCGAAAGAACAAACAGGGATTATTTATTTTCTGAAGGATACAGCAGATAGTAAGAATCTAACATACTCTTAGAGGAAGAAAAGTGACAGATAAGCAAAGGGGCACTCAAGTCGATACATCTCTACTTGAGACAGCATAGCAACCTGAGTGAATTTAATCTAAAGGAGTTTCAAATGAAAACTGGAGTTAAGATTAGTCTAATTTTATTTGTGGGCTTAATAGGCCTTGTGGTAGTACCCATTCATGCTCAGAACGGCGGAAGCAAGAAGCTAACTGCAGATGATATTTTTCCTGCCGATAGGGTCTTGGATGTGAAAATCACTGTCGATCCCAAGGATTGGGACACCATTCGTTTTCAATCTCGCGATTTCGCAGAAGTTCTGAACGAGAAACGACAATATGAGCCAATTGATCCCCCATATACTTATGTTGAAGCCCATGTCTCTATTGACGGAGTTGAATTTCCCCGGGTAGGTATTCGCAAAAAAGGCTTTATCGGCTCGCAAAATTCGACCCGCCCATCTCTTAAGATTAAACTCAATCATCTAGATAAAAAGGGCCAAGTTGACGGCTTAACCAATCTAACCTTTAATAACAACCAACAAGATGTTAGTCTGGTTAGCCAATTTCTAGGCTATGCCCTGTTTAACGCTGCCGGGTCACCTGCTCCCCGTTGCAGCTACGCGAATCTAACCGTTAATGGCCAAAATCTGGGCATATACGCTCATGTGGAAAGAATACACAAACCCTTACTCCAATGGGCTTTCGGTAATAAAGACGGCGTCTTATACGAAGGAACGGTCGTTGACTTTCATCCTGATTGGGCCGGGAGTTTTGAACTCAAGTTTGGTTCAGACAAGGTAGGACGAAAGAAAATTCAACAACTGATCGATATATTAGATAGCCCTGACGAAGATATAGAGTTGGCCATAGGTGAATTGGTTGACCTGGAATCCTTCTATACCTTTTGGGCCATAGAAGGGTTAGTCAGTTTTTGGGATGGTTACTCCGGTAACCGAAACAACTTCTTTATCTATCTTAACCCAGGGAATAACAAATTTCACTTCATTCCCTGGGGGGCGGATAGCCTATTTGAGGGATTTGGCCCCTTTAGACAAGGAATGGGTGATCCCGTCTCTGTCAAGATACAGGGATTAATCGCTAATCGTCTGTACCAGTTGGAATCGGGACGCCGACGTTATGAACAGACACTGAGACGTATTATAGACCAACATTGGGACGCGGAATTCTTGTTGGCAGAAACAGAAAGGATAGAATCCTTAGTTACGCCATATTTGACCCCGCAAAGTGTGGAAGAGGTAGTCCGAGAAGCCGAGGAAGAGGCTAAGGGTTGGATTAACTGGCTAAGGAGCAACCCAGCGGCCGCACGTGAGGAAGCTCTAAATAGTGAAGATTTTAGACGCTTACCCGCTGAGGCCCAACGTGCGATCATAGAGGCAGTAGAACAAATAGAGACCGAAGAAAGAGAAGGAGATGAGAATCAAAAAACAGGACAATTTATCACTGATTGGTCTCTATTAGGTCCTTTTTATACCCAGAAAAGCCACGATCTGGATCAAGATTTCCTATTAGAGCAAGGGGGTGAAGCTAATATCCGGCCCGATCAAGAGCAGGAATTTCGTAACTCCAAGGATCAGAAGCTCAAATGGCGTCCGATCTCAGACCGGAAAAAGATCATTAATCTGATTGAGGAAATAGGCAGATTGGATAATGTGACCGCCTATGCCTTCTGTCAGATCGAAGGTTCGGGTAAGGAATATGTTGAATTTGGCCTGGGTAGTGATGACTCAGCCAAAGTCTGGATCAATGGTATGGTGGTGTACCAATATCGAGAGGGACGCAGTGTAATGATCGATCAAGACCGTTTTACTGTTAAGCTAAATCCAGGGAGTAATACATGCCTGGTCAAGGTTAGCCAAGGGATGGGAGATTGGGGATTTGTAATTAGGCCTGTTGATCGCTTTCCTCTAAGCGAGGGGGTTATGTTGTCGGGTCAGCTAACTTTAAAAGGTAAAAACAGAAAGAAGCTTTCCTCAATTCGGCTTGAGGCTGTTATTGACTCAGGTGAAAGCATCATCAGCCAAGATTGGGGATGGTTAAGCAATGGTGATAATTACCAACGAATCGTTCGTGTTAACAAAGATACGAAGTTGCGATTACAGGCAATGATAAAGGGCGCCGTTTTAGTTGAGCAAAACATAGACCTAGAACCAGGACAAAATACAGTAGTCGATCTAATGGTAGATACTGAATCCAGCACTGTTCTAAAGGTTCTTAAGAAAGGGGCAACCCAATCAGCCAATAGATTTGTTCGATCGTTAGAAGAGAGAAGACGATTCATTCGTCAACGACGTGGTGAAATCATGGCAGAAATCGCTAATGGAATGCCCAAATGGGGAATTCCTCCCGCCCAACCAGCGATTATGCGGTCGGAAGGATTCGATTTCAGACCTCCAGACAGCTCAATCTGGAGTGCAGCTGCTGAGGGCGACCTTAAAACTGTAAAGGGACATTTAGCCAAAGGTACAGATAACATTAACACTAAGGACGGTCAGTTTGGCCTGACAGCTTTGTCGTGGGCAACTGGTGCCAACCATGTGGATACCGTCTCTTTTCTAATTCAACAAGGGTCTAATGTCAACGCGAAAAATCGCGATGGAGGCACTCCGCTGCATACGGCCGCCTTTTTCGGTTTAGATGAACTCGGCACACTGCTGATTGAAAACGGTGCCGATATCAATGCCAGAAACAACCAAGGGGCTACTGTAATGGATACTCTGATGTTAGATTGGAAGACGACAGAGTTCTTCGCGGGCATGATGAAACTAGAATTGGATCGGGAAATGGTGGAAACAGGCAGGGGTAAACTGGTTGAACTCCTGCGCCAACGAGGTGTCGACACTGGTGTTTCGGATCCTGGTAGTAGCAGCGATATTTGGACGGTAGCTGGAACTGGAAACATTGAAGCTGTCAAACAACACCTTTCCAAAGGCGTGGAGGTTGATGCTAAAAATAAGGATGGGGCAACTGCCTTGCATGTAGCGGCTATTCTGGGCCACGATGAGATAGCTGAGTTCTTAATCCAAAAAGGTGCCAATGTCGATGCCAAAGGGGGAGACGGCGGTACGGCCCTACATGCGGCAGCGTTTCTCGGTCGATCAAAGGTAGCTAAACTGCTGATCGGATATGGTGCTGATATTGAGGCCAAAAACGATCAAGGAGCCACCGCTATGGATAGTTTAAAAGTAGATTGGCGGACTACTCAGTTTATTGTTCAATTATTGCAAATTAGAGTAGATCGGCCAGCGGTTGAACAGGGGAGGACCAAAGTCGCCGAACTTTTGCGCCAATAGAGCGAACAAACTGGTTTTGCCAACGAGATTGGCAAAACCAGTTTGGATTGTAATACCAGCTTTCAGGTATTAGCGAGGGGATTATGCAAAGATGATACGATTGCCTGCGAGATAATCAGCCGAGAGCCAACGCCCTCAATAGTTGGGTACCCTTTTCCCATGTATTTATTCTCTTCACTTTCTTCCTCTTGGTCAAGCTCTCGGTTAATTGGTCGGATCTACCTTTAACCTGTATCTTACGTGAAAAATCTATTGAGTATAGAGAGTTAATAGTTAAATGTTAGAATTTTCACCCGAAAGCTTTTCACTCTCAACTGAAATTAAAAAGTAAGGGCTGGACACCGAACCGGAGATCCAAGACGCCCCAACGCGATTGATCTGGAAACAGTTAGAGGCGATGTCGAATTTAAAAGGGCTCACTTTAGCTATGATGATGAAACCGAAGTGCTATTGGATATCGAGATCAAAGCATATTCCGGACAAATGATTGCATTCGTGGGCCAAGCGGTTCCAGTAAAACGACTTTGACCAATCTCATCCCGCGATTCTAAGACCCTACAAAAGGAGAACTTTTTATCGATGGATACAACCTGAAAGAGATCAAAGTTAAACGACTACGGAAATAAATCGTCATGGCATGGTGCAACAAGAGCCGTTTCTTTTTCAACGACACGATCAAAAGAAATATCACTTACGGCAAACTCATGCAACCGGGGCAAAGGTTATCAAAGCTGTCAAAGCAGTACGAACTAGGTGGTAGGAAACAGCTAATAATAGCGCGCAAGGATTAGTTATATGAAACAGAATAGATACATGGCAAATGGGTTCATGATCCAATTAATCAACCTGAAACTTGTAACATCCGTCTTTGTAGGGCTGTTCTGTTTTGACTTGACGGCATCTTTGTTGTATGGTGCTGAACAGGAACAAAACGATCTTACTGTTCGGCAACGTGCGCTAAAACAATTTGATGCTGATGAAGATGGTCGACTCAACGCCGTTGAACGTGAAACCCTCCGAAAAGCTGGTAGTCCGTTTGCAGTGAAACGACCAAGGTTCATCCGTAATCGACGGCGTCACGAGCAACGAATTAGGAAATATGACAAAGATGGCGATGGTGAGTTGAGCCAGGAAGAAGAGAAGGCCGCTCGCCAGGCGCTGGAGAATGTGTGGAGCAGACTAGTTGGCGAATACAAGGCTTTCGTCGATGACCGCCCGATCGCAGAGAATCTCCAGAAAATGCAGCAAGATGCCAAACGGGGAAAAATCAAAGATTTTCCTGAAGAACTCTATGACTGGATTCGAGGTAGCATTAACCGGGCAGGGGGTAATAAACAGACGAAACGTACATGGGAGAATGAGAAACTACCAAGTAATCATCTACTGGCACGGTTTGACATCGACAGGAACGGTCGCCTTGACCCCACAGAATTAAAGGAAGCCCGCATAACGGTCGCTGACCAATCTAACAATGATCTTAGCCAAGTTAGCCAACCTAAAAGTCAACCAGAAAGCTCCCCTATTGTGGAACTTCAGTCAACAGGGAGAAGCCGACTACGTATTACCGAATTCATGACAGATAATGAAACAGGATTGGTTGATGAGGAGGGTGAACTAGTCGACTGGATCGAAATTCACAATCATTCGCGCCAGAAGCAAAGTCTAGAAAACTGGTCCTTAACGGATTCGAAAAAAGACTCGCGCCGATGGGTTTTCCCTGATATCCGTTTAGGAGCCGGTGAATATCTGATCGTATTTGCATCCGGCAAAGATCGAAGGCGAACCGACCGGCCGCTACACACAAATTTTCAACTCAAAAAGAGGGGTGAATACTTAAGCCTGACCGGTCCCGATGGCGAGAAGTCCGAGATCGTCAAAACTAAATACCCCAAACAAAAGACCAACGTCTCCTTCGGATTTCCCCTCACTGCTGGCGGCAGCGAAGGAGAATCGCTCGACTTCTTGGCTTTTCCGACTCCTGGTCGAAGAAATGCAGCGACCCTTGTTGGTGCGCTTTCAACGATCGAACTATCCCAACCACACGGGCTGTTCAAAACGCCTTTTACGTTGAAGGTGAGCACCGTGGACAGCGATGTCACCATCCGTTACACAATGGACGGAAGCAGACCCAACGAATCGAGCCCAGTCCTCGATCAGTCGCTTGAGATCGAACAGACTACCATCATCCGTGCCCGAGGATACAAACCGGGCTACTTGCCCACACCAATCGTGACACGTAGTTATATTTTCCCGGCCGACCGTATCGACGACTCAGCTGATGGATTGCCACCGGCAGATTATCCATATGAGTGGGGAGAAGGAAAATCAAACTACGGAATGGATGTAGACATCATCAACAATCCCAAATACCGAAAAAAACTGCTGGACGCGCTTTGGGCTATTCCATCTTACTCAATCGCCATCGAACCTGAAAACCTATTCAGCGACGAGAGCGGAATTTATGCTCATGCGGGTTGGCATGGACGAAAAGCGGAACGGAACTGTTCGCTTGAACTCTTACCGACGGATGATGGGCAGGAACTCGGGTTCCAAATCAACGCTGGTGTCCGCATGCGGGGAGGCTTCAGTCGAAAACCAGAGGTTCCTAAGCATGGGTTCCGATTTTTCTTTCGCCGTCGCTATGGCCCGGCGCAACTCGAGTACGACCTGTTTGGAGGCAATGCGGCGAAAGAGTTCAGTCACGTCGATTTGCGATGTAGCCAGAACTATGCCTGGCATCACGGTTTCAGTTCCAAGGCGCTGTACATGCGCGACCAGCTCAACCGAGATCTGCAATTTGCCATGGGCCATCCTTCCCCGCGAGGCAACTTTCGGCATCTTTACATCAACGGACACTACTGGGGGCTCTACAACACTTGCGAACGACCAAAGGCTTTCTTCGGTGAATCATATATTGGGGGTAAGAAAGAGGACTTTGATGTGGTGAAAATCATGGGTGGATACTCAGAAGACGAAGATCAGGATCGTCGTTATCAGGTCTTTGCAACCGATGGCAACATGAAGCTTTGGACACGTCTCGATAAGCTCTCGCAACACGACTTGAGCGACTTTAATAATTACTGTCAGATGATTGGTGTTAAACCTGACGGTAGCCGAGATCCTGAGTCTAATCGACTGCTCGATCCGGTCAATCTTATCGATTATATGTTGGTAATCTTCTATGGCGGCAACCTAGATGCCCCCATTAGCTGGTTCGGCAACAATCGCGGAGGAAATAACTGGCACGGACTCATGAACGGCACCCAAAACAAGGGCTTCCGGTTCATCATCTGGGACTCCGAACATACTTTGCTGGACATCCAGGAAGACCGGCTCGGTCCCTTTCCGCTTGGGGACACTGCCGATCGCAGCAATCCTCACTGGTTGTATCAGCGGTTGCTCGAGAACGAAGAGTTCCGCGTATTATTGGCAGACAGAATCTCGAAGTACTTTTTCCACGGCGGTGCCCTGACACCAAAGCGCTTGACGGAATTATTCGATAGACGTATTGCCGAAATCGAGCCCGCTTTATTTGCCGAGGCAGCCCGATGGGGCAACCCTCGCAAGACGTATGAAGCGGTGCTCACCGATTCGGAGTGGCGAGTCGAACCTCACAACTCGGGTGTAGCCAAACACCAGGCTTGGTTCGCTGAAGTCGATCGCACGAGAAACCAATACATCCCTCGTCGGACACAAGTCGTCATCAACCAGTTATTCGGCCGTGGTTTGTACCCAGATCTGCCAGAAATTGCAGTTCGTTGGTCGGAAGGTGGTAATCGAGAGTTGGAACTTATGGCCGACGGCTTCGAAATCTACTACACCACTACTGGTCAGGATCCGCGGATGTTCGGTGGCGATGTTCATTCGGCCGCACATCTGTATGAGGAGCCATTGACGGTAGCTGATGGTGGCCGTGTTCTCTGTCGTATCTTGGAAGATGGAGAATGGGGACCTCTTCGGGAAATCGGGCCTAACGAATCAAACACGGAGAATCAAAGGACTTGGCGGAGCGGAGGCAGTGGTCTTTGAATCGGCGCTTGGCCGAGGCGCAGAGATAGTATTTCTGGACTTAAAACGGTTGCTGCAGTCCCTCGGGATTTCCAAATTTTATGCCGATCAATGGGGTGCCTATGAAAGGCAGATTAATTCCAACCAGTATGTAGGTGGAAAAGAGAAGAGCTGGAGAATAGAGGGTAAGCATTGGGCCTTCAGGAATAAGCGGAAAGTTTGAGCAGAAAAAGTGCCTGTTTGTCAAAAACGAGCTAAATGCATGACATCGTGATGGGGCTATTTATCAATCAATTTAAGTTTGGTTTAGTAAAATAGTCAACGATAATTCTGGAACATTACCGACCGTTGCTTGCAATAATGACCTGAATTTCTGTAAAATAAGAAATGCGATTGATATTAATAGTTGGATTTACGAATCGTTAAAAACGCAGGCAATGATGTTCGTGAAATAACAAGGCCTTCTTGCATTACTGAAATTAAAAGTAACAGTGAATATTTGGTCAATCACATAGGCTTTCTAACCCAAATGAGTGAAAAGTGGATGATAGGTTTTTAACTTTCAATTCTCAACTCTCGACTCTTTGAAATGGCACATGCATATACTCCAGGTCTAAAAATCGCAGCCGAAACTACTATTCAAAGTGAGCGAAGGCTACCTCTTGCCGGTGATGTGCTGGTGGAAGTGGGTGATCGTGTTTTTGCTGAGGATGTGGTGGCCCAAACCGACCTGCCTGGCAACGTCCAGATGATCCATGCAGCCAACCTGATGGGAACCAATGCATCCAGCGTCGGGAAGTTCATGTTGAAGCAGATCGGTGACGCCGTTGCCCATGACGAAATCATTGCCCAATCAAACGGCTTTTTAGGACTGTTCAAGTCAGAGGTCAAATCCCCAATAGCGGGAACGGTCGAAAGCATTTCTGACATTACCGGTCAGGTAATCGTTCGGGAGTCACCAACGCCGGTCCAGACCAAAGGATATATCGATGGGAAGGTGGTCGAAGTCATCCCTAACGAAGGTGCAGTAGTCGAAACTTGGGGAACTTTAATTCAAGGGATTTTCGGCATTGGCGGGGAAACCGTCGGCACTTTGCAGACCATCGTTTCGGCACCTGAGATGCCGTTGACGGCTGACCTGATTCAGTCCTCACACGTAGACCAGATTCTGGTTGGCGGATCTTACGTCGATTATCAAACAGTAGAAACCGCAGTTAATAACGGAGTGCGGGGGATCGTTTGTGGTGGCATCAACGACCACGACCTACACCGGTTGCTCGGATATGAGTTAGGAGTCGCAATTACAGGGGCTGAACAGGTTGGAATTACCCTGATTATCACCGAAGGTTTCGGTGAAATTGCGATGGCCAAACAAACCTTCAGTCTGCTGTCTTCTCGCCAAGGAATGAAAGCTTCGATCAATGGGGCGACGCAAATTCGGGCTGGCGTCCAACGCCCGGAAATCATCATCCCATTAGCGGAAGTTGGTATCGAGAACGTCTTATCAGACCGAGAAACCACTGACTCTAACAGTAATCCAGAGGTCGCATCGGCACTAACTTCAGCGGCGCTTGAAGTCGGAACGCCGGTCCGCATAATCCGAGAACCCTATTTTGGTCAACTTGGAACTGTAACCGATTTATTGGTTGAGCCGCAAGAACTGGAGACAGAGGCCAGTGTTCGGGTTTTAGGGGTCGTACTGGAAAACCAAGAACGTGTTATTCTACCTCGGGCCAACGTAGAAATCATCGGATAGTAGGTGTCGGTATCTTGGTTTATCGGAATCTTTTCAAGGTTCCCCAGTTTGTGGCACAATTGCCGGAGTTTAAACTTACTCCCGGTTGTTTAGACTCAGACTGAAACTTAAACAATGGTTCAACAGCCAGCGCCGGTGGTTTTTCTGCATTGAATATTTCCAGGTGATCCCAATAAGCATCGATGTTCCCACCCCGATCTTCCCGTCCAAATACCCCCAATCCGACGACACCAATACCTTTCCACTGGTCGGGTAGTTTCACTTCATCCTGATCATCAATTCGAATTTCGGCGTTGCCTTCTGATTCTACTACAAATTCAAACTTGACCCATCGTTTTTGATTAGCTTTAGTTTTGCTTTTCTGGGGAATACCTTTAACAAAGACAACATAGAAACCTTGGTAATCTTTGTGTCCTGACTGCCCAATCTGACAACGTCGCTCAGAGTTAGCAAAGGTATCCTTATCTCCGATAAACAGGTATTGTTGATCGACTTTGATTCTGTTTTCCCACCCACGTTCATAAAACCAAATCCGCAGATGAACAGGCCGCTCAACTTCGATTGGATGCCAGATCTCTTGCCAAGCACCTAATTTTGTTGGTGATAGTCTCAAACTCTTTTGGCCATTTGGGCTTTTGTTGTAACGCGAGCTAAGCTGCCACTGTACATCTTTTCCCTGCCAATTTTTTTGAGCTTGCTCCAGATTTTCAAAGGCATCTTGAAAAGCTAGTTCGGCCCATAAAGGAGGAACCAGACAGGCCAGTAACCAGAAACTTGCCAATCGTAAAAGGGGGGGAGGAAATCGACATGCAATTTTGCCAACTAAAGGTGTCAACTTCAGTTGGGTCATTTTAGGTTGACTTGGCAAAGCATTTGGCTATAGTATCATACAAACTAACGGTATTTCAGGAAATGGATCAGAAAAAGCCGACCAACGTTAGCAAACCACCTCAGTCAGAAGAAGAGTCGTCAACTGAAGCAACCAACCAACTTCGGCCCACTCGTTCAAGAAAAGCAGTCGCCCGTCCTCAGCGTAATCTCCAAAAAGCCCATTTCGACTCTTATCATCTGGCTCAAGACTACCTGCAGCGTGCCGTCGGTCACCTCAATGCCAAGCGTTACTCTGAAGCCATTAGCGACTTCAAAATTGCACTTCAGCATAATAGAGAATCAGCCGAAGCACACTTTTACCTTGGGTTAGCCTATTTTATGATCAGCGATTACCAACAGGCAAAATCAGCCTATCAGGAAGCCGTTGTCTGTGAACCAGGAGATGCGACGATACATGAAAATTTAGGGATTGTCTACCAACTTCTCAACCAACATTCGGAAGCGGCTCAGGCGTTTACCCATGCGATCGCACTTGATCCTAACCAGGCAGAATCTTACTCGCGGCTAGGATCCTCCTTACTTCAACTGGGAAAAAGAGACGAAGCTAAAGCCGCCTATTGCCAAGCTTTTCTGGTCAAACTACAGAAATAAAAGATGGGTTGTACCATCGCTGGAACCAGATCACAAGGATCTTAGTCTTCTATCTGGTGTAGTAACCCGCGCAGGTCAAACAGAGTTTCAGCAATTTCCGGGATTATTGTACGAGCACTTTTACTTTGGTAAAGAGCATAACATAACTCTGCTAGAGGTTTTAAAATCTTAGCCAAGTCGGCTTGCTGGGTAACCGAGCCAACGCTAACCTGCTTCTCCCAAATTAAGGCATTGCTATCACCAACATAGAGCAGGAGGTCTACCAGTTCAAGATCTGCCTGCCAGCGAATTTCCAGCCTCGAGTCGTCGGCCCCAGCAACGGTAATGTTCAGCGGTTTATTCACCAATATCAGTTGGGAACAATGGCCATTCCACGCACTTCCCCAAACTCTCGACCCAGCTTTTCCCAAGACGATCCATTATCAGTGCTGCGGAATAGTTGTCCACTCACACTATAAGCCATGAACCAACCATCGACCGCGTTATTTCGGGCGAAGTTCCAGATCGTACTGTTAGCTGTCATCCCCAGATCCGCACGGCTCCAGGACTGCCCAAAATCGGTAGTGACAAAAATACCGCCTTGATTACCCGGGGGGCCATTACCTGCACCAATAAAGATACGACCATCCCCATCGGTTGAAGATTTGATATACTCTGCCGCACGGGCATAGGACCAGGGATAGTGCTGTTTTACCTCTAGCGGTTGCCAGGTTTGTAGATCTTGGCAGATGCAGATATCGTTATTCGTTGCGACAACGATGGTCTTGGGTTGGCCCGGCACGACGGTAATGCCGTGAATATCCAAACTACTCAATCCATCATTGATCGTCGTCCACGTTTTTCCGCCATCGGTGCTATGGCGAAAGCCATCTATTTCGATGCCCGCATATACAGTGTTAGAATCATTAGGGTCGATCTCAATCGAGGTAACACGCGGGATAATCGCCCCACCAGCACACTCTTCGGCCAATTCAACCTCTAGCTTGTGCCAGGACTCACCACCATCCTCCGATTTGAATAAATCCGACGGACAGGTGCCAACGAAAATGATATCTGCGGTTGAGGAGTCGATAGCAATCGCCCAGATTTGTCGATCATTCACTGGCAAGTCCACTTTACTCCAACTCTCTGCCGCATCGTCTGAACGATAGAGTCCAGCCTCTGTGCCTGCGAAAAGAGTCGCTGGATTATCGGGACGAACAGCAATCGCCCGAATATCAGATTCGGCGAAAAGCCCATTAGCCGTGCGATTCCAAGTGTTTCCACCATCCAAACTTTTCCAAACACCTTGTCCTACCGTACCTAAATAGATAATAGGGGTTCCCATTAGTTCCTCCTCTTTTAGTTACTGACTCAACTAGGTCAGCGTTTAGTTTTCGGCCGGAGACTCGCTAGACTCTAAGTCTAAACCAACGCCTTGTAGAGGCACCAAGCCGAGTTGCCGTATTGCTGAAGCGACCTGCGGATCGTATTTATAGTCGTCTCTTTCATTCTCGGTCTCACGAGCAAGCGCATACTTCAACGCTTCGTCACTTAAAACGATCTGTTCTTTGGACAGTTTGTCCGATAGCCGACGATATTTACGTAACAGCCCCGCCGCTTGATAATCATCACGCGAGGCATCTTCGGCAGCCTCGATCCGAACCAGGATGTCGTCACCGTTAGCTTCAATAAAGGATTTCAAGCTTTGATGGTCGATCAATCGGCTCAACATTTGGGATTCTGAACGGCTGAACCAGGGATCCTCTAAATTAGGCGTAATACCAACCTTGTGGATGTCTGTCCCTTTCGGGCTAAAATAGCGGGCAATAGTCAGTTTAACCGCTGCATCGTTGCCTAATGGAAAGATCTGTTGAACAGAGGCCTTGCCGAATGTTCGCTCACCTAAGATTAACCCACGCTGATGATCTTTAATGGCAGCGGCTACAATTTCAGAGGCACTAGCACTACCTCGATTGACTAGCACTACTAACGGGTACGGTTTCTGCTGTGCCCCTTCAGCGGTCAAGTGATCTTTTCTCGGTTGCTTGCCTTTAGTATAAACGACGAGTTGGTTAGGTGGCAAAAAATCGCTGGCAATATCGACGGCCGAACGGAGTAACCCTCCTGGATTGGAGCGTAGATCTAAGATAATCCCTTTAATCCCTTGCTGAGTGAATTTCTCGAAGGCTTGATCGACATCCAATGCGGTTGTGTCCCTAAACTGGTTGATGCGAAGATAGCCGATTTGAGAATCTAAGACATATGATTCCACACTCTGAATACGAATCACATCTCGGATGATAACCACTTCAATCGGCTCGCTCTCACCTTCGCGAATGACTGTTAGAGTGACGCTAGTCCCCGGCTCGCCCCGCATTTTTTTGGCGGCATCGTGGGCCGTCATATTAGTTGTTGGCTGGTTGTCGATTAAACTGATAAAATCGTCCGTTTGCATTCCAACTTGATAAGCAGGCGTGCCTTTGAAAGGAGAGATAACGGTCAATCGGCTGTTTCGAACACCGATCTCCATTCCAAGTCCACCATACGTTCCGTGTGTCTGCGTCCGAAACTCTTTGTAGGTTTCAGGTTCAAAAAACTGGCTATATGGGTCTAGCGTTTGTAGCATTCCTTTAATGGCGCCATACATCAGCTTTTTAGCTTGAGGTGTATCAACATGCTCTTGCTGGATTCGTGCTAAAACTTCTGTAAAAAGTGAAATATTTTCCAGCAATTCATCTGTTGATTCTGCGTTGGTGGCTACTATGCAAACCGAAATTTGAATGGCCAGTATCAAGCCAAAGAGAAGGTAACTCCGGGCTCGTTTAAGGTGAAGTATAATAGATCTCATCGCTATGCCTTATCAGTTTGCAACACCTTGGGGTTAAGATGAATCGGGTTCATCGGTGATATAATCGTTTTTGGTGACGAGGCTTTGCCACATACGACTAGAAGGGATTCGAAAAGAAAAATAACATGCGGCTAGGAAAAAGACCAGATCGTAGTTCAGCGTAGGTGAGTCTATAACTGAAGTCGGATGACTTTCTCCCTCGAATTGAGGCAGTATCCGCCATTTGAAATCGAGGAGCTTTCCCGTCGCAATTCCAACCAGCGTGCTAGCAGGTCCGATCGAGTAGTATAACAACTGCTGACCTTTATACACCAGATGGGATTTCCCAACGAATAAAACGCAAAAGCCAACTAAAAATCCGATCAGGATACTGGGATACCCATAAATAATTTTGGTCTTTGAAATGAAAAATGCCCAGCCAATACCGGCTAAGACGGCAACGATAAAGCCGGTAATTATCGCTTGGAACCATCGTACACGGGACGGGGTGACTGGATTGACCGGTAAATCTGGCAATTAAAGCTCCGGTCGATGCAGATGATGATCGGTATTCTGTTCGAAAGTATAAGCTGCTTGTAGCAGTTTTCCTTCTTCAAAAGGTGGAGCCAAAATCTGGAGGCCAATTGGTAGCCGGTTTTTGGTTAGGCCGCACGGAATCGAAATACCAGGCATTCCTGCCAAACTAGAAGGCGCAGTAAAAATATCCGACAGGTACATTTGGAGTGGGTCTGCTGTTCGATCGCCCAATTTAAAAGCCGGAGTTGGTGAGGTTGGTGTAACAATCAGGTCAACAGTTTCAAAAGCTTGGTCGAAATCTTGCTTAATCAAGGTTCGAACCTGTTGTGCTTTTAAGTAGTAGGCATCGTAGTAACCAGAACTAAGGGAGTAGGTGCCAAGCATAATTCGCCTTTTCACCTCCTCGCCGAAACCTTGACTACGTGACTGTTTATACATACTGGTTAGATCTTCTGCTTCTTCCGATCGATACCCGAAACGGACTCCATCGTAACGCGCCAGATTAGCACTGGCTTCCGCTGGCGCAATGATGTAGTAGGTTGCAATAGCATACTCAGTATGCGGCATGGAAATATTATGGATTGTAGCCCCCAACTCCTCTAGTTTGGCGATTGCTTGATGAACTGCTGTTTCCACTTCTGGATCGATACCTTCGACAAAATATTCCGACGGCAAGCCAATTTTCAGCCCTTGAAGATCGTTGACCAAACTCTGTTCAAAGTTTGGCACATCAACTTGAGCCGATGTGGAGTCCATTATATCATGACCACAGAGGGCATTGAGCGCGATAGCACAGTCCTCTACATCCTTGGTAAACGGGCCAATTTGGTCAAGTGAAGAGGCAAAAGCGATCAATCCAAACCGAGAAATCCGGCCATATGTCGGTTTCATACCTACGTTACCGCAGAGGGCCGCAGGTTGGCGAATTGACCCCCCTGTATCAGAACCGAGCGATAGAATGGCTGCATCTGCTGATACCACGGCGGCAGAGCCACCACTTGACCCCCCAGGAATTGTTTCCAGATTCCACGGGTTTCTGGTAGGTTGAAAGGCCGAATTTTCGGTCGAAGACCCCATGGCAAACTCGTCCATGTTAGTTTTACCAATGGTAATTGCCCCTTGTGACTTCAGCTTTTTCATAACGGTTGCATCGTAAGGTGGAACGAAATTACTAAGGATTTTCGAACCACAAGTGGTTCGTATCCCGTGCGTGCAGATTACATCCTTGATGGCAACCGGAATCCCTGCCAGTTTGGCTAGATCTTCGCCTCGCTCGAATCGCTGATCTACGGCGGCAGCGGCCTCGAATGCCGACTCCTCAGTTAGAGTGAGATATCCACCAATTTTATCGTCTACCTGTTTAATGCGGTCAAAGACCGAAGCTACAATTTGAGTGGATGTAATCTCCCGATTCTTGAGTTGGGCATGTAGTTGGTGAACTGTTTGTGTACACAAGGGCATGAAATCGTTACCCCGAACGGGTGCTCCTACCTGCCGCTTCTAAGAATCGTTCAGCAGTTGGCCGTAATTTCGCTGACACAAACGCACCGGCTGGATTGGATTGATATGACTGCAAATTATATCATTACCACCCAAAGTTGTCCATCTCCGTTTGTTGACCGCCTTTAGTTGTTGTACTCAATTATTGAGAGTGGTAACGGCTGTTCCACATAATCCGATGGGGATGCTGGCAACTTTGGGGGCAAATGTTCACTTTGCGGGAATGCCCCGTCTTTTAAGGCTGGGTAGTTTAATTAACTGGCTCACGGTTATAATCTGCCGGTTACAATCCCCAGAGGATAAAGAAGAACATATCAAACATACCCTTGAGGTGGCAAAAAAAGGTTCCCTAGCGATAACACCTGGTGATAAATTATTTAGATTCTTCATATTTCGTGTTTGCCTTGGCACTGTCAAGAAGCCAGATTCCCTTTTTTACATTGACCAGAAATACCCGATGGTGATATACCTCAAGATATAGCAGCGATTATGAAGGAAAAGCCATGCAGTTGAGAGTTTTATCTGAAGATGATCTTGTTCACATTCACCAGGCGACCTTAAAGGTTATGGAGGATACGGGAGTGTGGTTCAAGGAATGCCCGGAAGCGCACGAGATATTTGAGCGTGATGGGTGTAAGGTAGAAAACGGTCGCGTACAGATTCCGCCCGGGGTCGTTGCCGAAGTTCTGGCAAGGGTGCCAGACCGTCGCAATCTGTCAGCATTCTTCCCGGGGCTTGGTTATGCTGGGCTGCCGGGCTTAGGCAGGAGGAGACACACTTCGGTTTGATCGGCAATGCGTATTGCATCTACGATTTCGAGGCCGACAGAAGTCGCGATTGTATCGAGACGGATATAGCTGACAAACTTCTTGTTCTCGGTAGTTTTACGAATATTGAATACGACTGCTGCAATCTCTTTACGGCTTCGGATTGAGGCATCGGTTCACCGGTAGTCTCGACTTACGACTCGAGCAAGGCCTGTAGGGCGTTCTTACAGCAGTGGGTGCGCGCCCGCGCCTTTCCCGGTCACAAAAGGCTTCCGCTCGGTACACGCAACTGTCCCCAGAAGGAATCCAGGCTAACAGTGCTTGGGCACACGATTATCGAAGGCCTCGACGCAACTGAGTCCGTTCTCAAAGGCAGCACTAGCTCTCCGTGGGTGAACCCACAGAGTCCTTTGCAATATAAAGCCAATGAAGCGAAGATGATCGTCAACGCGGCACCGACTAAAACCATGACTTTATCAACATCGACATTTGGCCGCTGGGACAGCCAAGGGTGAGCCATAATCCGTACCTGGATCGCCCTCCCGGCTTGGGGACATGGTATATGAACGCGAATATTGAGTTGCTTAAGAAACTTCATGGAATTTCCCATGCCAAACAGCCAGATGTCGTTTTGTCGGGGACAGTATGGCTGAGCCACATCTGCCCTGAATGGATATCACACTCCTGTGTAGCGTTTCGGCTTCCGTCACCCGCGATGCAGTAGCGGATTTTTCGCCCGGTTTGAAAAACGCTCTCTATTTCTAAAAAGGTAGGAAACCATCTTGGGGCACTCTGCTATTTTATCCATCGCTACAATACGACCTTGGTATTGCAAGGTTGGTCACTACATATTCAGGTCTCTCCTGCCTCTAAACTCACCTGCACACCGCTCTCCGGTAGTATTTGTTTGACACACCGGCAACAAGGTAGGTAGATAGGGATCGTTCGTGCGATTTCCAGAAATCACTTCGATGGTTAGCAGAAAGTGCCTTTTTATGCTCGGATTTGAGCTAACGCTGTGTTCGTTAGTTAGATAGAGACAACCCGAAAAAACACTCATACTATATGGTATACTTAATTGTTGCCGGCATGTTGACGAGCGTTGCTGTTCCCTAAATACTGAATCTTCGGACGCTGTGTTTTCATAGTTATACCGATACTAATTTCTGCAAAAAAGTATGAATGTTGAAACAATTCCCCTCCGGGATGCAAGCGACTCAGATCTGGAGCGGATTAGCCGTGAAGGGTTGCTCTCACTCAATTTGGCTGAGATGCAGACTATCCAAACCTACTTTCGTCAAAAAGACCGAGATCCAACCGATGTTGAACTGGAGACCTTAGCACAGACTTGGTCTGAACACTGTGTGCATAAGACATTTCGAGGATTGATCGAGTATGTCGAAAATGATCGAGCACCTGTTATTATTGATGGGCTTCTCAAAAACACTATTGCCAAAGCAACCCGGGAACTTAATCGAGATTGGTGCGTTTCTGTTTTTGTAGATAACGCTGGTATCATCGAGTTCGATGGAACTTACAATATCGTTTTCAAAGTCGAAACACACAATCACCCCTCTGCTATTGAACCTTATGGCGGAGCCGGTACCGGTATCGGTGGCGTAATTCGCGATTCTTTGGGCACTGGGCTCGGAGCCAAACCAATTCTCAATACCGACGTATTTTGCTTTGGGTTTCCGGATGCGACCGAAGCGGATCTGCCCAAGGGAACGCTACATCCGAAAAGGGTTTTCAAAGGCGTTGTCGCAGGGGTTCGGGATTACGGTAATCGAATGGGAATTCCCACTGCTAATGGGGCTATCTTATTTGATCCTCGCTATAGTAGCAATCCGCTGGTCTACTGTGGCAACATTGGGCTGATTCCGAAAGACCGATGCCACAAGCAAATTTCCCCTGGTGATCTAGTTGTAGCTTTAGGTGGCCGAACGGGAAGAGACGGTATTCACGGTGCTACCTTCTCTTCGCTGGAACTAGACAACACCTCTGAAAACTTGGGTAGTGTCGTCCAGATAGGTAACCCAATTGTTGAGAAAAAGATCACCGATGCGCTGATGCAAGCGCGCGATGCCAATCTGTATAATTTTATTACCGACTGTGGAGCCGGTGGTTTTTCCTCTGCCATTGGCGAAATGGGTGAAGAAACTGGAGCTGAGGTTCATCTAGAACGGGTTCCACTTAAATATGAAGGCTTGACCCCATGGGAGATCTGGCTATCTGAAGCACAAGAGCGGATGGTGATTGCGGTTCCACCAGAACATTTAGCAGATTTGCTGGAGATTTGTGACAACGAATTAGTCGAAGCAACAGTTTTAGGTTCATTCACTGAAACCCGGAAACTGATCGTTAACTATAAGGATGAAGTGGTGGCCGATCTCGACATGGACTTCTTACATCATGGCCTCCCTAGAATTACTAAAAAAGCAGTTTGGCAAACACCCAACCATTCGAGCCCAAAACTAACGGCTTCAGTAGATCTAACTAAAAGCCTACACCAGATTTTAGCCAGCCCTAATGTGGCCAGCAAAGAGTGGGTCATCCGGCAATACGATCACGAAGTCCAAGGTGGATTAGTAGTCAAGCCCTTGGTTGGTATTAACAACGATGGCCCAAGTGACGCTTGTATTACCATACCGGTGCTGGGTGGGCTAAAAGGGGTAGTGGTTGCTAACGGGATTAATCCTAAGTACGGTGATCTTGACCCATATCACATGGCGGCCTCAGCGATTGATGAGGCCGTTCGCAATGCTGTTTCAGTGGGCGGAGACTTCAGCCGCATCGCACTATTGGACAACTTTAGTTGGGGAAATCCTGATAAACCTGATCGTCTTGGTGGGCTGGTAAGAGCGGCACAAGCCTGCTACGACCTGGCGATAGTCTATCGGACACCTTTTATCTCCGGTAAGGATAGCCTTTACAACGAATATCGGAACACACTGACAGGTGAACAGATAGCGATTCCCGGTACCCTTCTGATCAGTGCAATTACTGTGATCAATGATGTCAGTAAAGCCGTCACCATGGATGTTAAATCAGCTGATAGCCTAGTCTATGTGGTTGGCAAAACTTACGATGAATTAGGTGGCTCTCACTATCTTGGATTACAGAACATGATTGGTAATAACGTGCCGGTCGTTAGGCCAGAATCGGGCAAAGCGGTAATGGAAGCAATTTGTCAGGCCATCGATAATCGATTGATAGCGTCTTGCCACGACTGTTCCGAAGGTGGGATTGGCGCTGCCGTCGCTGAAATGGCCTTTTCAGGGGGACTTGGGATATCGATCAGCTTGTCAGCAGTCCCTGGATCTACTGAGATCGACCGGTATGACACGATTCTATTTTCTGAATCTAATAGCCGTTTTATCGTGGAGGTAAATCCAGAATACCAGGATCAGTTTGAAGAGGTGATGAGCAACGTTCCTTTTGGATTGCTCGGAACTACCACTAGCGATCCAACCTTAAAGATCACTGGGCTATCGGGCCAGACGATACTTCAAACCGAAATCGCAGGTCTAAAAGCCAGTTGGCAAAAAACATTCGATTGGTAGACGGTAGACAAGGTTGATAACATATGGGAAATAGGGTTCGGGTTGCCTTTTATGGGGCAGGTAATTTTGCTAATACTACACATATTCCCAACTTACTTCAGATAGAGGATACCCAAATTGTGGCCATCTGCGACATTAACCAAGAAGCAGCCGCCTCTACCGCCGATAAGTTTCAGATCCCGCAAGTTTTTTTCGATGGGCAGGAGATGTTGGGCCAAGTCGAGTTTGACGCCCTTTACTCAATTGTTCCGGCCTATGCTCGCACCGATGTTGAAATTACAGCCGCTAAACGGGGCATTCATCTGTTCAGCGAAAAGCCACAAACCCTCAAGATTCAGCTTGCACGAAATATCGACCAAGCGATACGCAAGTCAGGTGTGATCAGCACCGTAGGGTTTCGAGAGCGCTACCGTCCAATCTTCCAAAAAGCCAAATCTTTTTTAAGCGACAAACAGATCGTTCATACACAGTTTAGTAGCTACAGTGGACTGCCTCGTCTTCGGCAGCAAGATAAAGGTGACAGTTGGCACTCTAGCTACGAGAAAGGCGGTTTTTCGGCCTTCGATTGGGGATGCCACGCTGTAGATTACATGCGATTTATGACGGGCTTGGACATTGTCACCGCCCAAGCCTTTTATCACACCGACGATAGATACCAGACGCCACTCTCCTGCTCTTTTCATTACCTGTTTGCTGGCGGGGCAACCATGACTTCAACCTTTATCTCCGCTACGCCGACCTCTCCGCCTAACGTACCCCGATTCCGCATATTTTATGAAGGTGGGTATGTATCGGTTCACGGTTACGAGCGAATTGAAGTCAACCGAGAGATAATCTATACGGCTACCGATTATGATCCCTGGTTGGCACAAGACCGCGCTTTTATCGCTGCTGTTAAAACCGATGATCAACAACTGTTAATGAGTGACTACTCTGACGGCATCTATTCACTGGCACCAGTTTTAGCCGGTTGGGAGTCGGCTCGCCAAGGTGGGAAAACAATAGCACTGGCCGAATTTTTGGCTGATAACGAATAGACACCAGAAGATAGCGATGTTGAATTGTGCACTGGTTGCTCATTTAGACCATCAAGACAAGCGAGCCGTGCGAGAAGGGATGCGTCTATTAGCTAGCTTAGCTCATCAGCACCAATTCCCAGTTTCTTGGTCGATCTTGTCAACCGATGCTAAGTCATATAGCAAAGACTTGAACCAATACCAAGCTGAATTTGGGGATGAAGTGATGTTAGCCCTCGATACAGCTAGCCTGGAGAACGTCGATTTGATGCAGGCCGACCAGATTGTTTCACTCCGTCATAAGCTCCCCCCCCAAATTACGGCGCAAAAGGAGCGATTACGAAAAGCCTTAGAGGGAGCTTCAGCAACAGTCGCGTCCGTAAAGGGTATCAAGAATCATATTTTAGTTGAAGCTTTAGAGGTTGCAGAGTTTTCTGGCCTCTATGGTTATGATCTAAAAGACAAAGATGCCGGTTGCCCGTTCGGCTTCTTCTATCCGGCTGAAGATCGACACAATTTTGCTAACCAACCGTCACGGTCGGTGGTCGGAATTCCGGCTAACGCCGATTTGGTCGAAAGAGTTTTAGCTGAAACAGCAGAAGAACTGCTAGGCCTTCACCTGCTCAACCTTGACTTGAACCAACACTCACACCTCATTTTTTCGGTCGATGTGACTCGTTTAGCCAACTTAGTTAGTTCGCGGTTGGACCTACTGGCCGATTTTTTGGAGATTTTACCTCAAACGGAACAGGTCGTTTGCCATCCACTGGGAAACCTTGTCGATGCCTATCGAGCAAGTGGATCTATCACTACACCAACCTACTTTCTGGAACAGCCTGACCTCGATGAATCCTCTTTTCTATATTACGATGATGCTTGCCAGTTGGCCTTTCAATGGAATCGGATTGAGCCAGTTGAGATCTACAACTATACTTCCCCGCCAATCGGTTCCTATGACGGCAGCGAAACAACCATCCCACAGATCTTAGACTTCAAGTCGTCTCGGAGCCGATCTGAACTGAGAATGACGATCGAAATCGAATCGGGTAAGGCAATGCCATATGGCTGTGCTGTTTGGGGCGATCATGTCGGTTTAGGGCTGGTCGAAACCAACGCACTCGCGGTTAAGTGGATCGCGGATCAACTACTTTTGGTACGTGCCAACTTAGAATATGGCCAAAACACCCTCGATATTCGGCTGACAATTTGATTTGAAAAAGGACTACGTAATCGCTTTTGTGACGACCAGTTGCTTGGAAGAAGCAGAAAGGATAGCGACTATACTGGTTGAAACGAGACTAGCCGCTGGTGTCAATATTATCCCGGAGGTAACATCGGTTTATCGTTGGCAGGGGAGAGTGGAAACGGATACTGAAGCTAAGCTGATAATTAAAACTTTGGCTCAGGCTGTCTCCGAACTAACGAAAACGGTTGCCGCTTTACACTGCTACGAAGTTTGTGAAGTAACGGTTATACCAATAGTGAACGGAAGCGCGGACTATTTAGCTTGGATCAGAGAGAATGTAGGCTAAGCCATCGAAAGAGATCAGCTAAACACTGAACGATTCGCCGCAACCACAGGTTGAATTGGCATTTGGATTTTCGACTTTGAAGCCTGACTCCATCAATCCATCTTTGTAATCTAGGGTAGATCCAGCCAAATAGAGGATACTTCGTGGATCGAGAAAGACTTTCAAGCCGTGTTGGTCAATGACACGATCGCCACTGCGGGATTTGTCAAAACCGAGTTCATACTGGAAACCGGAGCAACCACCACCTACGACTTTCATTCGAAGCCCAAACTCCTTTTCTGGATCGGGTTTTTCATTCTGCATTAAAATAGCCGCCTTTTGGGCCGCAGTTTCTGTTATAGTGACCATAATTATTTATTATCTCCGATTTTGTTGGCAACTAATTACGGGTTAATTCTATAATACCTGAAACTGCGATGTCAACCCAGATTTTGTCTACTTTGCCTCCCAAGATTTCAGTCGTTATCCCTTTACTCAACGAAGCCGATAATCTGCAAGAACTCTATAGTCAGTTGAAGGCCGCACTTGAACCGATCAAAAAGAGTTATCAGATTATCTTTGTTGACGATGGTAGTATAGACTCTGGTTTTGAAATCTTAAGACAGATTTCCCTGTCCGATCCAAGCATACAGGTAATTCGCTTTCGTCGTAACTTTGGGCAGACGGCAGCGATGAGTGCAGGTTTTGACCATGCCGAAGGTGAGGTCATTATTCCCTTAGATGCCGATCTGCAAAATGATCCCAGCGATATCGGCCGATTGTTGGAAAAACTGGAAGAGGGCTACGACATTGTCAGTGGTTGGCGTGCTAAACGAAAAGATGGGTTTGTTCTTAGGCGACTACCGTCTATTTTAGCCAATTGGTTGATTGTTACAATGACGGGGGTTAAACTGCACGACTTCGGTTGCACGCTAAAAGCCTATCGCCGGGAGGTGATCGAAAACATTAACCTCTATGGTGAACTACATCGATTTATTCCAGTCTTAGGCCGCCAGATCGGTGCCAAAATCACCGAGATCAAGGTTACACACCATCCCCGTACCAAAGGCCAATCCAAGTACGGTATTTCCCGGACTATTCGCGTTATCCTAGATCTGATTATGATTAAGTTTCTGATGAGTTACGCCACACGACCGATTCAAAGTTTTGGCCTGATCGGCTTATTATCCTTTCTAGTCGGTTTTGTGATTTGCGGCTATCTATCAATCGGAAAGCTGTTTTTCCCTGCTGGCGTCAGCCAGGGCTGGCTTTCCTACCTCTTTTCGCAAACCAGCCTGGTTGAACGACTACCGATGTTGGTACTGGGCGTGTTGTTATTGCTGACAGGCATCCAGCTCATTTCTGTAGGCTTGATTAGCGAGTTAGTGATCCGCACCTATTACGAATCACAAAATAAACCCATCTATGTTATCAAAGAGATTCTCAAGTTTGAAGATTCAGAGTGACCTCTAAATGAAAGATTTCGCCCTACTGCTTTTTAATGTCATTCTCTCCGTCTTGGGTCAAATTTTACTCAAGCAAGGTATGAACCAGGTCGGCGAGATTAGTGGGTCTTTCCAACAGATGGCACCTAAACTGATACAAGCCCTGATGAATCCATTTGTAATTGGCGGGATCGGGGTCTATGGATCAACAACCTTGATTTGGCTAGTCGTCCTTTCCCGTATTAAGCTCAGCGTGGCCTATCCAATGATCAGCTTAGGTTATATTTTCTCGATTTTGTTCTCCTGGTTGCTATTCAAAGAAGATGTGCCGAAGATCAGAGTCTTGGGAGCGTTTGTCATCTGTATTGGTGTCTATCTCGTTTCAATGGGGGAATTTGGAGATTAGTATGAACGACACCAAGAAACCGAAGCCATCCTTCTTGGCCGCTTTTTTGTCACTCCTCTTTCCGGGTTTAGGGCAGGTCTATCTCCGAACTCCGTTTAAGGGGTTGATCTTCTTTATCGGAGTTGCAGTCGGCGCGTTATTAGTTTATCTAAATTCGTTGCCTCTGAACAACTGGAGAGATTTAATTCGGTTTGAAGAAGCCGAAAAAATCGTCCAATCTCAAAAAGGTGAAGATGGCGTAAGGATAGATTTGGAAAAGCTGAAAGAGACGGCCAAGGAGATAGAATCGAAGCCGCATCTACGACTTTACGAAGACGAAGAAAGAAAATTGATGTTTAAGCCAAATTGGATCATTAAGATCACTGGTTTTGCGCAAACTATTCTGCTTTGGCTGTGGGCTATCCTAGACGGATGGTCCGGGGAGCGAGGGACGAATGTCCGTGCTCTCAAACGAAAGCTAGAAGAGCAACACGAACGCTACGAGCATAGCGGCACTTAAGTTTAACCCTTTTACTTTGTGAAGATTGTCACTTTTTCTCTAGCTTTTACATCGATCTCCGATTGCAACCTTACGAGTGAATTCCGCCCCGGCTATCCATAGTCGCTAATCCCCCTCCCGCTGGCCGTCATTTCATGCCCGGTAGCTTTACCTTGACTTTATCCTCAATCGTGTTAAGATAAGCGGCATTTCTTTGTGGCGAGGATGAACGAATGCCCAATCAACTTTTTCATTCCTACCAACTTACAGAGATCGAACGCCAACGGATGGACCTTGACGGGCACTTAGCCTATCCGGGTTTATTAACCCAGGAAGCCCAGGGGGACCTCACCGAAGCCTTGGTTCACATCCACTCCCTGGATAAGGTGGAAGGGCACGAACCCAATCGATTTGCCGCTGAATACAATCCCTATTTGGAGAGTCTAATCAACCATCCACAAATGCTGGAACTGGTACATCAAGTCCTCGGCGACAACATTCGTTACGATCATTGTGTCACCCTAAATCGTCCGGGAGGAAATGGTGGGATTTATTGGCATAGCCACAGTTATTCTGAAGGCGATCCCCGTTTAGGTTTTATTCGAATCTTCTTTTATGTTAACGGCTTCGAGGTCGACGACGGTGGCCTGAAGGTCGTTCCCGGTAGCCATCTGTTTCGAGACGTTAGCATTCATGCTGCTTCGGATTCTGAATTTGAAAACGGCTGGATGCAGAACAAACAACATCCAATTACGGGCCAACCTCTGGTAATAGAAACATTGTCTGTGCCGGCAGGAACAGTGATTCTGATGTGGACACATGCGGCGCACGGGGTCACCGCCCGTCAAGCCGACAGCGATACGCGTTGGACCGTGGTTTACGCTTACCGCAATCCAGGTAAAACGTCCAGAGCGCGTTGGATCAGTCAAGCATATGAAGACCAAAAACGGTCAGATCCAAATTCCGGACTGAAAGACTTAATTAGTCTTTACTAGACCGATTGGGAATCCGTTTGCAAAACCGTAAATTTGAAAAAGTCTCGTTTGGCGAATATTGGTCACTTCTAAGGCAATATCTTAGCCCGATGAAGTTTCGCCTGTTGCTATTGGCAATTTTCATGGCATTGGGCAATTTTCTGCCGTTGGTCACGCCACAGATTCTGCGCTTTTTTATCGATACCGCCACCGATAATCTGGAAGCTAGCCGAGACGTCTTGCGTCGTTTTCTACTGCCACTTTCTGAGTGGATAGGCTCTGACCCGCTGATCATAGCCGCCTTCTTCTTTATCGCTGTCAGTATAGCCGGGCAGTTGGTCCGGTTCATCAATAGCTACCTCAGTCAAGATATCGGTTGGAGAGCAACCAACCAAATGCGGGGAGACCTGGCACAGCACTGTTTGACTCTAGATATGACCTTTCACCATCAAAAAACGCCCGGCGAAATGGTTGAACGGGTCGATGGCGACACAACTACACTGGCGACATTTTTTTCAGCCCTTATTCTGGATGTGGCAGGAGGACTAATCCGTTTAGGCCTGATTCTTATCCTAGTTGCTCGAGAAGACTGGCGGATCGGCATCGCCATGACCGCTTTTACGGCTGTCGCTATGCTGGTTTTCAACCTTACTAGATCTATTGCTGTACCAATTTACGCCGCGGAAAGAGAAGGGTACGCCAAAATGTTCGGCTTTATCGAAGAGCGTATTGGAGGAATTGAAGATATTCGCACCAATGGTGGTGTGCCCTACACCATGAATCGATTTTTCAAAGTGGTTCAGGAGGTCTTTAAACTCAACCTCAGGTCCGATATTATCGGGGAGTGCCTCCGTTCTCTGACCGGAGGACTTTTTGCGTTAGGATACGCCCTAGCTATGGGAGTTAGCATCTGGCTGTATCAAAACGGTGTTTTTACCCTGGGAGCGATTGTTTTAGTCTTTGACTACATGAGGCAACTTCAACTCCCACTCTATACCATCAGCCGGCAAATCAACGAACTACAACGAGCAACCGCAGGCATGAAGCGAATTGAACAGCTATATCAAACCCAATCTAGCCTTAAGGATGGATCCAAATCCCCGTTACCTTTATCTGCGGAGAACATTCAGCCAATCGCAATACCGGATGTTGCTTTTGACCAGGTAACTTTCGGCTATGTTGAGGAAGAGATGGTACTCAAGAATCTCTCCTTTGAACTGGGTAAAGGCAAAGTGCTGGGTTTACTGGGCCGAACTGGAAGTGGAAAGACGACCATTACCCGTCTGCTGTTTCGCCTCTACGATATTAACAAGGGAGAGATTCGTATTGCTGGAACCTCAATCCAAGAGCTAAAGCAAGCCGATTTGCGCCACTATATCGGTTTGGTCACCCAGGATGTGCAACTCTTTAACGCCACCGTGCGACAAAATCTATCTCTGTTTGATGACCAAATCAGTGACCAAAAAATAGTCTCCGTCATCGAGGAACTTGGACTGACCGATTGGTATCAATCGTTGCCAGAAGGTCTGGACTCTCTGCTAGCGGCAGGTGGGAGTGGGCTATCAGCAGGGGAGGCCCAGTTGCTTGCCTTCACCCGGATTTTCCTTAAAGATCCGGGAATCATTATTTTGGACGAGCCCTCCTCACGTTTAGATCCGGCCACGGAAGCCCGAATCGACTTCGCGGTTCAGAAATTGTTGCAGGGAAGGACCGGTATTATCATAGCCCATCGCCTTGGCACTCTGCAGCGGGTGGACGAAGTGATGATTTTGGAAGGTGGGCAGATACGGGAATACGGGCCTCGACAAACACTGGCTAATGATCCGAAATCCCGGTTCGCCGAATTGTTGAAAACCGGATTGGAAGGCAAAAGTAATCTGTCGAGGAGAGAGATGTTGGCATGACCACCGGACAGTCTACCTGGCAGTTATTTCTATATCGCCCTGGACTATTCTTAGTTACTATCCTGTTCAGAGGCATCGATGATTTGGTGCCATTCTTCACCGGACTGTTAATGAAACATTTTTTTGATACACTCTCCGGTAGTGGGATAACGGGGTTGAATGTCTGGACCATTGTGGCTTTATACGTGGCGATTGATCTGGGAGACCGTGGAGTGTTAATCACCTCTGTGTTCTTCTGGACACGATGGCGATTCTCAGTCTACACACTGCTGAGAAAAAATCTGATCGAAGCGGTTCTGGACGTGCCTAATCCCCAACAAATCGCTAGCACCTCCGGCGAGGTCACCAATCGGATTCGAGACGATGTACGAGCCATTATCTCTTATTTGGAGCAATACATCCACCTATGGGGTAATATGATCTTCGTCGGTTTGGCCGTTTACTGGATGGCAAAGATTGACCTGGGGATAATGCTGGTCACTGTTGTACCCGGCGTCATCATCATCACCATTGTCAATGTTGCTCGCCGATTTATCGGCAAGTATCGCCGTGCCCAACGGATAGCCACTGAACAGTCAACCAATTTCATCAACGAGATGTTTCAGTCGATTTTAGCTATCAAGGTCAATAACGCTGAGAAGGACGTGGTCGACCACTACCGCCATTTGAACGATCTTCGTCGAAAATCGACTATCATCGATAATATGTTCGACTATTTAATCAGATCGATCAATTTTAACGTTGGTCAGATTGCTACGGGTGTGATCCTGGTAATGGTAGTTGAGAAGATGCGTGCATCGACCTTCTCGGTGGGGGATTTTTACCTTTTCGTCTCTTATGTTGGCTCGGTTTCCCGAAGTGGTTCGCTGATCGGTTCGCTTATGGCCCAACACAAACGGGCCGAAGTTTCTTTTGAACGCATGACGGGCACCGTCAAGGAGATGACGTCCGAAGACTTGGTGGCACATGGCCCCGTCTACCTGAGCGGAGATCTACCACCGGCTTTGGTGTCTGACAAGCAACCTTCAGACCGTTTGGATAATCTGACTGTTCGGGGTTTGACTTACCTGTTCCCCGACTCACTAAAAGGTATTCGTAACATTAACCTGGATTTGCCTGCGGGTACCTTCACCGTGGTTACGGGTCAGATCGGATCTGGCAAGACGACGTTGTTAAAAACGCTGCTCGGAGTGTTACCGACGCAGTCGGGGGAAATCTATTGGAATGGGCAGTTAGTTACCGATTCCAAGACCCTTTTTATCCCACCCCGATGTGCTTATACTCCGCAAGTGCCTCGTTTATTCAGCGAATCGCTGAAAGATAACATTTTGATGGGGCGGCCGGATGATGCCCAAGCCATTGATCAGGCGATTCGGTTAGGGGTGATGGAGGATGATCTCCCCACTTTAGATAAAGGTTTGGAAACCGTCGTTGGTCCAAGGGGGGTCATATTGTCTGGTGGACAGATGCAACGTGCCGCTGCCGCACGCATGTTTATCCGTCAGACTGAACTCTACATCTTCGACGATCTATCGTCAGCACTGGACGTAGAAACGGAGCAGAAACTATGGCAACGCGTTTTTGCTACGGCTGAAACAGCGGCCTCTGGCCGTCGGACCACCTGTCTGGTGGTTTCACACCGAAGACCCGCGTTGCAAAGGGCCGACCAGATTATCGTTTTGAAGGACGGAGTCGTCGAAGCAGTAGGGAAATTAGATGACCTTTTGCAGACTAGCCCTGAAATGCAAAGCCTCTGGGCAGGAGATTTGAGTTCTAATCAAGGTAGAAATACCTGAACGTGGGCGTATTGCTAAAAAATGGAGGATAGGAATACAATGCACATACAGCGAATAAAAAAAAATTTGGTCGTCGTTGGACTAGTGCTGACGGGCTTTCTGGTGACAACTATCAGCCAGGCCAATCCCGCTACCGACGGATTGGTTGGCTACTGGCCGTTCGACGAAGGCAAAGGAAAAGTTGCAACCGATGTATCGGGTAATAAACTGGACGGTAAGCTTGCTGGCAATCCCAAATGGGTTGACGGAAAATTTGGTAAAGCCCTCGAATTCGATGGTAAAACTGAACACGTTGTGGTGGCTGATAACGACAAACTCGATTTCACCAAAAAGCTGACCTTTATGGCCTGGTTCAACCCGAGTGCGGTCTTAACCAAACGGCGGATGATGGTCAAGAATAACTCAATCTTCGTTATTTTTGATTTTGGCGGTGATGGGATTGAGTTGCTGGTCAAACCCGACAATACTTTTGCCGAATCGAACACCACCGACTGGAAAGTTGGCCAATGGTACCACTTCGCTGGTACTTTCGACGGCAATACAATGAAAGTCTATATTAATGGAAAGTTGGACGGCGAAGCCAAAAATAGTGTGCCAATTGCGCCTTCCGATCTGGAACTGTGGATTGGAGGTGACGATTTTGGCCGCCCCACCGACTTTTTCCCCGGCATTATTGACGAGGTTCGAATCTACGATAAAACTCTGTCTGCCACCGATGTCCAGAAAGTAATGGACACGCCTCAAGTCGTTGGTATTCGAGATAAGTTGACCATCTGTTGGGCCCAGATTAGGGGCCATTAACCGTATGAGAGATCAGCCCATTATAGCCTTACTTCATTCGCATTTCGTAGTCTTGTAGCATCGCTTCAATCTTAGCATCTGACAGGCGGTTGATTAACCGCTTTTCCTCGTGTTCATCTCTCAACGTTTTGGCCAAGCTAAAACAGGAAGTAGTCAAAAAGAAAGTACCCAATGCCAAAAATCCTTTGACCCATAATGCATTCTCTGCAACTGGCAAATAAGTTATACCAATAACCATCGCTCCTAGAGAGATAATGAATGCAGAAATCACCTGAAATTTCCAACCACCTGAACTATTTGTTAACGATCCATCTTGCGGATTTTGTATTCATAAGATTCACCTCACATCAGTTTGACTCGGCGTGTTTTTTGCCGGGCAATTTTTTTTGGATTTAAATGACCAATGATCACTATTCATTGCCGATTATCCAACCTATAGGGTTTTTAGATACTTGATCAGTACCAGATGGTTTTCTTTGGCTTTAATCAACGACCAGAATCGTGTCTACCATTACCCGATCGAAGTTCCAAATAGACTGGAAATCAGCTGTTGGACAACATGTTTTTTGGGATACTAAAAGCATCGATACTACCACAGTCTCGGTGAAAAATCGTAACGACCCTGAAGGTGTTCTTGCCCATTGCAAAGATCTGCTGGATACCATTCAATTTCCACCTCTCGAATAGTATAGCGAAAGGGAGATAGTTCGTTGCTCCGTTGTAGTGGCAGTGGCGATGTTTAGTACAGGGAACGATAAAACGACTACCAGGATCCAAAGAGGATGTCGATTACGCATCAGTTCCTCTCCCAATTTTTTTATTTGCAGTAGAAGCAGTAGTAGAAAATTTAACGCAAGGTATGTGCCATTTATCAAGAGGCTTGAGTGGATTAGCGATTAATGCAGCAATGCTGCATAACAAAGGTAGTGTCTATACAACTGCGACGAACGGAAAAAGACAAACTTGGAAGTAGCTGTTGCGGTATTTTTGTAGCAGTGCGACACATGTGTCAACTCTACCTTCAGTCGCGGTCGGGGGGAATTAGTAAGTTCGGAACTGGATGCCTGAGAGAATTTCAGGTCACGTCTTGGTCTTTGTATTGAAGTTGGTAGAGCCGGTAGTACAATCCCCGTTGATGGAGGAGTTCGTTGTGCGTACCGGTTTCTTGCAACTGTCCCCGGTGCATAACCAGGATCTTATCCGCGTTTTGGATAGTTGATAGACGATGGGCAATAGCGATGGTGGTTCGGTCTTTCATCAACCGTGCTAAAGCATCCTGAATCAGTTGTTCGGTTTCGGTGTCCACACTCGAGGTGGCTTCATCCAGAATCAAGATGGCTGGATCGTGGGCCAGAGCACGGGCAAAGGCGACCAACTGTTTTTGTCCTACTGATAACCCACTTCCTCCCTCTTTCACCTCCGTCTGATATCGGTCAGGCATCTGAGAGACAAAGTGATCTAAATGAACCTCTTTGGCAACAGAGGCAACTTGTTGGGCAGAAATTTGTGGATTCTTCAAACTGATATTGTTCTCAATGTTACCACTAAATAAAAAAATATCTTGTTGGATTAGGCCTATTTGGCGACGGAGAGCCCCCATTTGAAGCATTCGGATATCCTGTCCATCAATTAGGATTTCCCCCCGATTAACTTCATAAAAACGACACAATAGATTGATGATCGAAGTTTTTCCGGCTCCAGTTGCTCCGACAATTGCGACCTTCTCTCCTGCCTTGATTTCAAAAGAGATGTCACGAAGCACATAGTCGTCCGGGTTGTAGGTAAACCAGACATGACGAAACTCGATAGCACCTGGTGTTGTTGGATCGACCGATTCAGGCTGCGCAATCTTATTCTGAACTTTTGCCCTTGCTCCTAATTTAGCGGGATCTACGATTTTAGGTTGGCTGTCCAGCAAATCGAACACCCGTTCAGAGGAGGCCATTGCATTTTGGAAGATGGTATATTTCTCGCTCAGTTCCCGGATCGGCCAAAATAGGCGCTGGGCATACTGGAGAAAGGCGATCAGTGTACCGAAGGTTAGCGTGTTTTGAATGATTTGGCCGCAACCATACCAGATGACCACCGAGGTAGCCAAGGCGGCCGTCACCTCGATCATAGGGAAGAAAACCGAAAAGTAAAAAATTGCCCGGATACTGGCTCCAAAGTACTCTTGGTTTCGCTGGTCAAACTGTTTGAAATTACGCTGTTCACGCGTAAAGAGTTGGATGGTCGTCATGCCACTGATGCTTTCCTGCAAAAAGGAGTTGATCTGTGCCAGAAACTTTCGTTGATCTCGGAAAGCGCGGCGAGAGTAGATCTGGTAAACAATGGTTATACCAAAGATAATCGGAAATACCACAAAAGTAGCCAGAGCCAACTGCCAATTAATCTGGAGCATGACACCAATAATGCCAAAAACTGTCAGAAGGTTAGCGAAAACGGTAATAATCCCATAAGCATACAATTCGTTCAGACGGGTGATATCGCCCATAACACGCGTCATTAGCCGCCCTACCGGTGTGCGGTCAAAGAAACCGACCTCCAGTTTCTGCAAATGAGAAAACACCTGATTGCGGAGGTCGTAGGTGATCTTCTTACCTAACATCTCCAGACGGAAGGTTTCAATATAGGCGAAAAAAAACTCCAGTACGATCAGTCCGACCAGAATTCCGATGATGTTTTTCAGACCATCAAGTTGGCGGGGCCGAATATGGTTGTCGATAGCGATTTTGATCAGATAAGGGGCTGCTAGGCGAGTAGCGGTCGCCAAAACGGTCACCAACATAATCATGATTACCTCTAGCCGATACGGCTTCAGATATCTGATCAATCGTTGCATCAAGACATGGTCGTAAACCTTACTAAGTTCGTCTTCTTCTTCACTGTATTCGTGTAAAGTACCGTGCATTAATTAGATGGTCTCCATTGTTTCTATCTCTTCGACCAGCAACTGACGTTGATGGATCTTGGCGTAGTGACTGTCCTGTGCTAGTAGTTCGAGGTGCGTTCCCCTTTCGACAATTTCTCCATCCTCCAGGATAACAATTAGATCTGCTGACTTGACTGTTGAAACGCGATGGGAAATGATAATCGTTGTGCTATTGGACACCACCTGAGCCAAACGTTGCAAAATCGTATCTTCGGTATGGGTATCAACACTGGCAAAGGCATCGTCTAAAATCAGAATCTTTGGTTGCGTTAGAATAGCCCGGGCAATGGCGGTTCGCTGTCTCTGCCCCCCCGAAAGAGTTTTGCCTTTCTCACCGACAAAAGTTTCCAGTTGGTCGGGAAACTCATCAATTTGTGCCAGCAGATCTACGCTGTATGCCGAGGTTTTAATCTCGGTTTCTGAGGCGACATCTACACCGAACGCAATATTGTTTTTCAGTAAATCGGAAAATAAGAAGGCTTCTTGTTGTACCACACCGATCTGGGATCTCAACATCTTTAGCGGAAGTTGGCTGATGTCAATTCCGTCGATGAACAGAGACCCAACTTCCACGTTAAAGATACGGGGAATCAGGTTGGCCAACGTCGATTTCCCAGATCCGGTACTACCGATAATGGCGACCGTTGAACCGGCCGGAATCTTGAGGTTAATGTTCTTCAGTATTGGCGGTAGATTGGGATAAGAAAAGGTCAAATTTCGAAATTCAACTTCCCCTCTAATTCGGCTGATATCGTGTCGAACGTTCGGTCCATCCGTAATCAGGGGCGGAGTATCCAGGATAGCGTAAATCCGATCCATTGAGGCCGACCCCTGCGCGAAACGGTTGATGATAAAGCCCAACATGATCATCGGCCGGGTTAGCATGGCCAGGTAAGCGGTAAAAGCCACAAAATCGCCAATAGTGATTTTTGCCTCCACCACATGGATGCCACCGACCCACAGCAAAATGATGGTTCCAATACCGGGTAATAGGCGAAATAAGGGGAATAAGATCGCTTCAATCCGATAGAAAACCCGATTTAGATCGACAAAGTGTTGACTCCGTTGGTCAAAATCCTGAAGCTCTCGTTGCTCTAGATTATAGGCTTTGACAATTCTCGCGCCCAACAGATTTTCTTGCACTTTGGTGTTCATATCGGCAAACCCCTCTTGGATTGCCTCGTACATATCGTGCAGACGACCTGTCATCTGTTGCACCACAATTGCCAATAAGGGATAAGGTAGAAGGGCCAGCAGTGTTAGCTTGACATCAATCCGGAGCATAATCACCAGGGCCATAAAAAAGAAGACAGTCGAATCCACTATAAAAACAATGGCGAATCCGATCAAGCGGCGAACCGACTCCAGGTCGTTGGTCGCGCGCGACATCAAATCGCCCGTACTCTCATCATCAAAATAGGACTTGGACATCTTTTGGAGATGTTGAAAAAGATTGTTTCTGAGGTCGTACTCGATCCGAACAGCCAAGCCACCGATCAAGCGCCGATAGCCGAAGCGGAAAACTCCGGCCACTAAGGCTAATCCTAACAGACCGGTCGCATAGTAAGTAATTTCACGCCGGGTTATGGTAGCCAGGTTTTGCTCCAGATTATTGATCACCAATTTCAAGAGCTCGGGGCTGGCCAGAATTGCGACATTGGTCAGGAAGACCATCACCGTACAGACGAAGAGCATCCATTTATGTTGTGCGGCGTAGTGAGCCAATCGCTTTAGGTTGCGGATATGAGGCTCCTGGTCGGGAGGGACGGTATTGCTGAGGGACTGACGAAGGTTGGATTGGGCCTTTGCAAGGCAGATAGGTCCGTCTAGTTGAGGTGAAAACGGTTGCGTCTAATCCGGTCTGGCGTATCTATTTACAGATTAGCACCGTTACTCTACTTTGTGTGCAGGATACCAAAGTTAATCGACGCTGTCAAGGCTGAGTTGATCGCGGTTCCTCCCGCCCATGCGAATGAACCGAGGCCGTCGACGGCAGATTGTCGTTGAGCCGCTCTTCTGGCTCGTGTTATAATTTTATGCCATGTTATGTGAAATCGCCAACCCATTTATCCGCCGGATCTTGCAAGAAGTTGGGTTAGTTACAGGCTCAATGCGCCCCTATGTAGTCGGCGGCTTTGTTCGCGATACCCTAATGGGCAAGGAAAGCCAGGATCTGGATGTTGTGGTCGAATCCTCCGGTAGTCACAACGGTATGACGTTGGCACAAAGTTTAGCCGATAAATGGCAGGTAGATGTTAGGGCACACCAAGACTTTGGAACCGCTACCGTCAGCCATCCAGAGGGCTTGAAGATCGACTTTGTCACCGCCCGTTGCGAAACCTACACCCAAGCTGGGGTTTTACCCACAGTAAAGTTTAGCCACATTACCGACGATCTGTGGCGGCGAGATTTTTCGGTCAATGCTATTGCTATCTCGATTTCATCCGATCAGTTTGGACAGATCCTGGATCCGACGAATGGAATTGCGGATTTAGCAGGTAAGCGAATTCGTGTTCTTCATGCGGAAAGTTTTACCGACGACTCAACCCGTATTTTCCGCGCTCTTCGATATGCCACGCGCTTCCAATTTCAGATTGAAACGGAAACTGAGAAACTGATGCAATCCGCCATTGACCGGATAAGGCCCCTTAGCGGCACCAGAATTAGAAACGAAATTGAACGCATCTTTCAGGAAGCCTGTGTGGTGAAAATTATGCAGCGGTTGTCAATGTTAGGAATATGTCAAGCTATTTGTCCCCAATGGCAACTCCCATCCGACTTTGAAAATATCTGGCATAATTTTCAGTCTCATCTGGAGTGGGCAGGGCATCATCTAGGTGAGGATGTACTCAATGCTGAAGTCTTGCTCTGGATGGCATTAAATCTGCCGTCAACAAGCCAAGAGCGACTCTTACTATCTGGTCGACTGAGAAAAAAGTTGACTGTACGTGAAGAATTGGCCCAGAGATTGCTATACGAACCATTAACACCGGCGATGAGACCGAGCCAGATCTACCAGTTTTTGAAACCGTATCCAATAGAAGCTTTGGTCTCTCATTTACCGCAACCACAAATCGAGCAGTACTTGATACGATTAAGACAGATTAAACCCAATAAGACAGGAAGCGACCTGATCGCAGATGGATGGACCTCCGGCCCGGAATTGGCACAGGCGTTATGGAAAAACTTCGCCCGACAGCTAGATCAAGAGGCAACCAGAAAAACGAGCTAGTATGGGAAATTTGGTCTTTTTGGCAATTATAGGTGTCGTTCAATTTATTGTGTTACTAACATTTCATGAATGGGCTCATGCCAAAACCGCTAATATGCTGGGTGATCCAACAGCGGAGCGTATGGGGCGGATGTCTCTTAATCCAGCTGTGCATATTGATATTTTAGGTACGGTTATTATGCCCTTGATTGGTCTGTTGGGCGGTATCGGTTTTGGATGGGCAAAACCAGTACCTGTTGACCCTAGAAATTTGAGTCAGCCCAAAAGGGATATGATGCTGATTGCCGGAGCTGGTCCCGCTATTAATATCTTTTGTGCATTCTTAATTTTTGTTTTGGCCAGAGTATTAAAAGAAGGAGGGATTCTATCTAGTCCCACAGTCTTTATTTTATTACAGCGTACTGGGTTTATCAGTGTTATTTTGGCTGTATTCAATATGCTACCGCTGTATCCATTAGACGGCTATAGTGTGTTATATGGGCTTTTACCACTAAATACGGCACGGAAATTTTCTCGTTTCCAGCAATACGGGATGCCGATTTTGATGGTGTTATTATTTGTACCACATCTACTGCGTTTGCCTAGCCCGCTACGATTTCTCGTATATGTGGCACAGGCAATTTGCTGGCTGTTAGGATTGCTGGTTGGTTATCCATTGACTTAGGATTAGAGAAATTTGAATTAGAAGAGAGAAGGACTATGAGAGTTTTATCAGGGATTCAACCGTCAGGCAGTTTACACATCGGCAACTATTTTGCTATGATGCGGCCAGCAATTGAGCTACAGGAAGAACACGAAGCCTATATCTTCATCGCCAATTACCATTCGTTGACAACGGTGCGCGAAGCTGAACGGCTGCGAACTTTAACACTGGATGTCGCCCTTGACTTTCTAGCTTGTGGCCTCGATCCAGAAAAAACCGTTTTCTATCGGCAGAGCGACGTACCGGAAGTTACCGAGTTGACCTGGTTACTGTCGATTGTCACCCCGATGGGATTGCTGGAGCGATGTCACGCCTACAAAGATAAAATCGCCAGAGGGCTGTCAGCGGACCACGGACTGTTTGCCTATCCTGTACTGATGGCAGCGGATATTCTTGCGGTTCAGTCTAATCTGGTACCGGTTGGCCAAGACCAAAAGCAGCACGTCGAAGTGACCCGCGATTTGGCTATTAAGTTCAACCATGAATATGAAGAAGTTTTCACTATCCCTGAGTCACAAATTCAAGAAAATGTGGCTGTGATTCCGGGCACAGATGGGCAAAAAATGTCTAAATCGTATGGTAATACGATTGATATTTTCAGTTCAAAAAAGAAGATTCGTCAAAGCATTATGCGAATTGTGACCGATAGTAAAACCCTGGAAGAGGCCAAAGGCCCTGACACCTGCAATATCTTCGCCCTGTACAAGCTGTTTGCCACTGAAAGCGAGTGCCAGGATTTAGCGGATCGTTACCGGGCTGGTGGCATGGGCTACGGTGATGCCAAAAAAGAATTGTTCGCCAAATTTGAGGAACATTTCGCATCGATGCGGGCTAAGCGAGAAGACCTAGAAAAGAATCTGGATTATGTGGAATCCGTTCTGGACGACGGTGCTGAACGGGCTCGTACTACTATCACCCCAACGCTAGATGCGGCCCGAACTGCCATGGGACTAGCTTAAGCCTACGCCAACTAGGATATGTCATGGATATTGAAAAGTTAAATTCATCAGAAGCGACAATTGAGCCCTATTCCATCAAGCTCGATTTTTTTGAAGGCCCGCTAAATCTACTGCTTCACCTCATTCAACAGCAAGAGATGGACATCACTGAGATTTCGATCTCGGCTATTACCGACCAATATCTGGAATATATCGAGCTAATGGAACTGCTGGATCTGGATCTAGCCTCGGAGTTCATCGTAATGGCGGCCACCTTGCTACAACTTAAATCGCAGTCCATTTTGCCTACTACTCAGCCTGATACAGGGGAAAATCGCCAATTTAAAGATCGACAAGAATTGGTCAAACACTTACTGGAATACAAACAATTCAAAGAGGCTGGACAAGCACTTGATCGCTACGCCGATCAAAATAGCCTAACTTATACCCGTCCGGAGATTGAGGGGGTGAGTGATTGGCGGGAGTATGAAATCTCGGCTACTCTGTTTGACCTGATTTCAGCTTTTCAGACTGTAACCATTCGACCCAATTTCGGGGCCGACGACGACTATTACGAAGAAATACAGGAGGATCCGATCACCGTCGAAATGCAGATGGACTTTGTGCAACGGTTGCTGACTGACAACAAACAAATCCGTTTCAGCGAGCTATTCTCAGAATTTGGATCGAAAACTGAAAAAATTGCCACTTTTCTGGCCATTCTTGAACTGGTGCGATTACAACAAATCATGGCTATCCAGTCGGACCACTTTACTGAAATCTACCTGCAACGGAAAGTTGCCTGATCCTATGGATAGTGAAAAAAAAAATTTTGAAGACGACTCGTTGATCGAAAAAGACGAAGCACAACAAACCGACCAGGCAGATCTGTCAGAAAGTGAAATCCAAGCCATTCTAGAGGCTGTTTTGTTCACTGCCAGCGAGCCGATTTCGGTCTCGCAACTGCGAAGTGTTTTTGATCGAGCTATTTCAGGACACGCCATCCGAGCTCAGTTGCGAGAGTTGGGGCAATTCTACGACCAGCATCAGCGCAGTTTTCAAATCTTGGAGATCGCCAACGGCTTCCAAATCTGTACTCGCCCGGACTATGCTGCTTGGATCGAAAAGTTTCATACGCGACAAGTTCGGGTGAAATTAACACCATCGGCCCTGGAGACGCTAGCGATCGTGGCCTACAAACAGCCGGTTACCCGTTTGGAAATTGAGGAAATACGTGGGGTAAATAGCGATAGTGTTCTCAACTCGTTGATCGAAAAAGGATTGGTCCGAATTTCGGGGCGAAAACAGGAAGCCGGCCGTGCACTCCTATTCTCCAGTAGCAACCAGTTTTTGGAACAATTCGGCCTAAAGAACCTCTCCGATCTCCCATCTGTCGAGGAGATTCAGGAAATCCTAGATCAATCGGAATCCGACCTCAACAACGATTAGCTAACGGAGGCATTAACGACATGGTAGCCGACCGCGCCACCTTTCTCATCGTCTACCCCGTTAACTCCCTGCACTGTGCCGTCGTTGGTAATCGCGCGAGCACAGATTTCGACCTGCTCCACTCCTAACGGCACCTGCCAATCGTATTTCCATAAATACCAGGTTAAGGATGACTCCTTGGCCCAGATATTAGCTGGATGCCAACTTTGCTCCTTATCGGTACTGATCTCCACCGCTTTTATCCCACCGTAGTTGCCACCGTCAAAGGCCGCACCACTGATGGTCACTCTTTGTCCTCCATTGAGCGGTAGATCCCCATTAGGTAAACGAATGACAGTGGCCAGTTTAACGCGAGCGATGGGATCCCAGCCCTGTTTCTCCCAGTAGTCAACGTGTTTTTCCACCAGCATAATGTTGATAATCCATTTGGGGTTCTTCACGCCATAGTGCCCCGGATTCAGTAACCGAATGGGATAGCCGTGTTCAACAGGCAGATCTTCACCATTCATCTTGTAGGCTAGCAATACCTCCTTCCGCATCCCTCGTTCGATCGGCACTCTGGCGTGATAGCCGTCTGCACATTGGAAAACGAACTGCTTAGCCGTTGGCTTAATCCGGGCTTGATTAACTAAGTCCCGCAATGGTACGCCTATCCACTCGGCGTTAGACATTTGGTCTAGCCCGATTGGATCGCCAATACATTTCAGCGTTCGCCGGGTGGTAACCGATTCCATTTGGCAGATCTGACCGTAACTGAAAACAACCGGTTTCTCGACTAATCCTGTAACACTCAATTTCCAGTGTTTGGCATTAATCTCTGCGGGTTCACCGATCTGCAGAATATAAAAATCATCATTATCGGTGATAAAACTATCCGGACCCACAATTGGCAAGGAATCTGTTTCTGCCCCCAGATAGTGAATAGGAATAGTGAAACCGGCTGTTGTTACCCCGATAATCTGAATGAACCTTCGACGTGAGAAAGCGCCTCTTCCTTTCTTTAACACTAATTGCTTTGACACTAAATTCTGCTCCTATTTGATCTGCTTAAGATATGTATTTATTTCTATGAAAATGCCCTAATCAAACTGGCCAACTAATCAGATGTAAATAGGTGTTCCAGATCTGCTCATGCCAGATTAGATCAACCATTGTTGCCAGAGACAAAAAGGGGGCAAACGGAATTCGACTTCGATCTTCACCTTGTCGCCAAGTTAAGGCAATTGTTCCCACGATAGCTCCACATGTAGCTGCACCTACCAGAACCATAATCAGGCTTTGCCATTGACCCAAAAACAGCCCAATCACAACTGACAATTTAATGTCGCCGAATCCCATTGCTGTTCGTCCGAGTACCAGTTTACCGATAACAGCGATGATCTGTAACCCTACCCCAGCCACAACGCCCCACGACAGATAGCGACTGAAAATAAAGAAACTTTGATGTATGATTGATTCGGCTAGATTCAGACCTGAGGCGGAAATCAGACCGGTGATGATCAACTGATTGGGAATAATATACTTTTGAACGTCGATTACTGCAATGGGGATTAGTACCGTGGCCAACATTAAGGCCCGGATTAAATCGATTATCTGGATTCGATCGAGAGGGTTTGCGTATCGGCTAACCAGAAAGACGAAAATCAGGGCGGTGCCAATTTCCACTGCTGGATAGAGTACCGGGATAGAAGCTTGGCAATACCGGCATTTACCTCTTAAGAGGAGATAACTCAGCACCGGTATATTATCGTAAAAACGGATCGTCTCTTGGCAGCAAGGACAAAAAGACCAGTGGGGTGAATGGATCGATAGCCCCTGAATCGGAATCCGGTAGATCCATACATTTAGAAAACTGCCCCAGATTAAACCAAAGATAGCGGCCAGTGCAATGCTTACCATAAGTTTAATTATCGCACATTTTTGGTCTTTGTGTCATCTGAGACAATAACAATCGGTTAAAACTTGAAAAACGACACCATCTATCTGATAATATAGCCAAGCGATAGTAACCTCTTCAACACAATTGGGAAACAGGTTTAGAGATACCGTAATATTTTAAACCTCTGCTTGACACAGATCAAAGGATTATGAATACTAATAAACCTCTGTTTCTAAAAACAGCTGGCCGATTTATCATTTGTCTACTGGTTTTACTTTCAGCTTGCGCGGTTGAAAAGCAAAGGCCTGAGCAACAGATAGAACTGGTTAATCACAACCAAGATACAATACAAGAAAAGGTGGAAATTATGACGACAACTGATCAGGACCGGGCTATCGCTACTTTTGGCGGTGGTTGTTTCTGGTGTGTGGAGGCCGTATTCCAGAGTTTGAAGGGGGTAGAGAAAGTAGTTTCAGGTTATGCAGGTGGTGATGTCTCCAACCCAACTTACAAGCAGATCTGCACCGGTACAACGGGACACGCCGAAGTAGCGCAAATTACGTTTGATTCGCAGCAAATCTCATACGCTGACCTGCTGGAGGTCTTCTGGCACACCCATGATCCAACCACACTCAACCGTCAAGGAGCAGACGTTGGTACGCAATACCGATCGGTTATATTTTTTCACGATGATGAGCAGAGGGAGATCGCTACCCAATCCCGGACAGAGATCGACGCCTCTAACCTGTGGTCTAATCCAGTTGTGACCGAGATTTCGCCTGCACCGACCTTTTACCCAGCCGAAGACTATCATCAGAACTATTATCGTAACAACCCTGCTCAGCCTTACTGTATGGTGGTGATTTCACCCAAAATGAAAAAGCTCAAAAAATCGTTTCAGGATCAATTGAAGTAAGCCGCAATAATCTTGCTTACAAGATAGATCGAGTTTTTTCGCATCGGAGGGAAACCAATGAAGCAGTTATCCGAACAAGAGATTTTGTTTTTCAAAGAAGAGGGATATTTGATTAAACGACAGGTAATGGATCCAGAACTAATGGCTAGGGCCAGGAAACAGATGTGGGAAAATGCCCCGGCTCATATGCGACCGGATGCCCCTGATACCTGGATTGGCCCGATCGAATCCCATCGTGACGACAATGGAAATGTGAGGGGCGGATATAGCTGGAAGTTTCGTCAGATTGGCAGCAAAGACTGGATTGTCTATATGCTGGCTACCGATCCAGCCATTTGGCGGATGGCCGAGCAGTTGCTGGGCGTTGGGAATGTCACAATACCGGACCGGATCCGTGGTATTTACTGTGTTTTACCGCAAGGCGACATCCCGGAAAAACCGACCACTTGTCATACCGATGGTCATCCATTTCATCTCGGTGTAGTGGGATATATCGATGATGTGCAGCCCGGGGGAGGTGGGTTTACCGTCTGGCCGAAAAGCCATCGCCAACTTTACTTTGATTTCCACTCCTCCCATCGGAGTGAACCAACAGAACAACATCAACAAAACATCGACCATTTCAACCATCAGCCCTATATCGATTGTCATGGTCAGGCAGGTGACATCGTCTTCTGGCATCATCGACTGGCACATGCGGCCGGTCACAATCGTTCCCAGCAGATTCGAAAAGCTGTTCTATACGACTTTCGACGCAAAGATATGGAGCAGATGATGGAAGAACCGCCCAGTCAGGATATGTGGCGGGATTGGCCGGGGATTCCTAGTTAGAGGATTAATTATGTTAACATCAGCACAAATTACACAGTTTCAAACCGACGGGTTTCTGGTTTTTGAGCAACTGATCCGGGGTCAAAAACTAGCTCGATACATAGATATCTTTGATCGTTTAGTAGAGCAGAGCCGAGCCACACCACTTGGCACCCCCCACTGGTCTTTCGAACTTAATGAAGAGCGCGAACAAACCCCGGATCTACTGCACAAGATTCAGGGGGTTTGTGTAGTTGAGCCCGAAGTTTTAGATTTGGCTAAAGAATCCGAAATATTGGATCGAATCCAACCCCTGTTAGGCAAGAACTTGGATGTGTTCGGCACTAAATTCTTTCCGAAACTGCCGGAGGGTGGTACTTCTGTCTTTTGGCATCAAGATAACTTCTACTTTGGGACTCAATCTGAGCAGATCATTAGTTGTGCCATTTACTATCAAGATTCAGACACGGAAAATGGGTGTCTGCGCCTAGTGCCCAAAAGCCACGTAATTGGCGAAATTCTGCCTCATCACAGCAAGCCGGATAGCTACGGCAGTTGGGTAGAGGAGGTCGACGAGTCAGAAGTGCTGGATGTAGAAGTTCCTGCTGGCACTGCGGTTATTTTCTCAGCGAATCTCCTCCACGGTACTTACCCCAATATCAGTGACCGCAGCCGGTATGGCACGGCCTGGCACTACATTCCGGGTGACTTAGCCTTGGCACATTTCCCCCGTGGCGAATACGAAGACCGGCATATCGTCCGCGGCGTCTAGGGCGACGTACTATCCATAATGAAAAAGCGACAAGGAAAGAATGGCATATGAAATCCGAAGTGGTTGAGCGTGTCCATCGGCTGATTGAGATTGTCTGTCATAAGGGAGCCAACATCCATGCCCCGGAAAACACCTTTGCTGCGGCGAAATTGTGTGTCGACTGGGGCGTCGACTACGTCGAAATCGACGTCAATACCAGTCGGGACGGAGTTATGTATCTGCTCCACGGACCTAGGGTAGACGACACTACCAACGGTAAAGGCCTTTTTTGCCATCACATGGCTGAAGAGATTGACCGGCTCGATGCCGGTATTTGGTTTTCTCCACGCTTTGCCAATGAAAGAGTACCTCGCTTGTCAACCTTTCTGAGTTGGATTAAAGGGAGAGCCAAGGTGTTTTTTGATGTCAAGACGGCTGATCCTGAACAGCTGCTGCGCCTAATCGAGGACACCGGCTTACAAAACGACTGCTTCTTCTGGTCCGGCGATGACCAAATGGCCAGAACCCTTCGAGCTTTAGACTCTGAGTTGCAACTCAAGATCAACGTTAGCCTGCCAGCAGATGTAGAAAAGGCCGCTGAACAGTACCGGGCCAATATCGTCGAAGTCGGGATTGAGCAGGCCACACCTGATTTGATTCAAGTCTGCCGTGATTATGGCATCAAGATTATGGTCTACCACCAGCAAAATACCCCTGACGTTTTTCGGCGAATATTGGATCTTGGGGTAGAGATGATCAACCTGAATCATGGCGATGACTTCATTCGGACCGAACAGGCCTACTCGGTTGAGAGGGGACGAGTTAACTAGCTAGACGTACTGGAAGTACCCTTACTCGATGAAGTCGAATTAACAAGCTCCATAATACTACGGCAATACGGATAATCTCCCGTGAGGGAAGGGTATTAGTTGTATCGGCCATATTCCTGGATGGCAGACATAATCAACCGCATGCCGGACAACCGCGATCCGTTATTGATAGATGGGGTATCCGAACAGCTCATATATCTCCGCATTTAGCATGGCGCAGTTATCGTTGAGCCAGTAGAAACCCGATAGCGCATTTTCTTCAGTATGGTCACCCTCCTCATCCAGTATACGCGCTCTGCTCGATCATGGCTCGCCCGATCAGGTCGGAAAACCGCACGGCTAGATCCTGATGTCAGCGGCCAGACATTAGTGGGAACGATTTATGGCCAGCCTTTATAACAAATATGGGTACTTCTGGTGCTCCTTTAATGGTTGACTCCGTTGAGGCTTGGGGTAGATTGCTTCGATCTCCATTAGCCTCATCAACCGGGAGACCCGCTTTCGATTGACCGTCTAGCCCTGGCGCTTCAGCCAGACGGTTAATTTACGAACCCCATCAAACGGATGCTTGGTCTACTCCTCGTCTATCAGACGCATCAAATGCTCGTTATCGGCGGCCCCCCACGGTCTTGATAGTAGTAGGCCGAACGGGATATACATAGTAACTCATACTGTCTGGCAATCGATATCTGGCTCTGTTCAGGCTCTCTCATCAGCCCGCGTTTATCAGCTAGCGGTTCAGATTTTTTTTAAGCCAGTCGACCTTCAACTAACCGATCTGGCGCTAAAGCTCGGATGCCATTTCTTGAGTCTCCTGCTTGGGTTTACTTTTCTTGTTTGAAAATTTTTCCGGTAGTTCCTGCATCATGCGTCTCTTCCATTGATGGATCAAGTTTGGATGAAGCCCGTACTCACTGGATAACTGAGCGATGGTCGTCTCTTTTTCATCGCTTTGAATGCTACTTTGGCCTTGAATGCTGAACGGTGACTTCAGCGTATTTTGCCCATATTGCCTCAATCAGATCAGGTGATAAGGCCAGCACAAAATACACCTCAAACTCGTGTCCTAAATATGAGCACCATTAATAAAGGCCTGTTTTCAGGTCTGAAGGAACGCTTAAAGATAGCGTATCTCTACCAGCTAGGAATCGACAAAATCTGAAGATATATCCTCAAATTTATCAATCTCACGCATATAACTCGCCAATTTGACGAGAGCTTATGGGGTGTAGAATTAGAAAGCAGGAAGAAAGTTAATTCCAGAAAAAGGAAAACAGGCTTGGGGAGAAGTGGATCTAAATAACGAAAAAAGTCAATTTTGTTGTTGGCATGAAGCTAGAAATGTGCTCAAACGTGGTTAAGGAATTTGAAAACGGCAATAGAAATTGATACTCGTTAATTTTGCCGTTACTGCAAAAAGTATCGTTCCAAGCCCCATCCAAAAATAAAGATCAGCAACCCAATGCCCCATAGTTTGATATCCATAACTTGTGGAAACTTGGTGACAAATCCAATGGCAATAGCTAAAAGTCCGCTGGCTTGGACCACTTTGCTGAGGTAAAACAGCATATGTGGCTAGATCTCTGACTCCAAATCGAGTTTTGCCAGATCATAGAAGATTTGGGTATTATCCCGAAAGCAGCGATGCTGGATGACAATCGTCCATCCAAAGTGTGACCAAGCGACGAAAAAGAGAAGAGCATGAACCCAAGTGGGAATGACCTTGGTGTGAACACCACCGCCGATGACAAATAGCACCATTACCAATATTATGTTCAATAGTGTAGGAGGGTAAATTACTCGCTTGATGGCAATAGAACGATAATGATAGTCAGACGGCAAACAGTACATCTGAGTAAATTCTTTGACGCTGACCCCTGTACCAACAAAAAAGAAAATGATTAGAGTTTCAGTGAATAAATAAACGACAGAAGTCAATAAGGCAAACTGAAGATGTGGGAGTCCAAGAATGTCAAATTGAAAGTAGCCTTGAATGCCAGTCACAAGAAGAGACAAAAAAGAAGTGCCCGTTAGCAAATAACAGGCATACATGAAAAACCACACGATAAAACGACGATATCCTCTTAGCCGTTAAAGATCTTGCGATACTTTGCCAAGGAGGACTGAACGGCAAGAGTAGCTAGATCTCAATCACGGCGGTGTCACTACTTCCACTGAGCGCAGTCGCCGAAATAAAATTGTCGGAAATATCTACTTCAGGAAAGGCCGCTTGAAAATTTTGTAGGGAAAGCATATGGATGGCATCCCAGGTCAATTTGGTACATACTCTCGCGCAAATGGAACATCCAATGCACTCATTGTACCGAACTCGAACAGGTGGGATCGGTGAACTAAACGCATGTTCTTCTTTTGGTGTTACTTCAATGCAATCAACAGGACAAAATGGCACGCAGACTTTGCACCCTGTACAATTGCCGTCGTCGACGACGGCCATCGCCCTGGGTTTTCTTTTCTTATGCGAGATTTCGTCTGGCAGATCAGCGACAGGTTTATAATGATCGTATGGTTTCGTTTTCATCAAAAAAGCCTTAGCGAAAATTCACAGTATAAAATAACATTAAAGCTTCGTTCGTTCAACCAAAAAACGAAGTCTAGGGTTGTTATTTTCGATTGGTAAGGATTTAGTTACCTATGCTAAAATGAACTATGGTAAGTCAATTCCTTTAGAACTAAGTTGGAATAATAAGGGGCATGCTCATGACTCTTGAACAGATCCGGTTGGATGTGGCCGACCTTTCACCATACGATCCCTACCTTTCTTCTTCGCAGCCATTATTATCACCAATTTCGCCTCGACCGAGTGAATGCGATTTGGGTTGGAGAGACCGATGGTGGCTACATCAAACATGTGCCCAAAATTTGTCGCTCAATTACTGGTACTTTACTTCTCTAACTGAGGCTATACGCGTCGGTGAGGAATCTCGGAATCGGCTGTCGTCACGACAACGGTTTATCAATGGGGTTCGCCAATCGGTTTATCAACCGGTTCCCGACTTACTGATGGCAGATCGTGTCTGGCGAACCGAGCAGAATATCCTATTGATCCGGGAAAATGTGTTGGCCTTGGTAGCCGAGTCAGGTAGGCAAATCGAGATTGAAACGACGCTTGCAATTGCGAACCGGATTTTGGCGAAGATTGAAGCCCAATTGGCAATTGACTCGTAATATCTATAACGCTACACCTCTCCAAGTTTAAAGGGTATCCTATACACATATGTGCTGGAAATGGCGACGTGTTAAAATCTTCCTAATACTCCTGTTCTTGGCTTCCCTCCCTGTCCAGAGTAAAATTCATCTGATTTTGGCCATTGACAACTCGGAAGCAGTACACAAAATAGACCCGGATGGATATCGTTGGGAATCGGTACCATTGGCAATTGACCAACTTCAGGTGGGTGATGGATTGGAGATTATTAATTTGTCGAACCCCTCCCAGCCACTGGTTAACAAGAAGATTCTAACCGGTCATTTCTCCCAAAAAGACCAGTTGAAGAAAAATCTTGACAATTCCTCTAAGCGTAATTCGGATCTTGACACTAAAGAGGGCCTCCAATACCTTTTGGATCGGCTCGATAATCCAACTCAGTATAAAGATCCACTGAACCGCACAGGATTAATCGTTTTGGCCCATCGTATCGAACAACTTGATTTTCCAGAACGCAGTAGTACCATAATTAAAGCTATCTCTCTGAAAGAATTGGAAAATCTACAAACTCCAGTAGAACTGTTAACCCGTGTTTCGCAACTATTGAACCAGATGCATGGTTATACAGTTTCTGTGGCACAAACTGTCACCAAACTCCAACCATTTGGCACCTCGAGTTTTTTAGTGTACGATCCTCGAATTGAGGAAATCCAAGTCCAGTATCTGTTTAAATCTGGTGAAGAACTACCAGCCCTCGAAGTTAGAGATGCTTTGGGGGAGTTTGTTTACCATTATGCAGAGTCGAAAAACTTCAAGCTCTATACGATTCCAAATCCGCCGTTGGGAAATTGGAAGGTAATGTTTCAAAACTTAGACCAAGTTTCGCAGGTTATAAGCGCCCAGATTAACGATAAAGTAAATCTGCCAGAGCTGGTTTTTGAAAAACCAGAAGAGAAGCAATGGCCGATTGAACTGCGGGTACAGGCTGGAAAGTCGTTTGAGTCGGCGGGTATAGCGATGCACTTAGATGTACTCTACGCCACGATTAGATTACCAGATAACACCGATCAACAACTTCAATTAACCTCAGATCCTTCAACCCTTACGCCATCGTTTAGTGCAGTCTACACCCCACTAGAAAATGGCGATTATTACATTACTATCGACCCTAGCGCCGCTTATGTAGTAACACCTCCTCGTCGGCTTGTGGAAGTTGTGCCTTCTGCTAAACCCAATCTACTTCCACTTATGTTGGCTGTCTTATTGGTCGTTGGCACGATGACAACTGGCGGGGTGATGGTATTGGGAGCAATGAGACAAAGAGAACAAGATAATGCGGAATTCTTTATGTCGGATGATTTTGCAGATCTAGAGCTAAAAGAGGACGATGCGACGACTACAAGCGAAAAACAGGCTGACGCTTTTCTAGATCCGAAAATAGCAACACCGAGCGATGTTGAAGAATTCATAGTAAATGACGCTCAGACGGTTGCCACACTGACTGAAAATATGGAATCAGTCATTAACACTGAAGCTGATGAAGCTATCATGGAAGCTGATTTGGAAGAAGAACTAGAAGATCTAGTTGGTTACGACGACATCTTACAGCTAATACAAACATCCAGCGAAGATGACGAAGAAGATATCTTTGACGATCTCGAAGAAGATAATGAGGATAATGAAGCTAATGAAATTTGGCAAGAATCGAGCGATAGTGCCGAAGTCAGAGACGACCTCAGCGACTCAAGTGATTTTGCGGATGATGACATTGACTTGATTTTAGGTCCAGATGACGAAGATGACTTTGATCATTTAGATGACATTGACTTCGATAATCTTGATTTGGGTTTAGATAATTCAGATGTAGAAGAAGAGAGACTATCGCTTTCCGATACGAATGATGACCAAGAAGCTTTATCGACCGATAGATTAGACGCAGTCTCTATTAGCGAGTCACCAACCACTTCAATAGATGCAAAGGATAGGGAATCCGACCCGGACAAGTTGACCAGCGCCACGAATACCTTAAGTTCTGATTTGGAAGCAACTGAAGAAGATTTGACTGACGAAGTACCCGAGACAACTGAATTGGAAGAATTACCCAACCAAGAAGATTCCTTGAAGCTAGAATCTGAATCTAATGAGAATGGGATTAACGACCTAATTACCAGTCAGTCTCAGGCCGAGGCTCTGAAAGACCTCTTAGCAAGCCGGGAGCCGGTTCTAGATTCTAATGATGCAAGCGAAGACGATAATATAGGCCCGGTGGAACATGATTTGGCTCTCGAAGCTAGGTTAGAGGAAAAAATAGACAATGAAAACACCAATTTATTGGAATTGATAGATCCAACCGCTGATCAAGAATCAGAATCCTCGCTATTAGGTGACTTAGACCCAATCGAGAAAATAGAGACAGAAACTTCCGATTTAGAAGTACCCGGAGAGAAATTGAATCAGGAAGCCGATTTAGTGGATCAAATTGATTTAGATCATCCAACTGACGAGCCTGAACCGGTGGAAATATCCGCTCAGACTTCTGCTCCTGCGGATGATTTATCATTAGGCACGACGGCGTTAGGAGATGGCTTATCCTTAGATCCAGTGCCAGCTGAACAAGATGAAGATACGAACACCACCGCAGAGATATTGCCCCAGGGATCACCTCTCGACGAGAATGATAATGGTGATGATTCATCATTGGATTCGATTATGGATATGATATCAGATGATGACAACGATCCACTGGCGGCTTTACTCGCTGACACGGAGGAACCATCCGCTGAGACATCTCCAGAAGCACCTCCGGCCGAGGAAGAGTTTCACGATTTAGTGGAAGAATGGCCGGAATTACAGGTGGATGCTGATGCCTCTTCAGTAGATGAGGAGTTTAAAGAACCGAATTCTGAGAGTGAACCATTAGCCAATCCGATTGAGTCTGGCCCAGATCAACTCGAGAACGAGGTAACCGATCAACTGAACCTAGCTGATGTGACATCGGCGCCAGTTGCAGATGCTAACCAAATAGAGGCTCAATTAGATAATGAACCGGCGGAAGGATTAGAACCAGTTAAATCGGCCCCAGATCAACAGACCAAAGCAGAGACTCAACCTGATGACGTGGCAGATGAAGAACTACAGAATTTACTTCACCAAATAGAGGCTATTAGTGAGGATAATTCAGATCAATTAGCAAGAAATCCGGTTATTTCGGATCAGACAGAACTCCGATCGAGACCGACCCGCCGTCATCGTAGCAGAGCAGATCAGCGTCGTTCATCAAACCATCCAACTCAAACATCGGAATCAGAAGTGTCTGCGTCTCGCCAAAGGGAAGCAAAGAAAGAGCAAACAGCAAAGAAAGAGCAAACAGCATTGACAGACATCGACGAGGTTTTGGCGGCAATAGACAGATTGAGAGAGACAGATTAGATCCTATCCAACTAGAATCTAGCCAGAAGAGAGAAGCGGTGAGTTGGGCCAAATTGCCCCATAAAGATGAAGGCATAATCAATCTGGAAATTGCCTGCACTAGCCCCAAGACCGGCCGTTACACCAGAAACCGCGCCTAAGTCATTTCCACCGATTATATATTTATATCCTGACCGAACATGGAACCATTTTAGAGCAGTGAAGGCCAAACCAATTCCCAGACTGATGTTATTGTCTGAGGGACGGTTGAGATCAGCGACAATCACAGCAGCGTCTTTTAACATTTCGTAGGCAACGCCGACTTTCAAATTAACGGGAAGTAGAAACGATTCCTCAATAAAGCGAGTTCGACCCAGGTGCTGCAAGTTGAGGCCTATCGAGAAAGGTCCATCTTCACCGTTACTACCTGGGAAGGTATACAGTCCACCAATATCCAGTGCTAAAGCATTGGCTTCAGCCGCCTGGGCTGAAGTCGCCTCCGTTGAGCTTCGTAGCTGTTCAGCTTCATTTCCACTGAGAATCTTTTCTCTAACCCATTTTATATTCCCGCCGACAGATAGAGAACCAAATTTCCGTGCCATTGAGAGTATTAAGGCTAGATCGTAAGGGTGAAAGGGTTTAGTTTCATTCCCGTTTTCGTCTCTGCCGATTAGCTCACCATAACTTAGATAGATCAAACTCCCTGCCACAGCCCCTAAATCCCCCAACGGTTGAGCAAAGCCAATATATTCATGATTGATATCACCAAACCATTCATTGTGCATAAAGGCAAACTGAGATTGGCGGACGCTGGCCAGTCCCGCTGGATTCCAAAAAGTCGCATACAGATCATCAGTGTGTGCAACTTGAGACTCACCCATGCTAATACCTTCTGCTCCAACCCCTATTTTCAGGAATGTCATGGCACGTGTTCCTGCATTTTCGTGTATGCCAGCTTCTATTGGAGAAGGAAGGATTACAGCATAGCCGACCAATAAGCTGAGAAACAGGATATAAGTGGTAATTTGGAAGCTGACTACGATTTTTCGATTCGGGATTTGAATTGAGATCCAGTTCGAAAAGACTTTGACAAACAAGGTTTTCAACAAAACCTAGATTCCCTCCTGACGATGTTTTTTGCTGATCCTTTGTAACCATCCCCAAACACGAGGTGTTTCTTTGGTTGGTTGGGCTTTTGGCTCAACTACGGATGCATCCATACCCACCAAATCTGAAATTTGCTTATGGGACTAAACATCATATAACCCAATATTGTGCAGAATTGATCCGTCTCTTCAAGATGACGGAATGCATCTCCGGATACCTTTTTGGTAGCTATCTTCCGATATAGATCTAATTCGACCTGACTACCAGATTCCAAGCCACATACGATCACATCAATACCTGCCTGCTTCCAGCGTGCCAAATCGTTCGAATTTACCTTAGGTGCATTCTCTGCTCGCAGGTGAATCTTGTAGGATAGACGAATGTTACGTTGGATTAATAGATCGCAAAATCGATGCAGGTCACGCAAACCCCTTTTACCGGGGTCCTCGAAACTAGAATCATTGATATTGACGAAAAAGAAACCGCGTTGCTCATATTTAGCCAGACGACCAACAAATTCCTCTATGGGAATGCCCTCCCATGGTCGTTCACCATCGACGCTGCGGTTGGCCTGCCCCTCAATACAATAAGTGCATGGCGAAAGACAGCCCCGTGACCGCTGCACTCTGAGAGCCACTTGCTGACTGTCCGAGTCATTAATGATAGCAGCATCTGGTAAGCTATCGAATCGAAAAAGGAAGCCGGGATAATTGCCACGGCCCTCCCTTCGAAATGTAGTAGTCGTGCGTTTTCCAAGCAGATTCATTATCAATGGATACTCAGCGAAGCCTAACAGCACAGTGTCAATCTCAGCGATTTCCTCCAATAATTTCTCAGCGATTTCCGCTCCTCGCGGACCCCCTATCAACTTTTCGTGCTGATTCTGATCCGAGGTTTGGACCACTATCTCGGCCTTGCACATACGTTTTCGGTACTGCGAGACTAAATCCGCTATCCGATCTAGACTACTAATCATAGGATGAAGAATTACATATTCTGCCGCCGATGACTCTTGCGGGTAAAAATCGAACTCTTCTTCGCTAATCCGTGCCACTTCCCACTCCACGCAGCAACCAAGCTCCTTTGCCACTGCCATTAGAATGCGTTGCGATATTGGATGATCTACCAACTCAAATTCGTTTTGTCCAACAACGGGATAAACAAATAACAAGCGTTTCGCTGATAGTGTGGCAAGTTCATCTAGCGTCAAATTGCGTTTGAATTCGCGAAAATCGAGATATCTGGCTTGCCGCAATTTCGCAAGTTCGTTGGTATTTTCGGTACGTGTCATCTCACAACCTTCTTTAAGTCATCAAAGAATATTTTGATGAAAGATCTCACGCTCCATCAAGCTCCTGATCTCACAGGCAATATCGCCAGCTTGAAAATGCAACATGCAATCGCAGCGCTCATCGCCAATCTTACGATAACAGGGTCGTACGGCACAATCATTTGGAGGATACAGAACCTTGCCCATTGGATATGTATGGATTTCTGAAAAATCGGTTGGCCCAGACAGCATCAATAGGCGTCGCCCAAAAAGCATCGCAAGATGGCACCCCAAACCCACTGTCGAAACAAGTAGCCTACATGCACCCACCCAGGCAACATAGTCTTCCAACCCGTCCTCCGCTGGCTGCCATGAAACCGTAAATTGATTCCCAAGCTGCTCTTTAACTTCCCACCATTTTTCTTTTGATAGCTCTTTTGTCTTCCATTCGGTCTCGACTCGCCAGTTTAAACCGACGTCGAATCGCGCGGGCGACTCTGCAGGGACAGCGGCCATCCCATCCCCAAGACTCAATTGCAAGGAATCAATCAGAAGTTGTACTAAATTGTACGTCTGATTCTTAAGTTCGGCGTCAATATTTAGTATACTGGAAATTTCGAAAACGTTTGGATGACCTACCATTGTTTCAAATGTTAAATTGATCGTTAAATCGTAGGAGC